>CAZJTF010000327.1:0-8124 GCA_964548565.1 uncultured Planctomycetales bacterium | reverse complement strand
AACCGGACTACCTGCTGACGGTCATCACGCAGGGGGTTTAGATGCGATTGCCCTGGTTGTACCGCCACGTCCAAAGGATTGCACTTGAAATTCCAAGGACAGCATTCTATAAGGGCTTGCGGGTACCCCGCGGGCCGGGGTCGCCCAGTCCACACCGGAACATCCAGGGAACAGCCGTACGCATGCACAGGAGCAACGATGCGTCCGTTGATCTGTCTGGCCGTGTGTGCCACCGCTATCACCGTCACCGTCCCGACGAGCCCCTCCCATGCCCAGACCTGGACCTGGACCGGCGGAGGCGCCACCAACGCCTGGGATGACCATCCGCCGCTCACGAACTCTTACCCGAACTGGAGCCCGGCGTCGCTGCCCAGTGGCGACGCGACGGTAACCTTCGGGGCCGGGTTCGCCTCCGGAAATCCTGATATCCACGGAGACCGCGTGATCCGCGGCCTGACCATTGCCACTCCGGCCGCTTTCACCCTTCAGGGTGCGCCCGCAACGCTTCAGATTGGAACCGACGGGATTAGCAGGACCAGCTCTTACGGCGGGACGCAGACGATCTCCTGTAATGTGCTTCTGGGTGCGAACCAGAGCTGGACGATCGACGCACCCGCCGGCCAGGAGGCCAGCGGACTGAACGTCACCGGCGTCGTGAGCGGGAACTTTTCCATCAGTAAACGCGGAGCAGCAACCCTCACGCTCACAAAGGCCAACACCTACAGCGGCGGCACCACGGTCTACGAAGGCACGCTGGTTGTCGGCAAGACAACCTCCGGATCCGCGACGGGAACGGGCGGCGTCATCGTCAAGGGCGGGGGCACACTCGCGGGCAACGGCGTGGTTGCCGCCGGCTGCTCGGTCTCGGGCACAGTCGCGCCGGGGACGGCCACCAGCCATGGGCCGCTGACATTCCAGTCCGGGCTGACCATGCTTATGGGCTCCGTGCTGGACCTGGACCTGAACACGGGCACTCCCGACCTGGTCCGCGTGAGCGGCGGCACCCTGGATATCCCATCGACCGTTACCGTCACCGTCAATCTCGCGGTGCCGAACGGGGCCGGTAAGACCTATACGATCCTGGACGCCACGAGCGCCAGCGGTTCGTTCACCGCGAGCCAGTTCGTTCTGGGCGCCCATAATCTGCCCGGCGCATTCAGCGTCAGTGGCTCAACACTGCTGTTCACGACGCAGCCGAAGCAGCCCACCGGCCTGTCAGCCACGGCTGCCTCCGCCACGCAGGTCCATCTCGCCTGGACCGCTAACCAGGAGCCGACGCTCGCCGGCTACAACATCTACCGCGGCACCACCTCCGGCTTTACGCCCTCAGCCGCCAGTCAGGTGGCCACCGGCGTGACCGGCCAGACTCATACCGACACCGGCCTGAACTCCGGGACGCAGTACTACTACCGAATCACAGCCGTGGACACTGCCGGCAATGAATCCGTCGCTTCCGGTCAGGCATCCGCTGTCACGCAGCTCGCCGCCCCCGTGAATCTCGCAGCCACGCCCTTCTCTGCATCGCAGATAAACCTCGCCTGGACGCCCAGTTCGGAACCGAGCTTCGCCAGCTACCGCGTGTACCGTGAAACCGCCTCCGGGTTCACGCCCAGCCTGGCGAACCAAGTCGCCTCCGGCCTCACCTCGGCCGCCTTCAACGACACCGGCCTCGCCGCTGATACGACCTACTATTACGTCGTCACCGCGATGGACGGGTTCGGGCGCGAGTCGGCCCCTTCGAACGAAGCCGGCGCCAAGACGCTCTCGCTCGCGCCAACCGGCCTGACCGCCACGGCGGCCGGCAGCGGGCTGATCAATCTGACCTGGACGGCCGTGAACGATCCGCGTATTGCCGGCTACAACGTCTATCGCGGAACAAGCAGCGGCTTTACGCTCTCGCCGGCAACCCTGATCTCCGCCCAGGTACCGGGTACCACCTATCTGGACGTTGCCTTGGCCGACGGCAGAACTTACTACTACGTCGTGACCTCGGTCCTGTCCGGCGGAGGCGAGTCGTCGCCCTCTGCGGAAGCCTCCGCTACGACCATGAACGTGCAGGGCGTCATTTTCGTGAAGGCGGATGCCGCGCCCGGCGGAGACGGCACCAGTTGGAACACCGCGTACACTCAGCTCCAGGACGCGCTGGCGGTCGCCGGTCCGGGCGATCAGATCTGGGTGGCCCGCGGCACGTACGTTCCTTTCCCGCCCACGGCTACGCCTGCCGAAGCGCAGGCCGCCTCGTTCCGACTCAGGAATGGCGTCGTCCTCTACGGCGGTTTTGCCGGGACGGAGGCGACCTCTTACGACCGGCCAACGGACCCCGACCCGTATACAATTGATCCGCAGACCGAGACCGTCCTCGCCGGATTCCGGGCCGGCAACCTGCAGCTCCGCTCTTTTCACGTCGTTCGCGGGTCCGGTCTGGACAACTCCTGCATGCTCGACGGCTTTACTATCACGGGCGGCGCCGCGATCGGGCCGGCTGAGGCGGACGCAGACACTGGCGGCGGAGCGTGGCTGGACGGCGGCCCCAGGATTAACAACTGTGTCTTCGCCCAGAATCTGGGCGTCAAAGGGGCGGGAATCTACGTGACCGGGCCAGTGTTCGTAGGCGCCTGCACATTCTGGGGGAACGGCAGCGGCGATCCTGGAACGCTGGGCGGGGCCGCCTACATTCTGAACGGCGCGTACTTCGACTCGGTCTTCAAGAACAATGCGGCCGAGGCTGGCGGGGCGGTCTACGTCGCACATGGCGCCCCGGGCACCACGCTTGGCTCGTGCCGCTTCGCGAGCAACAACGCAGTGGACGGCGGTGTCTACGTGGCTGGCGGGAACCTCGACCTCTACTCGTGCATCCTGACGGGTAACAACGCTCAGAACTCCGGGGGCGCGATCTTCAACCTGAATGCCGCGCTTCACATGGCTAACTGTGTTCTGGCCGGCAACCGTGCCGCACAAGGGCCGGGCGGCGGCATCTACGCAATCCCCACGGCGACCGGCGGTGCGACCACCGTTCTCAACTGCACGTTCTCCGGGAATCAGTCCGGTTCGAACGGCGCGGCCGTCTACAGCGGCACGGGCGCTGCCACCACGATCAAGAACTCCATCCTGTTCGCAGACTTCACCTTTTCCGGCTCGGGGCCGACACCAAACGAAGTCGGCGGTGACCTCAGCGCGCTGACGCTGGATCACTGCGTGGTTCAGGGCGGCGCGGCCGACAACGCCGTTATTCCCAACGACCCGCTGTTCGTTCGCAACCCCGACCCCGGCCCGGATCAGCAGTTTGACGGCGTCAACGATGACTACGGCGACCTGCACCTCCAGCCGACATCGCTGGCCATCGACGCCGGTGACAACGCCGCCGTGCCCGAGGGAGTCGACGATCTGGACGGCCGCATCCGAATTCAAGGCTACGCCGTCGACTTGGGGGCTTACGAGACGATTCCATCCATCGCGGCCGACTTCGACCACGACGGTGACATTGACCAGGACGACACCGCGAAGTTCGCCGCGTGTGCGTCCGGCCCGGCGGTTCCGCACAACGGCACGCCGGACTGCCAGGCTGCCGACCTCGACGGGGACGGCGACGTGGACATGGACGACTTCGGCGCATTTCAGCGCTGCTACAGCGGCGCCAACGTCCCGGCCGATCCGCGATGCCAGCAGGACCTTCCGCGCAGGCAGATCGTGAATGCACTGGAAGACGAGGGCACCGCCCACGAAGGTGTGACCATCACCATTCCGTTGGACGGCCAGGGCACACTGGCCGCTGATCCCGGAATGACGGCTACCGTGACGAGCCTGCCCGGTGCGGGCCAGCTCACGCAGTTCGACGGCGCACCCATCACCGCCGTGCCCGCCGCCGTCACCGATGCGGCCCGGCAGGTCAAACTCGTGGTGCCGCCGGACCACAACGGTGTACCCTACGCCACGTTCCAGTACACCGTGACTGCCAGCAACAGCACCTCTCCCGCGATCACCGTCATCGTGAACGTCACACCGACTCCCGACTCACCCGTGTGCGCCACGCCCACGCTGGTCACCAACGAAGATCAGCCGGCCGTCTTCGAGTTGGCGGCCAACGACCCCGATGTGCAGAACGAAGGCGACCAACTGACCATGAAGATCATCTTCACGGCTATCCGCGGCGCCCTCTTTCAGATGAATCCCGACGGCTCCAAGGGCAGCCCTATCAGTGACGGCGATTTCGTGACCGACCCCGCGTCCCGGATCTACTACGAACCGCCCGCCAATGCGAATGGCACGCCTTATGAGACGATCACCTACGTGGCGAAAGACCGCCTGGGGTACATCAGTGGCCCCTGCGATGTGGCCATCGATGTTCTGCCGGTCAACGATCCGCCGTCGTCTCAGGCGCTGACATACACGACCTACAACGACAGTCCGGTTCTCGACATCTTCTTGCCGGCGACTGACCCGGACAACAAGCCAGGCTACATGGACGTGGCGTATGCCTGCTTCAATAGCCTGCCCGGCATGGGCACGCTCTATCACCAGCAGGTGGGCAACCCTGTGCAGCCCGGTCAGTGCTACCTGAATGGCCAGTTCATCTGGGTACTGTCGAATCTCTATGACGTCGGGAACACCAGCTTCGACTACTACATCAAGGATCAGGCCGGAGCGACCTCGGGCGTCTACACGGCCAACATCGCTGTCATTTACCGCAATAAGCCGCCCGTCATCATCGGTCCCGACCTGGTGACGACCCAGGAGAATACGCCGGTTGACATCGCCGTGCAGGCTACCGACCCGGACGGCGATCTCATCCAGATCACCGTAACCGGGCTGCCGCAGCATGGGCAGCTTTACTATGCTCCCTCGATAAGCGAGAACTGCCCCGACCCAATCACACCGCGCCCGATCAATTTCGTTCCCACCGCCATTCCCACCGACTGTGGTCTGCCCGGGCTCAGGTACGTGCCCGAGCCCAATTACACCTCCGGCCAGCAGCCCGACTCGTTCGAGCTCAAGGCCTCTGACTCCTTAGACACCGGCGAGGCCTTCACCGTCCATGTCAACGTCACGCGTCAATGACGTCCCGAGCATCGACGGCGGCCGCGTCACCAGTCCCGTCACCGATCAGGCGGCAACAACATTCTTAGCGGCGGTCTCCTGCAACGGTCCTGGGCGACGATGGCGGCAACGGCATCGAGCAGATCACCCTTGCCGCTATCACCGACTCCGGCGCTGACGTCAAGACCGGTTGCAATGGTGGACGCGACCAGTGTGCTGAATTCCAGCAGGTCCACAGCAAGTCGTGTTCCAGGGGATGCTCGGACAGCCCAACAACGAGGTCGGCGAAAGTTCCGGACGACGCCACCACCGTCTGGCTGACACTCAACAAGTCCGGCAACGCCGGTCGCCGAGGCGTCAGCATCACGCCGTCCGCGCTGTTTCAATGGGATGATTGAACCACCCGCCTCAGCCGCTGGGGAGGCGACAGTGGTCGTTATCGAGACTTTTTCTTTGCCTGCTCCTCGAGGTACTGCGCGCGGCCCTCGGTCATGTAGCCCCACAGGCCCTTGTTCCAGGTCTGGACGCGCTGCTTCTCGACATCCGATCCGGCGAGCCGCATCGCGGACTCCATCAGGGCGCCGAGTTCGTTCATGCGCGCTTCCGTCCCGAGCCGCTTCCACGATAAATCGGGGGTCGTCCCCAGCCTGTGCTCTTCCCGGTTGATGTCGGAGATGCGGGAGTAGAACTTTTTGAGGGGCTCACCGGCCGCCCCGAAATATCGTGCGAAGAACTCGTCTACGACTTGTTTGTAGTCCGTCTCGACGTTGAAAGCCGTCTGCATGTAGATGTAGTAGTCGGGCTCCGGCGGGATGCCGCACAGGTAGAAGCCTCGCACGCCGTCCTGGTGGTATCGCTTGACCCACTCCGAGATGACGTCGGGCATGAAGCACGGGAAGCACTTCCACTTGTTGATGATCGCCGGCTCCATCGGGTGGTGGAAATAGTTCCACACGTGCAAGCGCCGCCCCTTGTCGGCGACCCATTCGGTGTAGAATTTCGCGTCGTTGTCGAATGCCTTCGTGTAGCCGTAGCAGGTCTGCACGCACGGCGCCACCGCAACGTTCGGCTCCAGTTTGAACGTGGGCGGGTAGGAATACACGTGGTACGCGAGGGTGGCGATGAACTTGTCCGGGTGCGACTTGCCGATCTCCTTCGCGACCGCATTCACGAAGCTGAAGTAGTAGTCACTGCCGGTGCCGGTCCCGAAGGTGTCCTTGATGTCCCGCGACTTGCCGGGGGCGAGGACGGCCTGGCATCGCTCGCACTTGCACCAGTGATCCGTGTCGCTGGGCACGATGGTAAAATAGTCGCCGCAGGCCGGCTGCGAACCTTTGAGGCCCTTGCCGTCGAAGTAGTCCCGCGCGTCCTGCACGACCTGCCGAATCAGGTCGGGGTTCGTCAGGCAGAGCTGGCGCCAGTTTCCCTCCTGTTCCCAGCCGACGGCGAAGTAGTCCGGGCGGCTGCGCTCCCACAGCTTGCCGGCCCCCTCCTTCTTGAGGAAACGCTCCTGGTAGCTGGAGAACGAGTGGTTTCCCGCCCACTTCTCGCCCCCGAACCGCAGGCGTCGATAGTGGAGCTGCCGCTGGTCCTCGGTCGGCCGGTTCCACTGGTCCTTGATGATGGGCCATCCGCCGCCGTCCCCGTAGCGATGCTGCAGCGAGGGGGATCGGCGGATCTCGGCCGGCGCGACCGTCAGGGTCTTCTTCGAGGGAACGACCACGTTCAGCGGCGTCGGGCCGTACCACCGGACCTCGCAGAAACGCTCCAGAAAGTCATACGTTGCGTAGCATGTGCCCTGGTCGTCGAGGACGCCGGGTAATTCGATGACAGCTTTTCCGCCGGCCGGGCCGCCCACGGCCTGCAGGTAGTCGATCCGCTTGCGTGATGAGGTGAGCGATCGGATCTGCGTATCGAGCCCGATTTCATGCCGCTCTGCCTCGGTGCCTTTCCAGTCGCGTCCGATCAGGAGCACGGTGTCGTCGCTGACGCGGATGAGATACTCCTGCGGGGCGAAATCCTTCCCTTCAGCGCCCAGCCCGCGCGCGGCCGCGCACTCGCCGACGATGATTCGTGCGAGTTTTGTGTCGCCGGGCGCCTGCGTGATCTCGAGCGAGGCCCCGGTGATCTGCCGGATGTGATGTTGCAGTTCGAGTGATGCCAGGCGCGCGGCGGGGGTGGGATCCTCCGCAGTGACGATCACCGCCGCCGGTGTGCCGTCCCGAACCAATGTGACGCCGGCGGCCCAGGCTGCTGTCGCAAGACAGAAGCACGTCAGTGCCGCAACAACAGGTGAGCAGGCTCTCAGTGGCATTGGCATGCATAGCTCCCGTAGCGAAAACATCATCCCGTCACGAGCAGACACCCATGGGTCGCGCCGGCGGACACGGACGCATCTCACGAACCGCACCCGAGGCTCGGGCCGGCGTTCGCCCCGTTCATGCAGGCATGGAAGGCCGTGAAGTCATCCGTGTCGACGTCCTCGTCATTGTCAAGGTTTGAACTCTGGCATCCGGAGGCGAACGGTACGCCGGACCCGCTGTAGCAGCTCTGGAAGTGCCCGAAGTCGTCCTGATCGACGTCTCCGTCGCCATCGAAATCGCCCGGAATGCTCAGCACCGCTACTGTGGCGGTTGTGGTTCCCGTGCGGCCCTCGTTGTCGGTGACACGGAGCCGGCAGGTGTAAGCGCCGACAGTCGCATACGGATGGCTCGCGTGCGGTGACGCGCCGGTCTGGTCGTAGAGGCCGTCGTCGGTGTAATCCCACGCGTATCCGACGATTGTTCCGTCGGGGTCGGACGAGCCGGAGCCGTCAAAGTTGACGGTCAGCGGCGCGAAACCCCGCGCCGGCGCGGGGACGGTTGTGATCCGTGCGACGGGCGCGCCGGACTGCTCGACGATGTGCAGCACCCAGTCGCTCGAACCGGGCTTCGTGAACGATTCTGCGGCGCTGCCCCCGGTCCGCGTGAAAGCCGGCTCGAAGGCGCCCGTCCGCGGATTGTAGAAACGGCAGTTCAGGGTCTTTCCTGCCGCCGAGGCCAGGTTGACCGTCAGCGAGGTTCCGCCCTGGGAGTAGACGACGTACTCCGT
>CAZJTF010000326.1:0-8156 GCA_964548565.1 uncultured Planctomycetales bacterium | reverse complement strand
GAAAATCCGTGTAGAAGGCGAGGAAGTCAAAGCGGTCACCCAGCGCGCTGATGACGGCCGCACTCATCTCCCGTTCGTCCGGCACGTCGGGGTAGTAGAACGCCTCATAGATGACGGGGCGCGGCGGATCGGCGGACGTCGCCGCCGAGAGATCCACATTCGGAAGGTCCACCGGCGGCAGTGAAACGACGACCGCGCTACCCTGGTCGAAGTTCGCCCCTGTGAGCGAGAAGTCCACGCTGTCGGTGAAGAACGCGAACTGCGTCGCGCCGCCCAGCCGGGCAATCGGAACGACGATCGAGACGGCGGCCGCATCAATGCTGACGACGGGCGACACGCCCGGCCCGAACGCGTGGTACTGCAGATCCGGACCGCCGAAGACGCCCCACTCGATGTCGAAGTCGTTGAAATCGACGCCGCTCACGAACGGCTGATCGAGATCGACGAACACGCGGTAGACGTTGTCCTGCACGCGGGGATCGCCGGGCGGGGGCAGTTCGCCCCGTAGGGTGAACGTGAACCGGATCGAATGATTGCCCACCAGCGTGGCGGCGACGCTGCGCTGATCCACGTAAGCGGGCACGGCGGGGTCGAACGCTTCCGTGATGGCACCGAGCACCGGCGGCAGTCGGACGACGGTGCCGGCCACGTGATCGAAGTTCGGCGCGGGTTGGTTGAAATCGGGCGTATCCGCGAAGTACGAAAACGTTCTGGCGCTGCCCAGAATCGCGGCAGCCACGTCGAACGACAGCGAGCGACCTTCAATCGCGAGCGAGCTCAGATCAACATGCTGGTTGTAGGTATAGTATCCGTAGTCCGGCATGTCGCCGAATACGCCAAAATCGACGTCGGCGTCGCCGAAGTTGATGACGGTCGTGTACGGCGCGTCTGTATCGAGGAACACGCGGTACAGGAGGTCGTCGTTGACGGGGTTGCCCGGCGCGGGCGGACCGTCGCGCACGACAAATGTCGCCCGCAGCGTGTCAGCGTCAACGACCGAAAGAGCCACGTTCAGAGCGTCGAGGTAGCCGGGCAGATCCGGATCCGCGGGGTCCGACTCCGACCACGACGCCGGGGCCGCCTCGACCGGAAACACCCCCACGATGCCATCGCCCACCATCAACTGCTGGTACGCAAACGCGATCGCGCCATCAGGGTACAGCGTCGCCTGGAAGCGGTTGAGCCGGGCCGTGGTCGCGAACGCGAAGACGTCACGGTACGGCTCACTCATTTCCCACGTGAATACTGCCCGGTCGGGCAGCGACTTCGCCCATCGCCGGTTCACGCCGTCCGGATCGTAAACACCGAGCTTGCGGAACAGCGGACTGATCAGCGGAACCGTGTTGGTCATGGCGCCGGCGAAATCGCGGAAGAGCAGGAAGCGGTTCGCCGAAGGATCGTAGAAGGCGGATTGCGGAGCGCCGAACGTCATGACGCCGTGGGTGCCCGCCATCGCACTCGTCCACGACGCGCCGGAGAACGGAAACGCAAACAACAACGGAACGGACTGGGACGGTTCACCCGTCAACTGCGAACCGTAGGATCCGTCCCAGGCAAACGGCACGTGCGCAACACGATAACCGCCCGCGTCCGGAACAAAGCGGATCGACTGCCCCTCGAGGTCGAGCAGGTTACCGGGCCTCACCTCACCCGGGCCGAGTTCCAGGATTCCATAGTGACACGAAGCCCTGACCGACCAGCCGGGCGCGAGAGAAGCGATGGCATCATCCCCGGACGACTGCGATCGTACGAGCGACGATCCGGCTCGTGACGCCGAAACCCAGGATGAGCAGGACGCGTGCTGCCCAGACGAACCGGATGTGGCCGGCTCCACACCCTCTGCCCCCATCTGGAGCGCACAAAAGACCACCACCTTGAACAGCGCTGCACACGGCATCTCATCACCCTCTCGCCCGAAAGAAGTGTCAGCGCATTATAAGCTGCGCTGCGTGTGGTTCGCGCGCAGTGCGTGGCTGTGTCTCACATTCGAGACGGCCGCTGCCTCAGGCCCCTCACGGATGATCGGATTGGGAACTACGGCCTATTCTTCCGGCTTCTCCAGCCCGAACGCGGAATGCAGGATCTGCACCGCCCGCTCGCCGTCCTTCTGCTCGACGATGCAGCTGATGACGATCTCGCTGGTCGAGATGTTCTGGATGTTGATCTGGGCGTCGGCCAGGGCGCTGAACATCCGCGCCGCCACGCCGGTGTGCGTCTTCATACCGACACCCACGATGCTCACCTTGGCGAGCTTGTCGTCCATTTCGAACGAGCGGATGCCGAGCTCTTTCTTGAGCTGCTCGCAGATGAACGCCGCCTCCTTGGCGTCCGCGGTCGACGTGGTGAACCCGATGTTCGCCTCGCTGGCGTGCTCGACGATGTTCTGGATGATATCGTCGACGACAACCTGGTGCCTGGCGATACGGGCGAAGATCTGCGAGGCGATCCCCGGCTTGTTCGGCACGCCGATCAGCACCACGCGGGCCAGGTCGCGCTTGAGGGTCACGCCGCGAACGACAATGTCTTCCATCCCTTTGGTCTGCGCCACGATCATCGTCCCTTCGGTATCGGTCAGTGAACTTCGCACGTGAATGGGCACATCGTACTTCTTGCCGAACTCGATCGACCGGGAGTGCATCACCTTCGCGCCGAGCGAAGCGAGTTCGAGCATCTCGTCGTAGGCGATCTCCTTCATCTTCCGGGCCTGCGGCACGATGCGCGGGTCGGTCGTATAGACGCCGTCCACGTCGGTGTAGATTTCGCAGATCGAGTCTTTCAGGACTGCGGCCAGTGCCACGGCCGTCGTGTCCGAGCCCCCGCGCCCCAGCGTGGTCAGCGCACCGTTCTCGGTGATCCCCTGGAAGCCGGCCACGATGACGACCTTGCCCGCGTCCAGCTCCCTGTAGATCTTCTCGGCGTCGATCGAGCGGATGCGCGCCTTCGTGTGTGACTCGTCGGTGATCATGCCGATCTGGCCGCCGGTAAAACTGATCGCCTCGTGCCCGGCGGCCTCGATTGCCATCGCCATGAGCGACACGGAGACCTGCTCGCCCGTTGTCAGGAGCATGTCCATCTCGCGCTTCGGCGGGTTCGGATTCACCTCGTTGGCCAGCGCGATCAGCTTGTCCGTCGTCTTGCCCATCGCCGAGACGACCATCACAACCCGATGCCCTTCCAGCTTGGCCTTGATGGCCCGGCGAGCGGCGCGGTGAATCTTCTCCGCGTCCGCCACGCTGCTGCCGCCGAATTTCTGAACAATGATGCTCATAGGGGGCGGCATTATACAGGCAGTGCCGCAGAGTCCAAAGACCCGACCGCGCGCCAGGCGTCCGGGATCACACCGTCCCCGGCGAGCGGGTCAGCGGCAACGCCTGCGACGGATCGCCATCCCCATGCCCATCGTCATCAGAAGCAGCGCCGCCGGTTCCGGGATGCAGGTCAGGTTGAGGTCCGAATTCAGCAGCGCCGACCAGTTCGTAAAGCCGCTCCCGGCAAGGATCGTGTTCACCAGGCCTGCATCGCCGATCACCACACGGCCACCGACCTGTCCGTACCTGGCGCCGTTGCCCGTGCCGTCGTTGTTCCCGTCCCGGCCGACACGCCACTCGTAACCGGTGAGAATGCCGAACTGGTTCGCCGGGATGTCCCCGCCGGTGACCACCAGGAACGTGTCCCAGACTGTCTTGACGTCGAGGCCGTCGCAGATGCCTGGAAAGTCGTCCGTCCAGCTCTTGACACGCTCGGTGTGTCGGTCGGCAAAGCTGGGATACTTGTACGTTTTGCCGTCGTCGTCGTTCTCATAGAACGGCGACTTGTCCGCCCCCGGCGTGCCCGTCATGTAGTTGCCCTCGGGGGTGCGCTGGTAATCCCACCCGTCGAGAGGCGGGTCCACGGCGTCCTTGCTGGGTGTGCCGGCGGGCGGCAGATCGTTTCCCTTGTACTTCGCGGGACAGTCGTCGTAGAAAATCGTCTGGAACCAGCGGAAGTCGTAGCAGTCGTCGAGGTACGCATAGGTCGGATTGAAGGTGAATACACCCTCGTGCAGAAAGCCTCCGCCGTTTGCGGTGACGGTTCCGGATACCGAGCCGATCGTCCGCGTCACGCCGTCGACTTTGACGTTGACGTCGAGGACAACGCCGTGGACGGTCGCGCTCACCGCCAGGAAAACAGCAAGCAAGAACTGTACGCGCCTGCGCAGGCCTGTTTGCAACATGTCTCTGCCCTCCCAAAACGACGTGAGATGTGATTGAAGTGAATCGCCCGACAAGGATGATGCTATCTGCCGCCGCCCGGAGATGTCAATCCCCAAATGGAGGCATTTTCGCGCACTCCACCCTGTCGCGGAACTGATGCGCCGGCGAGCTGCTTACACAAGTGCTTTATTCAGCGGGTCCGACTGCGACCACAATCCGGGACATGCGGATGGCGATCAGCTCTCGCGCCCGGATTTGAGGAAATACTCCATCAACTCGTAACCCGGATCGACCTGCTGGCCTGTTTCGGCCGCTTCAGCCTCGGTGAAGCACGTGCTGCGGTCGGCGACGATCCCGGTGCCGGCCATGCAGAACGGCGGCGGCGCGTCCGTGTGCGTCTTTTTCGCGACAGGAGTGGGATGGTCCGGCACGATCAGGATCCGCCACTCGTCGAAGGACTGCAGTTTTTCGAGCACAGGGGCGACGATGTGCTCGTCAATCTGCTCGAGCGACTTCACCTTGTTGGCGGCATCCCCGTTGTGTCCGGACTCGTCGGGCGCCTCCACGTGCACGGCGATCAGATCAACGTCGTCGAGGGCCTGCACGGCGTACCTGCCCTTCGCGGCGTAGTCCGTGTCGATGTATCCGGTCGCACCCGGCACCTCGATCAGGCGCCAGCCGACGCTCAGAGCGATCCCGCGGATCAGGTCGACGGCCGTAATCGCCGCCCCCCGGACACCAAAACGCTCGCGGAAGAGCGGCAGCCTCGGCGTACCGCCCTGCCCCCAAAGCCATATCGAGGTCGCTGGATTCTCCCCGAGATCGCGGCGAACCTGATTAACCTCGTGGACGTCCAGGATCTCCTGCGAGCGCTCCATGAGCTCGCGGATCACCTCGCTGCCACGCCCGGTCGGCAGGTAACCGCTCACCGGCTCACCGGGGATGTCATGCGGCGGTGTGCACTTCGCCTTGATCCCCTCCGCCTTTTTGATCGTCACCAGGTGCCGATAGCCCACGCCGGCGTGGAAACGAATACGGTCCGTCCCGAGCTTCGCCTGCAGGTCCGCGATCAGCCGCTCCGCCTCCGCCTGGGAGATGTGGCCAGCGGAAAAATCCTCCATCCGCCCGTCCACGATCGTGACCAGGTTGCAGCGGAAGACCAGTTCCTCCGGCTCCATGGAAATGCGCCGCGCCACTGCTTCCAGCGGCGCCCGGCCGGTGTAATACGTCTCGGGGTCATAGCCCACCACGCTCAGCGTGGCAACGTCACTGCCGGGAACAAAGCCTTTCGGTACGGTGCGGACGAGGCCCGTCCGACCGGTCGAGGCCACCCAGTCCATGTTCGGAAGTCTGGCCGCGCCGAGGGCGGTCTTCCCGTCGAGTTCGGCGATCGGCTCGTCGGCGGCTCCGTCCGGCAGAATCAGTGCGTATTTCATACGGCGTACTCTTCGTGCTCCTCGACGACCCGGATCGTGACCGGCGGCTCACGCACCGCGCCGAGCGACGCGATCTCCTGGAGCGCGGCCCGCATCTGCCCTTCTCTCGCCTCGTGCGTCAGGACGACGACCGGCACCGTGCTGCCCGGCCCGTTGCCGGACGGCTCGTGCTGCGTCACCGCCCGCAGGCTGATCTGCCGATCGCCGAACACCTTCGCGATCTGCGCCATCACGCCCGGCCGGTCGTCGGCCGTAATCCGCACGTAGAACCGCATCTGCAGTTCCTCGATCGGAACGTAGACCGGCGCGTCGGCGACGTCGTTCAACATCCGGAAGCGCTCGAACGTCCGGCCGGCATTCCCGACGGCAATGTCCACCAGGTCGGCGACGACCGCGCTGGCCGTCGGCTTGCTGCCGGCGCCCCGTCCGTAGTAAAGCGTGTGTCCTACCCAGTTGCCGTAGACACTCACCGCGTTGAACGACCCGCTCGTGGCCGCCAGCGGATGCTTCTCACTCACGAACGACGGGTGCACCCGCAGCGTCAGCCCCGCGTCCGTCCGGCGGGCAATCCCCAGCAGTTTGCAGACGTAACCCAGTTCACGACCGGCCGCCAGGTCCTGGGCGTCGAGCTTGTCGATGCCCTCGACGTGAATGCGCGCGAGATCTACGTCGCAGCAGAAGGCGATCGAGGCGAGGACCGCCAGCTTGTGGCTGGTATCCCCCCCGCTCACGTCGAGCGTTGGGTCGAGCTCGGCGAAACCGGCCTGCTGCGCCTCCTGGAGCGCGGCGGCATACGATTTCCCCTTCTGGCCCATCTCGCTGAGGATGTAGTTGCAGGTGCCGTTGAGAATGCCGTAGATTGCGGTGATCCGGTTGGCGATCAGGCCGCTGCGGAGCGGCAGGATCAGCGGAATACCGCCGCCGCAGCTCGCCTCGAACGCGACGCACCGCCCGTGCTCGCGCGCGGCCGCGTAGATTTCCCGTCCGCACTTGGCGAGCAGCGCCTTGTTGGCGGTGACGACGTCCTTCCCGCTGCGCAGCGCCTGCAGGACGAATTCCCTCGCAACACCGGTTCCGCCCACCAGTTCGACTACGGCCGAAATGCTGCGGTCGTTGAAGATATCAACCGCACTCGTGCTGATTCTCGCCTCCGGAACGTCCGCTTTGCGCGGCTGGGCGGGGTCTTTGTCCACCACCCGGGCGAGTTCGAGTCGAACCCCGGTTTTGCGCTCGATTTCGGCAGCGTCGGCCTGGATCAGGCGGGCAACGCCCTGCCCGACGATCCCGCAGCCGATCAGCCCCACTTTGAAGACTTCCCCCATCGGACCACCTCCACCAGCCCGGCCATCGTGCCGAAATCGTGCCAGAGTCGAGCCTTACACCTTATGCTCGCCCGCGCGGCCACGCAAGAATGGTGATGAAGCCTCTCACGTTCCGGTCAGCTTCCGCAACTGCGTCAGTGTCGCCCGGAAATCCTTCGGATAGGCCGCATCCAGTTTGAGCGGGCTTCCGGTGGACGGATGTGCGAATGTGATGGACTCGGCGTGCAGCGACAGGCGCGCGATCAGCGGTCGTTCCTCGTGGCGGGCGCTCGGATGGTAGCCCGGTTTGAACTCGGAAAGCCGGAACTCGCAGCGTCCGGCGTATAACGCGTCGACGAGGAGTGGAAAGCCGATGTAAGTGAGGTGAACGCGGATCTGGTGCTGGCGCCCGGTCCGCGGAAAGCATCGCACCAGCGCGGCCGCGCCGAAACGCTCAACAACCCGCCAGTGTGTCTCGGCCTCCTTGCCTTCCTTCGCGTCGATTCGCATCTTGCCGGGAGTCCGCGGGTCCTCGCCGATCGGTGCGAGGATGTGGCCGCTGTCGACCTCCGGAGCCCCCCGCACGATCGCGAGATACTGCTTCTCGACCTGCCGCTCCAGGAACTGCTCCGACAGGCTCCGCTGCGCCTCCACCGTTTTTGCGAACACGAGCACACCGCTGGTGCCCTGGTCGAGCCGGTGCACGATGCGGAAATCCTGCTCGCGCCGCGTCTGCCGTGCGAGCACCTCCCGGATGGACTCCTCCCCCTGCCGCCCCGGCACGGTCAGCACGCCCGCGGGCTTGTTCACCACGAGGAGGGCGTCGTCTTCAAACAGGATCTCAATGTCCGACACGCAACCTGCTTCCCGGCGGAGCCGGCGGTTGAATCACCGATTCCGGAGATTGTATAATGACCGTAAAGGATCGTGCCATGGATGTTGATGTCAGGATCGAAGCCACCGTTCTGCCGGGAGGCCGCATCGAGTTGCAGATTCCACAACTGCGCGAAGGCGAACGCGTCGAGGTGCTGGTTCGTCCGGAAACGCCGCGAAGCCGGCGTGAATCGATGCTGGATTTCCTTCGCCGGCGCCCCGCTCCCCCCGGCGCATTCGCCACGCCCGAGGCGGTGGACACCTTCCTCCGGGCTGAGCGCAACGCATGGGAACGCTGAGGGTTCGCGCAACAATAACCTAAACGATTTAAGCTATCGTCTGCTTGTATCAAT
>CAZJTF010000325.1:1888-8211 GCA_964548565.1 uncultured Planctomycetales bacterium | reverse complement strand
CTAAAATAGCCTACGTGCCGCGCAGGCGATCAGGTGGGCGAATCACGCCGGCATGTTTGGATGCGACCCAAAGGAAGCCCTATGCAATATGTCCGTACAAATATGCGCGTGCCCAGGGGCGTGCGTAAGCGGCTCCTGGATTCAAGGATGGGCGGTGCAACAATCCTTGCACTGATGTCCCTCGCATTGGCCCGCGAGGCCCCTGCGCAGATCCGGGTCGTTGCTACCGATGCTGTGCGACAGTCGGCCGTCTTCTCGATGGATGGTGATCTGCACGTCGTGACCGCTGGGGGCGGTGTAGGTCGGTCAGCGTTTCGCTTGATGCACATCACCGAGTCCGGGGCGCTCATAAGCACAGCTTCATCAGAAAACGGGTTGTCTCACCGGTTCGTTTTGCGGGTGGGGGACTCCCTGCCGTCTGATGCTTCTGGAAGCGAACTCCATCGAGAGCCCGCCCAAACGCTGTTTCGTAACGAAGATCGCCCGTCACCGTCCGGTGATTTGGAGTAGAAAATGCGCTTCTCGCAAAGAGTGGCCGGTCTCGCGATCGGACTGGCAGTGTCCGTCGTTGCATCGGCGAATGCCACGAGCGGGCATGGGCTGCGCGATTGTGTCGAGCCGATGGATGTCGGAGCGATTTCGGCGTTGCCGGCGCAGGCCAAGGGTGTGGCGGGGTTCGAGGGCGTCGGGAACGTGGCGGTCATAGAGTACGGGGCTGCTTATGATCGCGGAACGAGCGAGGCCCGGATGGAGGTCTCCAAGAAGTTCTATCAGCACCATGCCGACGAATACGACTTTCTCGTTGTCTTTACAACGTTCGAGTTCAATACCGGCGAGGCACTGGCGTTTTACAACCCGATCCGCAACGATGTCCAGGGCGTCGGCGACCAGATCTTCGACCATAGTCGCCTGATGGGGAGCGCTGGCCGGCTTCAGGGATACATCGATATGGCGGCCCTGGCGCGTTACGATTTCAACTCTCGAGGGGCCGGGTTTGCCTCACCCCTGAATACGCTGGCGCATGAGGTCATGCACCGATGGGGCGTGCAAGTCCACTTCAGCGACAGCGACGGGAGCAGCAGCGCGGCGCTGCTGGGCAGGGATGGTGCCCACTGGAGCCTGTTGGCCGACACGGATGCGTCAATCATGTACGGGGCGCGCTGGGAGGAAACAGCGCCGGGGCAGTTTCGTATCAGCGAGGCCAGGGCGCGCCTGAGTCCCTGGGATCTTTATCTCGCGGGCTTCGCCGATGCCAGTGAAGTCCCCCCCATGCGGCTGGTGCGGGATTCATCGCTCGATCCGACCACCGTGCCTGTCGTCGGCATGGAAACCGGCGGCACACTGCAGACCATCCCGATCCAGTGGGTGATCGATGCCGAAGGCGAGCGGGTTCCCAATGCCGATCGGGCGCAGCGGCGATTTAATGCAGCGCTTGTCCTGCTCACGCGACCGGGAGAAACGGTGGACCCGACCGTTTTCGTCCAGCTGGAGCGTTTCCGGCATGCATTCGAGTCCTACTTCCAGTCGATCACGGCCGGGCGTGCCAGCATGTCGATCGGCAGGCTGGGGTCGGTAACCCAGGCCCCGATCGCCGCGCCGGTGCCCCTGATCGGTTCCCCGATCCAGCCTGCTGCCGATCCACTGAGCGCGGGGGTTGCCTGGCTTGCCGCCCGCCAGCGGGTGGACGGGCACTGGGAGGACCGGCCCGGAACCTCGGTGCGCGATACCGCGATGGCTCTGGCGGCACTGGCCCAGGTGGCCCCGGATCACCCGGCGATCGGTGCCGGCCGTGCATGGCTGGGGCAGAGGAACCCGCGCCATGCGGACGATGCCGCCTGGCGCCTGTTCGAAAACACGATGGTTCCCCTGCCCGAAGATCTCGCGCTTCTCGAGCCGGGCCGGGCCAACGGGGTCGGGATGCTGCCCGGATGGCAGTCCGCGGTGCTCGATACGGCGCTGGCCGTCCGCGCCAGTCTGGATCGCGGGCTGTTTGATGCGGCCACCCGCGACGGGCTCCTGGGTTTCCTGGCGCTGGTGCAGAGCGCAGAGGGAGGGTTCGGCTACACCGTCGGTGGCGTGCCGAGCGCACGCGTTTCCACGCTCGCCGCGCGTGCCCTGCTGCGGGCTTCGTCCCCGGATCACCAGGCCGCGGGAAGCAGGGCCAGGACTTGGCTCCTGGAGCGACTCGGGGCAGGAGTCGGAACGCCGATCGGTGACTCCGCGGAGCTGCTTCGGCACGCCGGCATCCTGGAGCTGCCGTTCGAACTGCGCGCCAATCTCCTGGCGGGACTCCTGGCGCGCCAGGGCGCCGACGGCGACTGGGGCGGCAGCGTGTACGCCACTTCGGCCTCTCTGCTGGGCCTTGCGCTGCAGACGCAGCCCAACTACGCGCTCTCCGAACTCGGAGCGAACCCGGCCGAGCCCGTGCTGGGCGAGCCCGTGGTCCTGCGCGTCCGCGTGCGCAACAACGGTGGCCAATCCGTCCCGGCCTCGGCCGTGCAGTGGTTCCGCAATTCGCGCCCGGGTGCCGGCGGCACGCCCGTGGGCGCGCCGTACCCGATTCCGTCCCTGCTTCCCGGAGAGACGCTCGTCGCCACGGTGACGGTCGAGGCTGCGGACATCGCGGGCGTCACGACGCTGGTGGCGGCGATCGACGTGGACAATGCCGTGGTCGAGGCAAGCGAGGACGACAACTACGCCGAACTGGGAATCACGGTGCGGCCCGCATACGCGGGCGTCGATGCGGCGCTGTATGCCCCGGACGTCAGTGTTTCGGCACCGCAGGTGACCCATCTTGGCCAGGGCGTCACAGTGGCCGGCGTGGTACGCAACCTGGGCAATCAGGCCATTGCCTCGCTCCCGCTTTCCCTTTATCGCCGCCACGGCGAAGAGCGGGTGGAACTGCAGGGAACGACCGTCGCGGTGGTGGCGAGCGGGATGACGCCATTCTCGCTGAGCTTCCAGATCGCCGAACTGGCCCCCCATCAGCTGGAGCTGATTGCCGATCCCCACGATGCGATCGTCGAATTCAGCGAAACCAACAACACGCTCACCCTGGATATTCCTTACGGGGATGGCGTTGACCTTGAAATTCGTCCGCAGGACATCGTGGTCACGCCCGAGCATCCCGTCCACGGCGATGACCTGCGCATCCGCGTCGGCATCCGCAACAACGGCGCGGCGGATTCTCCCGCGGCGGATGTGGTACTCGAACGCGAGGTCGCCGGGCAGTGGGCGCGCCTGCAGCGGATCTCGCTCGTGGTTCCGGCGGGTTCGACGAGCCAGCGCGAATTCCTGTGGCGGCCCGACCGCAGCGGGGAGCATCGGCTGAGGCTGGTCGCAGACCCGGACGACGCGATCGTCGAACTCGACGCGACCAACAACGCGGCAGAGTGGACCGTCCAGGTCGGCAGCGGCAATGAGCCGAACCTCGTCGTGGAGCTCGGGTCGATCCAGTTCGATCCCGCCCCTCCGCGCGAGGGACGGCCGCTCTCCGTGCTCGCAACGATCCGGAACCTGGGCCAGGGCAACGCCGAGGCCTTCAACGTGGCGCTGTATCTCGGCGATCCGCGGGCCGGGGGCGTGCGCCTGGCCGCAACCCGTTTCGAGGATGGCCTGGCCGGAGGCGGCTCTGCCGCAGTCCAGCTCGACGTGCCCGACTACCCCGCCTGGGGGGATGCCACCCTGTTCGTGCTGGCCGACAGCGAGGCGGAAGTCGCCGAGCGGAACGAGGACGACAACATCGGCCTGCGCGAGACCATCGCCCGGCGACTGGGCGATCTGGCGGTGGAGGCCGGAGGCATCCGGCTCGAACCAAGCGCGCCGGTCTATGGGACCCAGGTGCGCGCCACCGTGGAGGTGGCGAACATCGGTGAACAGGCGACCGAGGCCGTGCAGGCCAGCCTCTTCGAGCACGGGCCGCCGGGCAGCGCCGAAGTGCTGCCGACCCGGGCCGTCCCTCGGCTGGAGCCGGGAGCCACTTTCGAGCTGGAGTGGACCTGGACGTTCGGCCAGGTTTCCGAGGTCAGCCTGCTCACGGTGCTCGTCGATCCGGAAAACCTCGAGCGCGAGCATCGGGAAACCAACAACGAAGCCACGATTTCTCTCTCGACGCAGAGCGGGAGCGCGTTTACCAGCGAGCTCCATTTCTCGCCCAACGGAGACGGCGTCCGTGATCGGACCACCGCGTGGTTTGTCCTGGCGCCCAGCGACGTCGAAACGGTCCTGATCCGCGACCTGCGCGGGTATACGGTTGCCGATCTGGGCAGTGCCTTGGTCCGGCTGGAGGATCGGGTCGCGGCAACTTGGGATGGGCGCACGGACGAGGGAACGGTTGCGCCGGACGGCAGCTACGCGATCCTGGCGCGCATGGCGGACGGCCGGGAGTCGGAGCGCGTCTACGTCGAACTGGACACCAATCGCCCCACGGCGCTGGATTCGGTGCACACCGACCGCGGCGTCACCCGCGTCCTGCCCGAGAGTGAAAATCCCTGGCAGCGTACGCCGGAAGGAAGCGCGGGCGACGAGTACGTATTCGCGGTCGGCTCATCGTACAACACGATCCAGTCGCGCAAGCGCGGTGTTTTCCGAAGCCATCTGCTGATGGGCGGCGTGGAGTCGGTCGTCTCCGTTCCCTGGCTTGATCGCTACGCCCAGGCCAACAATCTCCAGCGCGCGGATATATGGCAACTGGAGTTCTCCCCACATGCGGGTAACCTGTGGATGGTATTGCAGGAAACCCCACGAGGGTCGGGCGCAACGCGCTGGTCGCTGTGGTCCCAGTCTCCTTTGGAGACGAACACTCTGTATCGGGTGCTCGAGTTCCCCGCTTCCGTTGGCTGGGCTCCGAAGATTCTCGGGGCGTTTGATGATGAGCGCGCCCTGATTGCAGAGTATTACGATTACGGCGAGCGTTGGATCGTCGATATGACGACTGGTGCGCTCACGCTTCTGGCGCGTGGATCCGACTATGAATACGTGCAGGAAGTCTACCCGGAAGGCGTGCTTCTGAGGGACGGGGGGCTTCCGACCACCTTCGTCCACTCCGATGCGGCGCAGACGCAGGTGGACCTGGACCTGGCGGTCCCGAACGGCGCGTGCTTCAGTCGCACCCAGCTGCAGCCGGGCGTGCCCAGACTGCTGCACCACGTCGTGGTCCCCAACCGGGAGTACGTGGACATCCTCGACCTGCGAACCGGCAACGCGCAGCGCGTGATCGACGTGGATCTGGGGGACAGCAGCTGTATTCCCTTCATGCCAGGTCAAGAAACGCGGGATCGATCAGGAAGTGCCGACAACGAAGCGGATGCGCGCAGGGCCAAGGCCGCGGCTCCGGCCGGAGGCGGCTACGGCATGGCGTACGTCGTGAAGCTGCGCCCGTTCTGGATGGAGTCGCTGGGGCAGCTCTGGATCCAGGACTACTCCGCCGGGCTGCTGAGGCGTTTCGCCGCGACGGGCCAGGCCCTTTCGCAAAGTCCGATTCCGGCAGTGGAGCTGCACGGCGAGTATGACGAGCTTGACGATTATGTCAGCCCGGAGCGGATCTCCGCCGAGCTGCTCAGTCCGGATTGGTATCTTTGTGGGAGTACGATCAACCCTTCCTGGGACGATCTTGCCGAGAAAGGAAAATTCGAGCGCACGTCCTACGATCCGATCGCGAAGGCGTTCCATCTCACCCACGGAGAGGTGGTGTCTGCGTGGGACGGGTATTCCGATTGGGGGAGGTATTGCGAGGGTGCGGTCGGCTTCTGGCGGCTTCCGGCGTCGGGCAGCGTGCAGTTCCAGGCAGGGCTGACGCACTGGCCGCTGGTCGATCCCGCCGACCAGGAGCGCTATCCGATGGTGCAGCTGGTGGGCGACGCGGAAACGGTCGTTCTTCCGGAGGCCTGGCCGCAGTTCATCCACCGCAACGGGACCCTGCTGCGCGAGGACGGACGGATCCAGCGTGTCGATGGGGGACTGACCCGGCCGTGGGCTCACGCGGCAGGCTTGCTGGATGCATGGCCCAGCGAATCGCGGCTTGCCCTGGACACCTCGGGGGACCGGCGTCGATTCGATGCGGCATTCAGCACTCTGGACCGGATGAGTGCGGTTCTGCGCGCCAACAGCGACGGGCGAGCCATCCGGCTGTCCGGGCTGGCGACCGATCGCAATTTTGAACGGTTCAGCATCGACTACGCCTACATCAACGCGCCCGACGACTGGCTCGCGCTGGTTCCGGCGACCCGCGAAGAAGTGGTCTTCGATGACTTCATGACCTGGGCACCGGCGGCGGCCGGGGCGTATCTCTTCCGCCTTACGGTCACCGACAGCGCCGGCAACCG
>CAZJTF010000325.1:0-1788 GCA_964548565.1 uncultured Planctomycetales bacterium | reverse complement strand
CGGCGGCCGGGGCGTATCTCTTCCGCCTTACGGTCACCGACAGCGCCGGCAACCGGACCAGCCGTTATGCGTCGGGTGAGGTGTATATCGGCTCTCCCATCGTCCGGCTGGTCCAGAACCATCGGTCGATCTCGCCGAACGGGGATGGCGTCCAGGATTTCCTGCAGCTGGATTTCGAGGTGGTGCGCGCCACCGAGCAGCGCTTCCGCGTCGTCGACGAGGCGGCGCGAATCGTGTACGAACAGGACCGTGCCTACGGTGCCAACGAGCTGGGGCCGCAGACGTGGATCTGGGATGGGCGCGACAACGACGGGGCGCCGGTGCCGGAGGGGCGCTACCGGGTCGAGCTGTCGTCCGGCTTTGCGGTCCCGGTCCTGCTGGACATCACGCCGCCGTCCATCACGGGCGAGCTTGAGGATACGTATCCCCCGGTGGCAGGCGTTTTCTGGGCGTGCGCGGAGGACCACTACGGCAATTCGCGCAGTATCGCGCCGACGCTGAAGTCCCAGCGACAGTTTCTCGGTAGTTCGGTTTGGGCAGATTACGGGAACGGGAGAACCGGCTGTTTCGGTTCGAAGAATCGCTGGTTTCCGCTTGTGTCCAGGTTGGAACACCGGTACCGCATCGTTGCCGTGGACAGCGCGGGAAATGAGGCAATTCACGAGTTTCCTGCCCCGAGCCCGCTGTTTTCCCTCTCAGGAGCCGAGTTCCCGGGCTATGAGGGAAGTTATTGGCAATCCCCACCTTTCCAAAGCGCGTATGCAACCGGCATTCCGGAGCACTATCACTTCAGTCCACCGCATAGCAGTGGGCGAAGAACCCTAGTCGCACCGAGATCGGATGTCCCCGTGTTCCTGGCTGCCGATCCGGGTTCAGCCGATGGCGAGGTGCTGGTGGACCTCGCCGTTCTTCCTCCGAGCAACGATGAAGATGAGGAGGAAGAGGGCCGGGGCGGGGAAGATGAGCTGGATTGGCGTACGATCCACCATTTCACGCCCGCGCAGAGCGAAGGGCCGCTTTACCGGACTTCCGTCGACCTGACGCAATACCACAATCAGAAGATTGCGATGCGCCTGCGCAGGCATTCGGGTAGTGGCGTGACGGAGTCCAATGCGTTTGTTTTCGACGTCGGAGGGGTCGGCGAAGGCTGTGTGGATCCCCTGCTCAGATCGTTTTCGGTTTTTGCGAATCTGGTCACTCCCCATCAGGATCCGCATATCCAGTTGCTGGATGGTTCCAATCAGATTCTCCGACCGAAAGATACTGATGGCCGAGACTATCCCGTTGTCTACGGCTTCGAGATTCCGGAAGGCATTCAACTTCCCGCGTATGCCATTTTCCGGCTTGTCGACGGAGCCGAGCGGGAGTGGAGTTCTCAAATCGACCTGGCCTTTTGCGAGAAGGGCGATGACCCACTGCCGAAACTGGACCTGAAAGTCGGGGTTCTCGCGGTGGAAGCGTGCGATGCGACCCCCGCCGGTCTGATGCGCCTGTCTTCCGATATCGTGAGCAGAGGTCCGGATTTACAGTTTGCTCTCCTGCTCGATGACCCCCGATTCGGCCCTGTCACCCTGGCAGAAGGCATGGGCCGGGATTTTCCGGAAACTGGGGTCGTGGTGCCGACCCGGGACCTGCCGGAAGGCGAAGTCGCGGTACGGCTGCGCTATGCCAATGCGGCGGGAAATGAAGCAGAAACGCTGGCGCTGTTTCCGGTGGACCACAGCCCGCCGTATGCGCAAATCCTTCGACCAGGCCCGGGGGACAGGGTCTGCACCAATCCGACAGGCG
>CAZJTF010000324.1:0-8222 GCA_964548565.1 uncultured Planctomycetales bacterium | reverse complement strand
CTACAGTACCCCCGACCACTTCACCCGGATCATCACGCATCTCTTCGCGACGGTTAAGAACATTAACCGGGCGGTGATCAGCGTGCATTGTCACAATGATCTGGGCCTAGCGGTGGCCAACTCCCTGGCCGCAGTCCAGGCCGGCGCCCGCCAGATCGAATGCACCATCAACGGGCTCGGCGAACGCGCGGGCAACGCGAGCCTGGAAGAGGTCGTGATGGCGATCAAGACGCGATCCGACGTCTTCAAATGTCAGACCCGCATCAACACGAGGCGTATCTACCCGGTATCGCGCCTGGTCAGCTCGCTCACGGGCATCCACGTGCAGCGGAACAAGGCGATCGTCGGGGAAAACGCTTTCGCCCACGAGTCAGGTATCCACCAGCACGGCATGCTCGCTCACCGCTCGACCTACGAGATCATGAACCCGGAGGACGTCGGCATTCCGGGCACGAAGCTCGTTCTCGGCAAGCACTCCGGACGGCACGCCCTGAAGGACCGACTGGTCCAGCTGGGGCACGAGCTCGATGACCCGCACCTGGACCTGGTTTTCGAGCAATTCAAGCGGCTGGCCGATCGCAAGAAAGAGATCTTCGATGAGGATCTCGAGTCGCTGGTCAAGCAGTTGTTCGAAGAGAAGCAGCTGCGCCGTACGTGGGAGCTGGTCAACATGCAGGTCACGGCCGGCACCAACATCACTGAGACGGCCACCGTGCGGCTGCGGAACCTGTCGACCGGCGAGGAAATCGTGGACGCGGCCATCGGCGACGGCCCCATCGACGCCGCGTTCACCTGCATTCTCAAGCTGACCGGTGTCGACGCGACGCTGAAGGGGTATAACCTGCACGCCGTCACGGGCGGACGCGACGCCCAGGGTGAAGTTCACCTCGAGTTGCTCTCCGGTGGACGGGTCCACCGCGGACGCGGACGTTCGACCGACGTGATCGAGGCGAGCGTGCTGGCGTACTTGAACGCCGTCAATCGGATCGTCGCGGGCGGCACCGAGCGCGGGGAGGCGGATGCGCCCTGAGTTCGGTCGGCCGTCGTCGGTGATTGATATTCGTGACTTGTCCTTGGTCATTGGTCCTTGGTCCTTGGTGGCATGACCTGGCTCTGCTCGCTGGTGTGAGAATTCGCTGGTGCGATCGTTCGCTGGTGCGAGAATCCTTTCTCGCACCTCTGTGTGGTCTTCGCTGGCGCGAGAATCCTTGCTCGCACCTCTGTTTGGTCCCGGGAACCGCCGCATGACGTATCTCTGCACGCCGCTGACGGCCGCCACCTGCGAGGAGATGCTCGCGCAGGCGGCGGCCGCGCGCGATGCGGGCGCGGAGATGCTGGAACTGCGCCTCGATCATCTGGCCGACGCGACCGTGGGCAACCTGCACGCTCTGATGGCCGACGTGCGGGCGCTGGGGCTGCCGACCATCGCCACCTGCCGGGCGGCCTCTGAGGGCGGGCGTTTTTCCGGTCCAGACCGCGAACGCATCTGGATGTTTGAGGCGGCCGCCCGTGCCGGGCTCGACTTCATTGACGTCGAGCGCGCCTCGTGGCACGAGTCGCCGGAGCTTCGCGAGCGGATCGACACCTGGCGCCACACCCACGCGCGGACCGGAGGCTCCCGCCTGATCCTCTCCGCGCACGACTTCGAGCGGACGCCGCCGGACCTCGTTGAGCGCTTCGAGGAGATCGCCCGCAGCGGGTGCGACGTGCCGAAGATTGCCTGCCGGGCCGCGAGCGCCACCGATGCGCTGCGCATGCTTGACCTGCTGCGCCCGCCGGCGGCCGCGCCGTGCGGAGAAAGCAGCTCCCCCGTCTGTTATGCGGCCGAATCGCGATGCGGCATCGCAATCGCCATGGGCGAAGCCGGAATCCTCACGCGCGTGCTGGCGAAGAAGCTCGGGGCGTTCCTCACGTTCGCGTCGCTGGAAGCAGGCAAGGAGTCCGCGCCCGGCCAGGTGACTCTGCACGACATGCGCGAGCTGTACCGCTGGGATGCGATCGGCGAGCGAACGAAGGTCTACGGCGTCATCGGGTGCCCGGTAGGTCACTCGATGAGTCCCGCGATCCACAACGCAGGGTTCGGTGCGATCGGCTATGACGGCGTATATCTGCCGATGCGGGTCGAACCCGAGTACACGTCACTGGCAGCGTTCCTGGACGCGTGCCTCGCGCGCCCCTGGCTCGACGTGCGCGGCTTCAGCGTGACGATCCCGCACAAGGAGAACCTGCTCCGGTACGTCCGCGAGCGCGGCGGCGAGGTTGAGCCGCTCGCAGAGCGCATCGGCGTGGCCAATACGCTGGTGATCGCCGGCGCCGAGGGCTCCGGCGGGGCGCCTCCCCGCTTATCCGCGTACAACACCGACTACGTCGGCGCGCTGGACGCCCTTTGCGCAGGGCTGGCGTGCACGCACGATGACCTGCGCAATCTGCCGGTCGTGATTCTCGGCGCCGGCGGCGCCAGCCGGGCCATCGTAGCCGGCCTGCACGATTGCGGGGCTCGCGTGACGATCACGAATCGCACGCAGACCAAAGCCGAATCTCTCGCCCGGGAATTCGGCTGCACCGCGGTCGCCTGGGGCGAGCGCGAGCGTCTGCAGGCGGACGTCATCGTCAACTGCACGAGCATCGGCATGTGGCCGCACGTCGACGACAGTCCCCTGCCGTCCTCCGCGCTCGACGGTCGCCCGGCCGTGTTCGATACCGTCTACAACCCCATCGAGACGCAACTGCTCCGCGCCGCCCGCGAGCGCGGCTGCCGCACGATCGATGGCCTCGGCATGCTCGTCCGCCAGGCGGCCCGCCAGTTCACGCTCTGGACCGGACAGGACGCCCCGCTCGAGCAGATGGACGTCGTCGCCCGGGCACGGCTCTCGCACTGAACACAATTCGTTCGACTTCGACCGGCACCACACGAGGATCAGGTCATGGACTGCAAGGACAAGGATCGTTTTATCCGCATGGCAGAAGACTACGACCAGATGGCCCCGCTGCTCGTCCCGATGTACGAATTCCTGCAGGACGAAATGATCCGCATCGCCGGCGTGGCCGCCTACACCGCGCCGCGTATCGTCGATCTCGGCGCGGGCAGCGGCCGGTTGCTGGAAAAGGTGCTCACGGCGGCGCCGGATGCGCGGTGCTGGTGGGTCGATTCGTCCAGCGCGTTCGAAGCGGTGGCACGGCGCCGTCTGGCGCGGTTCGAAGGACGGGTGACGTATGTTCTGTCACCCCTGGAGAGCGACTGGATGCCGACCATCGGGCGGCCGGTGGACGTCGTTCTCTCGATGTCGGCAATTCACCACCTGGAGCGGAGCGAAAAACGCGCGCTCTACGCCGCCTGTTCTGATCTGCTCGCGCCGGGCGGGTGGCTTCTCAACACCGACGAGATGCAGGGCACCGACCGTGCGGCCTACCGCGAAAGCCTGCTGTACTGGGCGCGGTATATTGACGCGCAGATGGCGCACGTGCCGGCCGAGCTGCGCGAACACACGGCCCGCTGGCGGGGGCACTTCGAGAACTGGAAACGGCGGAATATTGACGGCTTCGACACGCCCAAGACGAAAGGCGACGACCTGCACGAGCCGTTCACGGACCAGGCCGGCTGGCTGCGCGAAATCGGATTCACGAACGCGGATGTATTCGTGAAATACCACCTGTGGTGCATGATCGGCGGGCAGAAGCCGACAAACTGAGAGTTGAGATTGGAGCCCGATACCAACGAGGAAACGCATGGAGCGCGATGGCTGATCAACCCCGGAACTGGAATGTATACACGTCGGCATCGCGGTAGCTGACGCGCAGGCGCACGGGCTGGCCGGCCAGGCGCGAGACATCGCTGATGCCCTTCCACCGCATCACGCGATGGATTTCGTTCGACGTGTGGACGAGGTCACAGTCTTCGAGTTTGAAGCCGTCGATTGGTGTGCCCTGCTCGTCCTGCAGCTCACAGCGCAGCAGCCCGGTCGCGGACGTGTCGACGTTGAGGACGAGTTCGCGGCCTTTGAAACGCATTGGCGGCGTGGTGAACTCACCCCCGGTATACGCGGCGCGGGCGGAGATGAAGCCATCCATCCGGGCCACCACCCGGCTGATGACCACCTCGCGTCGCTGCGGCGCCAGGCCGGCCTCGGTCAGCAGCCGGTTGTTGCGGTCATCGCGGCCCCAGCCGTGCTGGATATCGCTGGCAACGTAATAGAGGTACAGCTCATTGCCATCGACGGACGGGACCATGCCATAGAACACGCGGGCCGTCATGCTGTCGAAGCTGCCACGGAAGCCGAGGTCCACGAACGGCCGGCGGTCAAACCGCTCCCATGTGACGCCGTCGCGGCTGGCGGCGAACTGCGTGTGCAGCGGACCGGCATTCACGGGCGCCTGCTCGCGAAACTCGGCGAACGCGCCGGGAATGTAGTGCAGGTAGGCGGTCGGGAACATGTAGTAGGCGTCCTGCGCCCACGGGTACTTGATGGCGGCGCTGGTGTAGTAGTCCACGACGTCGGAGGCGCCGAGTTTCGCGTCTTCTTCGTCGTGGGCAAGCACCAGGTCGGCGTCCTGGGCCTCGGCGAAGCCGCCGAGCTTCGGCGACTCGCTCCGGGCGATCGCCCTGCCCTGCGAGCCGTGCACGCGCATGTTCTGGCGCATGTAGGCGACATACTTGCTGATACGGTCGTCCCAGAAGATCACATTTTGCGAGTCGAGGTGGTGCACCGGCGAGTTGTACGTCAGGATCGCGGGATGCGTCAGCTTCCAGTGGATGCCGTCGGGCGAGGAGTACAGGTTGACGTCCTTGCCCGGCGCGGCAACGCGGAGGGCCATGCGGAACCGTTCCTGCGGCGAGGCCGTGGGGTCGAGGAAGACCATCGCCCCCTGGCCGGCATCCTCCGCCCCGCCGGCGCCGTGTCCGATGACGACATTGTTGTCACGCGTACCCTTCACCTCGGCCAGGCCGAGCGCGGGCTTCTCCCACGCGACGCCATCCTTCGAGCGGGCGTAGCACATCGTGCCACCGCTGCGGTACCACATGTGGTACGTGCCGTCATGGTGGAGAACGCTGTTGTACATGCCGATGCCGCCCTCCCACGAACGGTCGGAGGTGATGGTGCGCTCGCCGGTCTTGCGGGGCGGATGGACGACGAGTTCGACGTTCTCTGACCGGGCGATGAAGCGGCCGTCGATGAACACCTGACGCCGGTCGCCGACATCGAGGACGCCGGAACTGGCGGTCGGCCTCGATGCCGGGGCTGCTCCCGCCCATGTGATCACCAGAGCCAGGCCTGCCAGGTATGCCGCCACCGCACGCCGCAACATGCTCTCACAGAATCGCATCAGGCACCTCGTTCAACAACAGGCATTCCGCGCGGAAGCAGCCGGCTGACACGCGGACTCGCCGGCAGATGTATAATCGCAGACATGAGCGAATGCGACAGGATCGGTGAGCAGATGCGGAAGGCGTTTGAAGGCGGGGCATGGTACGGGCCCGCGCTGATGGAGGTTCTGCAGGGCGTGGACATCCGCACGGCGGCGGCGCGCCCGATCGAGGGGGCGCACACGATCTGGGAGATCGTGATGCACATCATCTACGGCCAGGGCGTGGTGCTCCGGCGCGTCCGGGGTGAGGACGCCGCCTGGGAGGCATCGGAGGACTGGAAAGGGCCACCCGAACCGACGGCGGAGGCCTGGCAGGGAACACTGGACGAGTTGCGGCGACGTGAGGCGGAACTGTGGGCGGCGGTGTCGCGGTTGCCGGATTCCGCGCTGGATCAGCCGAGCGCGGACCGGTCGGGCTCGCTGTACAACAACCTGCAGGGGCATGCGCAGCATCACGCGTACCATGCCGCCCAGATCGGACTGCTTAAGCGGGCGGCCGCGCCGCCGGTGTCAGACTTCTGAGGCGGAGGAGGGCCGCGGAAACGCCGGCTTTTCGCCGGCCCCGCAGATCGATTGCCACATCTGAGCGCCGGCAGGCGCCCGATCCGCGGATTCAAGCGAAATCGCTCCAATCTGGACAGCACACCCTCCCGGTTCGATAATCCCCGCTCGTGCGTGACGCCCCCCACTGCCCGGATGGCAGGGGCACACGGCCACATCGGCGGCACCAGACTCCGCAGCAGCGGCACGCGGGCAGTGGCACACGCGCTCGATACACGCGGCACTGGAAAGGACCGACAACAATGGCAGCACAGGTCAAGAAGGTCGTACTGGCATATTCCGGCGGGCTGGACACCAGCGTCATCCTGCCGTGGATCCGCGAGACGTACGGTTGCGAGGTCATCGCCTATGCGGCCGAGCTGGGCCAGGGCGATGAGCTCAAGGCGATCCAGAAGAAGGCGATCAAGAGCGGCGCGAGTGAGTGCGTCGTGCGCGACCTGCGCGGCGAGTTCGTCCGCGATTTCCTGTGGCCGCTGCTCAAGAGCGGCGCGGTGTACGAGGGACGCTACCTTCTGGGCACGTCGATCGCCCGCCCGCTGATCGCCAAGGAGCAGGTGCGCGTCGCCCACGAGTTCGGCGCCGACGCCGTCGCCCACGGCGCAACGGGCAAAGGCAACGACCAGGTGCGATTCGAGCTGACCTACATGGCGCTCGACCCCTCGCTCAAGATCATCGCCCCCTGGAAAGACCCGCGTTTCGAGCTGCGCAGTCGCGAGGCGGCCATTGAGTACGCGGAGGCCCGCGGGATTCCGATCACCTCCTCCAAAAAGAGCATCTATTCGCGTGACCGGAACCTGTGGCACCTCTCCCACGAAGGACAGGAGCTCGAGAGCACCGAGAACGAGCCCCAGGATCGCATGCTCGTGCTGAGCGTGCCGATCGAGCAGGCGCCAGACAAGCCCGCATACGTCGAGGTGGAGTTCGAGGCCGGCGAGCCGGTGGGCGTCAACGGCAAGCGTGTGGACGGCGTGCAGATCGTGCAGACGCTCAACGCGATCGGCGGCAAGCATGCCATCGGCCAGACGGACATCGTGGAGAACCGCCTGGTCGGCATGAAGTCGCGCGGCGTGTACGAGACGCCCGGCGGCACGATCCTGAAGGAAGCACTCCAGTCGATGGAGCACATCTGCCTCGACCGCGAAACCTTCCACTACAAGCAGCAGATGGCCCTCAAGTACGCGGATCTCGTCTACAACGGCCAGTGGTACACGCCGCTGCGCGAAGCGATGGATGCGTTCTTCAATCGCGTACAGCAACCCGTCACGGGCACCGCGCGCGTCAAGCTGTACAAGGGCAACTGCCGCGTCGTCGGGACGAAGAGCAGGAATTCGCTGTACGTACCGGCGCTCGCCAGCTTCACGATGGGCGCCGAGTACGACCCGAAGGACGCCGACGGCTTCATCCGCCTCTTCGGCCTGCCCATGAAAGTCAGCAGCATGGTCCGCGGCACGAAGAAGGCCGCACGCAAACGCACGAAGAAACAGCGCCGCGCCAAGTGATTCGCGCGCGTAGCCTCCCCCTCCCGTGGCAGACGCGAAGCTGCGAAGCGGTCCGGCGGCGGAGCAGACGAGACGGAGAGAACGAGGGAGCGAGCGGCAGAGAAACACGCGGTGACTCGCCGCCCAGCTTTCGTGCTACCCCTCCAGGCCCTCCCTCTTTCGTCGCGCCGGGAGAACCTCAGTGACACATGAGGCCGTCGGTTGAAGACCGTCAACGCCGGCGGAGCAGGATCAGCCCCCCGCAAGCGAGCAGTGCCAGTGCCGACGGCTCCGGAATGACGCCGTTGGCCAGCCCGCCCAGCGCCTCGACCTGCCGCGCGGAGAGCGCGCCGTCGTAGAACGCGACGTGCCGGACATACCCCTGCTCGGCCTCGCCATCGTTGTCTGAGAAGACCCAGGAGGGGTTTCCGCTCGCGGTGGACCAGACGGCGAAACGCCCGCCCGACGAGCCCGCATCCTGAGAGCCGACCAGTTTGCCGTTGATGTACTTGAAGTAATCCGACTCGCCCGAGGCCGCCTCCAGGTTCACAACGAGCGCGACCCTGTACCAGGTGTCCGGTGCGATGGTCCCGTCGTACTGGCCGCTGATGCCGATGCCGTTGGGCGACGGGCTGACCGAGCCGTCCCCTACGAAGAAGTCGGCGTCGTTGCTGTTGTCAGAACTCGTCTGGAAGAGCGCGCGATACAGGTTGTTCGAGGCGGCCGGGTACAGGATGTCCATGACCACCGAATACTGGTTCACGTCGCTGGCCCCGCTGGTGCCGTTCGCCGCCGCCCCCGGCCACATCTTGTACCCTT
>CAZJTF010000323.1:0-8228 GCA_964548565.1 uncultured Planctomycetales bacterium | reverse complement strand
CCGCTCGCGCACTGTCAACGAAGAGATGCGCGACAACCTGATCCGCAAGCTGCGAGACGGAGAGCCCCTCTTTCCGGGGATCGTCGGCTACCACGAGACCGTCATTCCGCAGGTGATCCACGCGATCCTCAGCCGACACGATATGCTCTTTCTCGGCCTGCGGGGGCAGGCGAAGACACGTATCCTGCGAGCGCTGCCGTCGCTCCTCGACGAGTATGTTCCCACCATTGCCGGCGCCGAATTGCCCGACGATTCATTAAATCCGCGGTTCCGCACATCCAGAACGATCGTCGCGGAGCGCGGCGACGACACCGAACTGCACTGGATCCACCGCGAGGAACGCTACCACGAGAAACTCGCGACCCCCGACGTCACGATCGCGGATCTCCTCGGCGAGATCGACCTCGTCAAACACGCGGAGGGACGCTATCTCGCCGACGAGTCCGTCATGCACTTCGGCCTGATTCCCCGGACCAACCGGGGGATCTTCGCCATCAACGAGCTGCCCGATCTTGCGCCCCGCATCCAGGTGGGCCTTTTTAACGTCCTCGAAGAGCGCGATGTGCAGATTCGCGGCTTCCCGGTTCGCCTGCCGCTCGACATCTGCATGGTCTTCAGCGCCAACCCCGAGGATTACACGAATCGCGGGCGGATTGTGACGCCTCTGAAGGACCGCATCGGCTCCGTGATTCGCACGCATTACCCCCGTACGCTCGAGGAATCTCTGCAGATTACCCGCGAAAACGCGTGGATCGATCGCGGCGACGGCGTGGAGGTGCTCATTCCGCGGTTCATGGCGGAAATCGTGGAGGAATTCATCCGCCTCGCCCGTACGAGTCCGCACGTGAACCAGCAGTCCGGCGTCTCCGTCCGTGCTTCCATCGCCTGCATGGAAACCGTGGTTTCCAGCGCGGAGCGACGCGGAATCGTGCTCGGCGAAACCCGCGTTCTGCCCCGCATCAGCGATCTCGCGAATATCAGTGCCAGCTGCCGGGGCAAGATCGAGTTGATGCTGGCGGAAGACGAGCAGGCGGAGGAGAAACTCATCACCGCGCTCGTCGGTGAGGCCGTCCGCAACATCGCCGCCAACTACTTCGATCTCGAGACCGTCGAACCGGTGATTGAACAGTTCCGCGGCAGCAAGTTGAACCTCGAGATCGGCGACGACATCCGTGCCGCAGCGCTCGTGGAGTCCGCCGCCCGCGTAAAGGGGCTCTCGAGGGCCGCACAGGCTGTCTGCAAGTCCGCCGAACTATCACCCGACGATCCGGCCGCGATGGCCAGCGCTATCGAGCTGATCCTGGAGGCTGCCTACGTGAACAACCGGTTGAGCAAGTACACGTACCGGGGCAGCACGTTCTACAAGAGCTGAGTTCCCGGAATTGTGGGCCGGGAGCCCCGCTCATATAATGCGGCTGCCTTGCCTTGTCGGAAGGTGGTGCCCCAGGGGTCTGTCCGGATGTCCATGAGCGAGAGGCCGATCAGCGCACTCCGAGCCGCGCTCTCCTCCCAATCGATCGAACGCGCCATCGCCGTGTTGGCGGAATCCACCTCCGCCACCGTTATCCTTTTCGACGAGCGCGGCGAGGTCATCTTCGGCCCTGCGCCGGGCAGCGCATTCGTCCGCTGCCTCCTCTCGACACCCGCCGGACGCGAAGCGGTCGTGGCCGCCCACCGCTGCGCTGTTCATGATGACGAGTGCATGGATCGCAAGAGCGAGCACAGCGTGCTCGGCGAACTCGGCCTCGATCATTTCGCGACGCCGGTCATCATCGCCGGCGAGCGGCTGGGCACCCTCACGCTTGGTGATCGCCCGCGCCAGGAACTCGCGAAGGTGAAGGTCTCACGCGTCGCGCTCGCGACGGGAGTGGACGTCGAGCAGCTGGAGCAGGCGGCCCTGGCGATGCCGACGTGGTCGGCCTCCGAGGCGGCCGCCGCGCGCAACCTCGTCGCGCTGCTGGCCGATTTGATGGCCGAACTCGCCGTGCAGGAGGAGGAACTCCGCAACCGCATCGAGGAGCTGAGTGCCGTCTACAACATCGCCGGGCTGCTGGCCGACACGCTCGATCTGCAGGACATCCTGAACCGGACCTCACGCATGGTCTGCGAGGTCATGCGCGTGAAGGCCTGCAGCATCCGCATGCTCGACGAGACCTCCGGCGCCCTCACGATCAAGGCCGTGCACAACCTTTCCGAGCAGTACCTGAACAAGGGCCCGGTTACGGTCGATCAAAACCCGATCGACGGCGCTGCCCTCCGCGGCGAGATGGTCCGGATCCTCGACGCGCCGACAGATCCGCGCACGCGCTACCCCGAGGAAGCCCGGCGCGAGGGGATCGTCAGCGGGCTCGTCTGCGGCATGATCTTCCGCGGTAAGGCGGTGGGCGTCCTGCGTGTTTACACCGGCGAACCGCATGTCTTTACGCCATTCGAAGAGGCGCTGCTGCGTGCGGTCGCCAGCCAGGCCGCTGCCGCCGTCGTGAACGCCCGGCTGCTCGCCGAAACGATCGAGGCGGAACGCTACGCGCGTCAGATCGCCTACGCCGGCGAGGTCCAGCGCCGGATGATCCCGGCCAACCCGCCGAATACGCCGCGGGTCGAAATCGGAGCCGTCTACCGCCCCACGTACAACGTCGGCGGCGATTTCTACGATTTCATCTGCCTGCCCAAAGGCAATATCGGCATCGCGATTGCGGACGTCTCCGGGAAGGGTGTGCCGGCCTCGCTCGTGATGGCGTCGCTGCGTTCTGCCTTGCGCGTATACGCCTACTTCACGTACGACATTGACCGGATCCTCTCCGAGGTCAATCAGCACGTCTGCCGCGAGACGACCATCGGGGAGTTTGTCACCGCCTTCTATGGCGTAGTCACCCCGGACGGACGCCGGCTCACCTACGCCAATGCCGGCCACGAACCGCCCATGCTGCTGCGACAGGGCAGGATTCGACCGCTGGCAACCGGTGGTATGGTGCTCGGTGTGGATCCCAACGCGCGCTACGACCGGGACCTGCTCGAGCTGCTGCCCGGCGACGTCCTGCTGCTGTACACCGACGGGGCCGTGGAAGCCATGAACTTCGCCGACGAGCAGTTCGGCCGCGAGCGCCTTGCACAGTCGCTGCTGCGGTACGCCGACCAGACGGCCCAGCTCATCGCCCAAAATATCCTGTGGGACCTGCGGCGGTTCCGCGGCCTGGCTGACCGCACCGACGACGTCACCATGGTCGTCCTGAAGATCAAGTGACGTCCGCCGCGCTTTCTTCCGTCATGGTCCGCCCGGGCCGCTTGTCACTATCCGCTTCCGCTGATCATAGCGACCTGCAAGCCCGACATCCGCGGGCGCGATATTGACGGGCCACTCACCTGGTCGCCCGAACGTTCTGCGGATCGCCTCGAGATCGTCAAAGCCAAACCCCACGTTCGGCTCGAGGTACGCGCCCTCTCCCCACTCGTTCCAGGCCTCGAGCATCGCGATCTTCCCGCCTGTTTTCCCGAGAAACGCCTTGAGACGACCGAGTGCCGCCTCGAAATGCTCCGGTCGGCGTCCCCGCCGGCGTTCGCTGCGCGGCCCATACCACTCCGGACCATCCCAGCCGGCGGCGAGCACGGGGATGTACGGAAGCCCCGGTTCGCGCGACGCCCGTTCCCATCTGGCCTCGAAGCCGTTCACCCACGGTGCGTACAGCATGTGTGCAGCAGGCGTCGGAATCGTCCGGATGTATGTGTATGAGGTCAGCGAGTCGAAGCCTGCCTCCTCGAGCACCCGCAGATCGACCTGGCCGGCAATGTCGACTGCACCGATGTGCAGGTCCGGCAACCCGGCCGCCCGGGCGCGCTGCCGCATTGATTCCAGCGCGCTGCGCACCGCGCCGCTCGACCCCGGGTCGCTCAGCAGTTCGACCGGGCTGTAGAAACTGACGTACGGACGACCCTCCACGCGCAGATAGTTGGGCCGCCGGAGGTAGTGCTCGATCCAGTAGTCGGTCACCGCCAGGAGTTGCGCGGGCGTGTGGTTCGAAAACGGCTTGTGATTCGCCCACATGACGGCAAACTGCATGCGTTCGCCGTACCGCGCCTTCAGGAAACCATCGTTCAGCGCCGCGCCGAGTTGTTCCCGGCCGTCGCGCCAGTACCAGTCGTAGACGAAGAACGAAATCCCGTTCTCCAGCGCCCACTTGATGTGCCAGTCCGCCACGACGGGGGAGCCTTCGGCGTACCAGCCCAGCAGCGGATCGCGCTCCGGCAGATCGGCCTGCCGTTTCCAGCCCCGCATCTCCGGGTCCGACCAGCCGGGATAGTAGTAGACGCCGACTTGATACTCCGACTTCACCGGGCGCGGTGCCGGCACGTCATAGAGGCCGCGCGCCGGCTCTCCAACCGCGGGTTCAATCCTCAGGGTCTGCCCGAACCGCTGTCCGGCAATCGAAAACGTCACGTGCGCCTGGCCTGCCGTGTGCGGAATGATGCTGGTATGCAGTTCCACACGGTCACCCGGCTTCATTGCCGGATGTACCAGCCGCGGATCCGGACAGGACACGTTTGCGTCTGTCTCGAGGAGTGCCTGCCCCGCGGGAATGGCGGGACCCGCCGCGTGCTCGAGGATGATCCGCAGATCCGCCGGTCGACCGGGCCGGGCGGGACCTGGCGCGTAGCCCAGATGCCGGAGCCGCAGGAACGGCACACCCGGCGCATTCTCATCGATCCGCAGCGAGCGAAGCGTCAGCACCTCACCGCCCCGCGTGCCGAAACCGACGGCCAGATGGGTGATGGTGCCTTTCCACGCGGCGGACTGACGCAGATCCAGCGTGATCGGCCGGCCCTGGTGTGCGGGAAGTCCGATCGGTTCCCCCCAAAGCCCGGTCTCCTCTCGCGTGGCCCAGTACAGGCAGACCGCGTCCTCGTCGGGGCAATCCACGTCGAGGTGGAGGATCGAGCGGCTCGCCGCCGGGAACGGTTCCACCGATGCGACGACTACCGCCATGGCTCGCTCCGCACAGACGCGAATGCCCGACGCGGAGGGCTCGAGGCGGGCGGCGTACATCGACCGCCATGGCGACATCGCTGACCCCGGCACCGCGGGGTCGTCGACGATGCGAATTTTGTACAGGCGGCAACGTGTGCCGGTCGGAGGGTCAAACCGCAGCCGGGCAACCTGCCCCAGGCGCTCCCAGAACGGCCAGATGGATACGATTCGTCGCCCCGCGTCCGGCACGGCCACCGGAACGAACCACTTCGCCTGAAATCCGCCGTCCGGACCCGTCGTGCCGCTGGCAAAATAGAGCTCGCCATCGCCGGGGGCGTCGCATGCGATGTCGATCTCGACCCACTGTCTGTTCGTCGCCCGCGTCACCGGAAAAACCGGCCCGATGATCATCGGATCACCGCCCGTCGTGTCGAACGTGACGCAGTCAGACTCAAAGCGGATGTTCGTGATTTGACTCCCGGGTTCCCAGCCGCCCCACCGCACGGCAGTGCCGAAGCTCCACGAAGGCAGGGGCAAATCCGCCGGCCTCGTGGGCGCCATCGCGCTGCCGGCCGCATCCGCGCACGCCGGCACAGGTGAGATTGCGCCAATCACGACGCCAGCAATCCGAACCGCTGCCATCGTCGTCATACGATCGTGGACCGAACGCATGCTGCAGATCCCCCTCGGTTGGGCTGCGCCCTTCTTGCCAGGCGTGCAAAAACCATGCGAATCAGCGTGTGGGTCGGTGCGGAATCCGCAGTTCGTCCAGCGTGCGGCGCAGCCACTGGAGAGATTTCTCGATCATCGGACCACCCTGCCCCTCACACTCCATACTCAGAGCGCCGTCGTATCCGCGATCCCGCAGAATGCCAAGGCATTGACGGATACTCTGCGCGTTGACGCCGTCGCCGAGCGCGCAGTGACTCACGGCGATACCGGTCTGCTCGCCCCGGACGGCGGCCGCCAGCGACTCGCTCACATCCTTGATATGCACGTGCGTGATCTTCGAGTTGAACCGCTCGCAGAAGGCGACCGGGTCCTGCCCGGCGATGAATGTGTTACCCGTATCCATATTCATGCGCAGGAACGGACTGTCGGCGAAGGCGAGCATCTTCTCCATCATCTCGGGCCGCGTGGTGAAGTAGCCGTGCACCTCGATGTTGATCGTGATCCGGTAAGCTTCCGCGACTTCGAGGATCTGGGCGTAGCTCCGCTTCATCAGGTCGAGGGCCTCGGCGTCGCTGAGACCCGGGGGCTTGTGCAGCCCGTCGGTTGTCGCGATGCGCTCGCAGCCGGCGAGCTGCGCCCAGGGGATCGACTTGAGTACGTACGGAACACCGTAGAGCGGACCGTCCTTGCCCGAGAGCGGATAAGCGGCATCGATCTGCGAGAACCGCACCCCGTAGGTCTCCATCTTCCGCCGGAGCAAAAGCGGGTCCTCGTACAGCGCGACATGCGGCTGGTAGCCCAAACCGTGGATCCAGCTCACCCCGTCGATCACACCGCACTCGATCCAGTGAACATCGTGCTCCTGCGCCCACTGCAGGCACTTTTCAAAATTCCAGTAAGCCGAGTTGAACGCGTCCGTATGGAAACCGATCTGCATCGTGCTGCTCCCCGACGAGGTGAAGGATCCGCCGGTCACGCTGCGGATCGAACAGCAGGCGGTCGCTCCCCGCTTTCATTTCGCAACCCGCAATCGGGCTACAGCCAGCGCATGCGCCGGAACCAGAAGAGCAGCCCCGAGGCGATGGCCGTCATCCCGGCGATCACGATCCAGAAGCCCTGCGGGTGGTTGACCGGCGGCCAGAGCCGCTCGAAGTTCATCCCATAGATGCCCGAGATCAACGTCAGGGGCAGCATGATCGTCGAGAAGATGGTCAGCGTCTTCATCGTCTCATTCACCTTCTGAGACAGCGCTGACATGTAGATATCGCGGGCACCCACCACCTGGTCACGGTACAGGTCCAGCATTTCCGACGTCCGGACGAGATGGTCGAGCACATCGCGAAAATACGGGCGGATGTTCTTGCCGATAAACGCATACTCGCCGCGGGCGAGCTGGCCGATCGACTCGCGGAGCGGCAGGAGGTACCGCCGGATCTGCAGCAGCTCGCTCTTGATGTCCGAGATCCGCGTCAGCAGGTCGTCCCGCGGGTCGGTGAGCGCCGTATCCTCCATCTGGGTGGCCTCGCTCTCGAGGCGGTCGAGGATCGGCTGGTAGCCATCGATCATGCCGTCAACGATGCCGTGCAGCAGGTGGTCCATCCCGCGCCCGAGGACATTCTCGGGGTCGCGGCAGCACCGTTCGCGGATATGGGCGATCGCCTTCAGCGGCTGGTGGTGAATCGTCACGATGTACTGCGGCGAGCAGAAGATCGCGAGTTCGCGGGCGCCGGTGAATTCGTCCTTGTCGTTCAGCAGCGGCCCGTAGATGACCATGAAGATGTGATTCTCGTACGGGTCGATGCGCGGGCGCTGCTCGCCGTGGAGGCAGTCCTCGATGGCCAGGGGGTGGAACGAGAAGGCCTCGCCGAGCAGCATCAGTGTCCATTCGTCGGGGGCTTCGAGATCCACCCAGATCTGGGCGTTCTCTTCGCGCAGCACGCGGGCCGCCTCGATCAGCGATGGCGAGGTCTCGAAGGAGCCGTCGGGATGCCGGATATGCGCCACCAGCACGGGCGGCATTGTAGATGCCCGCGCCGCGCGATGAAAGGGCTACCGGCGCGACCGCGGGAGAGACGCTGCGAACTGCTCGAAGCCCCCCTTGCCGGCCATCAGCAGTGTGTTCAGCAGCGCCATAATCCCAGTGAGGAAGTCCCCCATATTGTCCAGGCGCTGGCGGTAAATCTTCGCCTCGCGCTTGCGTTCGTCCTTCAGGTCGGCACTGCCCTCCGAGACCATGTCGCGGCAGCGGTCGATCGTCTCGATGATCGGCTCGACCTCCCGCCGGCGGCGTTCGCGGACGATCGTCTGGAACATCTCCCAGACGTCGGTCTCCGCGGCGAAATACTCCTTGCGGTCCCCCTTCTTGTGGACGCGGCTGACCAGCCCCCAGTCCACGAGCTGGCGGATGTTCATGCTCGTGTTCCCGCGGGAGATCTGCAGGGCCGCCATGATGTCGTCGGTGCAGAGCGGGTCGGCGGAGATGTAGAGCAGCGCGTGCAGCTCCGCCATCGTCCGGTTGATCCCCCAGTACCCGCCCATCTCGCCCCACCGGCGGATGAAGAGTGCCTTGGACCGATCGAGAGCGTCCTGCATGGGC
>CAZJTF010000322.1:0-8279 GCA_964548565.1 uncultured Planctomycetales bacterium | reverse complement strand
AACGTGATGCTTCATCGGCTCGCACCCGGCTGATGGGACTTCTCACACACGCTCTAAGACATTCGGCGGGAGCACCGGCAGGACATTGTTAATGCAAAAGTCGTGCCAGCCTCGGCGGGAATGCCAGATCAGCAGCGTTTTTCCGCGGTAACGCCTCCAGAAACGTCGGCGAACACTTCGCCTCCAGACAGTGATGAGGATTGCCGCCGCGATCAGGAACGGGAGAAGGAGGATCGCCGCAATCGAGCCGCCCACCGTGTTCCATCGTGACCGGAACGTTGACGCTTCCGGCCGACGTGACCTCTGTTTGCGGGGTTCCGGCATTTGTCCTCCCAACCTGGCAGAGCCGGACGGAATTGTACCCGGCCGCGTCCTCGTATACCGTAATCGGGTCCGCCGGGTGTGCGTGTACGGCGGGTTTCGATGGCTTCCGGGGACGCAGCATGCCCCGGCATCTCTGAGGTGACACTGATGAAGCGACGCGATTTTCTTCGCCTGAGCGGGGCTGCGGCGGCCGGGATGTCCATCGGGGCACTGCCTCGGCGTCACGCCATGGCGGCTTCCGGCAAGCTGGGGGCCAATGAGAAGGCGCAGGTGGGGTTCATCGGCGCGGGCGGCCGCGGGCGGCACCTGATGGTGGCAGAGAATCTGGCCGAGCACGGTACGATCGTGGCGATCGCAGATTGCGACCTGTCGCGCGTCGACGCCGCGGTCCAGGCGCTGCCCGGCGGCGCAAAAATCACGAAGTACCAGGACTACCGCAAGCTTCTCGACAAGGAGAAGCTCGATCTCGTTTATGTGCCGACGACGACGCACGCCCGCGCGCTGATCTGCATCCACGCCATGCAGGCGGGGCTCGATCTGTACGCCGAGAAGCCGGTGTGCCTGACGATCGACGAAGGGAGGGTGCTCGTGAAGGCCGCCCGCCGATACAAGCGGATCTTCCAGGTCGGCACGCAGCAGCGGAGCATCCCGAGCAACGAATACGCGAGCCGACTGGTGCGCGAGGGCGCGATCGGCAAGGTCCACACTGTCATTGCGTGCAATTTTGAGCCGCCGGCGCGGTGGGAGGCCAAGCCGGCCCAACCGACCCCCGAATCGCTCGACTGGGACATGTGGTGCAACCAGACGGAACTGCGGCCCTATCACAAGGATCTGCAGACGAAGTGGGGACTCTGGTGGGATTACGATGGCGGCGGGCAGTCGTGGGGCGTGACCGGCTGGGGAACGCACGCGCTCGACCAGGTGCAGTGTGCCCTGGGTACGGACTACACGGGGCCGGTCGAGATCTGGCCGGAGGGGACGGGTCCGCAGGCCCCGGTGACGATGAAGTACGAGAACGGCGTGCTGCTCAAGCTTTCGGGGCCCAAGCGGAGCCTGAACGATCTCGGGGCAATCTTCATCGGCGACAAAGGGAAACTCGAGATCAAGCGCGGGTCGTTCGATACCGATATCCCCGAGCTGCTCAGAAGTCAGCCCACAACGCTGCCTGCGAACGTCCCCGGCGAGTGCCGCTGGCATTTCGATAACTTCTTCGAGTGCATCCGCAGCCGGAAGCGCCCCAACGCGGATATCGAAATCGCCCACCGCTCGACGACGGTCTGCTATCTGGTGAACATCTGCCGCGATCTCGGACGCAAACTGAAGTGGGATCCGAAGGCGGAACGGTTCATCGGCGATGACGAGGCAAACAAGATGCTGTCCCGGCCGCGGCGCAAAGGGTACGAGCTGCCCGACGTGACGTGAGCCTGGCATTCAACCGCCGGCGGCGGGGTGCGGAGCGCGCAGAAGAGCAGCGCTCCGCATCCCGCGTGCCTTTCGGGTGTTTCACATTCCCCGCCCCGGCGAATCAGGACCGTCTCTGGAGGCCGACGATGCGAAAACTGCTGAGCGTCGTAGTTGTGTTGTGCGCTGCGGCCGCGGCTCACGCGCAGGAGCCGGGTGGCTCCGCAGGTTGGGTACGTGTCCTCGATGAGGCGGCATTCAGTGCGCGCGATACAGCGGAGAACTGTGTCTTTGCGGGAAAGATGTGGCTGAGCAACGGATGGGCGCCGCCGCAGGAGTTGGTGCGCGATCTCTGGTGCTCGTCTGACGGGCGGGACTGGAAGCGGGTGCTCGAAGAAACCCCGTACGACCCGTACAGCGAGATGGTCGCGTACAAGGACAGGATGTGGGCGATCAAGGGGAGTGTCTGGAGCACCACCGACGGGATCAAGTGGGAGCGGGTTGCGGAGAAGACCCCGTACGGTGCGTTGGGTTATGGCGAAGCGGTCGTGCACCACGATCGAATCTGGCAACTCGGCAGCGGCGAGCAGGTGTGGTCCACTGACGATGGAGTGAACTGGACCTGCGCGACGCAGAATGCACCATACGGGAAGCGGAGCGCGGCTGCCGTCACCTCCTTCGCGGGAAAGCTGTGGCTGATGGGGGGCTCGACGGAGAAGGCGAACACGCCGCCGGAAAAGCACTACAAGCAGTTCACCACGTTCAACGACGTGTGGTGCTCGGAGGATGGCGCCACCTGGACGCGCGTGCTCGAGCATGCGCCCTGGGCCCCGCGGATGTGGACGGTGGCCGCGGTGTATGCCGGGCGGATCTGGCTCATCGGCGGTTTCGACAACGCCAACAGCCGCAATCTCGGCGACGTCTGGACGACCATGGACGGCAAGCACTGGGAGCAGTTTATCTCACCACAGCAGTTTGGGCCCCGGCACGAGGTGACGCCGTACGTCTTTGACGGGAGCTTATGGGTTGTCGCGGGGAACACCTGGCCGGTCGTGAACGACGTCTGGCGCCTGACTCTGAGAAACGGTATGCCGAAGCCGGGGTCGCGTCCGATCGCGAGCCAGCCGGCCATGACGTGGCGCAATGCGCGCGAACTGACGGTCGAAGGACGCGCCTGGGATGACACGGAGGCGTTCTACGACCGGCTGCCTGCGCGGGCGAAGGGCAGGGTGACCGACTCGGTGTGGACCTTGAGCCGCCAGTCCGCGGGAATGGCCGTGCGATTCACGACCGACGCACCGAACATCGCTGCTCGTTGGACTCTCACAAGTGCGGGCCTCGCCATGGAACATATGCCGGCCACCGGCATGAGCGGGCTCGATCTTTACGTCAAGGATGCCGGGACCTGGCGTTGGATCGGGGCAGGGCGTCCGCGGAAGCAGGAGAATGAAGCTGTCCTGGCGAGCGGGATCCCGGCAGGCACACGTGAGTACATCCTGTATCTGCCGCTGTACAACGGCGTGAAGTCGGTGGAAATCGGCGTCCCACAGGATGCGACACTGTCGCCGGCGCCGGCGAGACCGATGTCCGACGCCATCGTGCTCTACGGGACGTCCATCATGCAGGGCGGGTGCGCGTCGCGGCCGGGAATGGCGCACGCTGCGATCATCGGGCGCATGCTGGACAGGCCGACGGTGAACCTGGGCTTTTCGGGGTCCGGGAAGATGGAGCCGGCAATGGCGGACCTGCTCGCGGAGTTGGATCCGGCAATCTACGTGCTGGACTGCCTGCCTAATATGACGACGGACATGGTGCGGGAACGCGTGGAGCCGTTCGTGCGGACGCTGCGGGCCAAACACCCGCGGACGCCGATCGTTCTTGTCGAGAACATCGTGCCACAGGCTGCATACGTGCTGCCGGGTCCCCGCACCCTGCGCACAGAGAAGAACGCCGCGTTGCGTGCCGCGTACGAGCACCTGGTGGCAGAGGGCGTGACGGGCTTGACGTACGCCCCGGGCGACCGGCTGCTGGGAACCGACGGGGAGGGCACTGTGGACGGCGTGCATCCGACGGATCTGGGGTTCCAGCGGTTCGCGGAAGCGATGACGCCGGGACTGCGAAAGATTCTGCGGGATAACGAGCAGGTCCGTACGCCGTAACAGGCGCCGACGCCGGAGTTACTTCTTCGCTGCGCGCTTCTCCGCGTCCACCAGATCATAGACGCGGACGTAATCGACGAGGAACTCATCGGGGAGCGTGGCGGTCGCGATGTCGCCTGCCCACTTGCCGACCTCGTCGCTCAGCTTGATGTAAAGGGGGACCTGGCACGGGCCACCGGCTCTGGTCCGCCAGACTTCGTAGCCATCGATGTCGAAAACATACTCCTCGGGGGTCCAGAGCAGGCCGTAGGTGTGAAAGCCTTTCATGAGACCCGGCGTGTCGGAGACGTGGCTCGCTGATTTGTGCTCCTTGCCGTAGCCGTCCCAGTGCAGCGCGTGGTTCACGCGCCCGTCGAGCCACGGCTTCTCCATGATGTCGATCTCGGTCCCGTCGCGTCCTTCGTTACCGATCTTCATCACACCTTCACCCATGAGCCAGAATGCCGGCCAGTGACCGGGCTGGCGCTGCAGGCGGATGCGGGCGACGTAGTAACCGAATGCGTGCTCGAACCTGCCCCGGGTGCGGACGCACGCGGAGAGGTACTGCCCGTTCTCTTCGAGCGTGCGCATCACGAGGTGGCCATTGCCGTCGAGTGCGATCGCGCGGCGAACCCACCAGCCGTCACGACGTTTCGCGTCGGGCGGGACCTCCCATTTTTTCTCATCAAGAGCGGTGCCCTCAAACTCGTCGCGCCAGGCGAGCTTCCAGGTTTTGCCCGGCGGGGCGTCGGGCAGCGGGCGCGCGACGACCGGACGCGAGGCGGGTTGCGTGGCGGGAGCGCCGCCCAGCCCGCGGCTGCAGGTGACGAGGACAAAGCAGGCGATGCATGCGAGAGAGAGACGGTGCATGGGTGTACCTCCGGGGCAAGACTCGGGCGTCACTCGGCCAGGGTCCCGTCGCGCAGTTGCGTGTAAATCACGCGGTGGTCGTACGTCCTGCCCTTGATCTCCGAGTAGCAGTGGAAGAAGGACTTGCCGGCGTTGTAGTCGGGCAGTCTAACCGCCGGTTCGCGCGAGGCGGCGTCGATGTAGAGCAGCGCGAGCGGCGTCACGGTGTCGAACTTGCACATCACGTGCTCGGGTGACGAGACGAAGAAACCCTTGTGAAACTCGCGGGCCAGCAGGTTCCGCCCGATGCGACGTGCGAGTTCGAGGTATTCGGCCTTACCCGTCGCGGTGCGGAGTTCGAGGAGCGCGAAGACGGCGTCCACATCCGCGTTCTTCGTCTGCAGGTCGAGAGCAGGTCTGCCCTTCGGGTTCTCACCGGGGTCGCCGAGGCCATTGCCTTTGGCGATGTCGCGGACCATCTGCCACATGAATGCGTCGCCGGTCAGGCGGTACGCGAGGGCGTATGCCCACAGGTGAATCCCGACGGCCGGTCGTTTGTCGAGCCAGCGGGCCTCCACGTAGCCCGGTCGTTTGAGGTCGGCCGGGCTCAATTGCGTGCCGTCGATTAACGTGGCGAAGAACGAGTTGTCGGAGCGGTCGTATGCGTGCTTCGCGAAGGACGTGAGATCCTCGAGGCCCCAGCGGATGAACTCCTTTCCAGCGTCTCCCAGACGTTCACCTAGCTTGAGCTGGCAGACGGCCACGCGGCTGTAGCGGCTGTTGTAGAGGCTCGTTACCGACGCTTCGGTGAAGCGGTTGCCGAACTCCGCCCCGAACTGTTTGGTCATGCGGTCCGGCTCGATGATGCTGTAGTTGTCGGCGCCCAGCCCGGTTTGCGGGTTGCGGACGTCGACGTAGCGCTGGGCGAGGCGCTTCGACCAGGTAAGAGCGTCTTTGTCACCGTCGAACTGGTAGAGCAGGGCGGCGGAGTAGTATAGATCACTCCCTGTATTGCTGAAAGTGAGACCTTTTCCGGCGAAGGGCAGCGGCCCCCCCACGTACTCGTGATCCCACACCTTGTCCGGCCCGCTCTTGAACGTGCCGTGGCGGTTCATGTCGAGAATGTCCCACCGCAGGATGTGGTTTGCCCAGAACGAGCGGATAAACCGCCGCGTCGCGTCGGGATCGATCTCCCACATGAGCTCGTACCAGGGATAGTTGCACTTCAGCTCGTGCTTGCCGGCCACGCCCTGCGTGCGGCCTTCGCCGACCGGCTGGTCGCTGGCGAGGTCCCAGGCGGCATGCCCGCCCCAGTAGAGCAGTCCGTTGTCGTGCCGCAGGTGCTCGAAGGCGTAGCGGGTCGCGTCGACCGCCGCCTGCTTGTACTTCGCGTCGCCGGTGAGCTGGCTGACCGACGCGAGCACGCGGAACAGGATCTGCTGGCTCGCGAGGTTCGAAAGCACCCAGCGGCGCGGCATGTTCCAGTTCGTGGCCTGCTCCTCCGGTGTCAGCCAGGTTGCGGGCTCGTGTGTGTCGATATTGACCCCATCGGCGAGCAGTGCGGTGTGCTTCGGGCCGTATGTGTCGCGGCCGTAGCGGAGGACGTTATCCGCGAACGTGCGGACGGCCGGCAGGAACTCCGGCTCCGCGGCAAGAGCCGGGGATACGCACAGCAGTGACAGGACCAGCAAGACGGCAACGGATATACGAACTGAACGCATGATCTCCTCCAGGTTTCGTGCGTACAGCTTCGCCGGGCGGAGGAAGAGGTGCAAGCGATCACGGATGCGAGTTGTGCCGCCAGGTCATGAGGTCCGCTGTGCGTGGGCACTACGCGTACGTGCAGTCCCGGGCGGCGGCGGCGAACGCTCTCAGGTTCTCAACCGGCGTCTCGAAGAAATGGTCGGAGGCGGAACAGATGTAGCCGCCGTCCCGGCCAAAGCCCTCGAAGAGCCGGTGGACCTCCCTGCGGATGACCTCGGGCGTGCCGCGGGTGAGGACATTGAACTGGTCGAGCCCTCCGATCATGGCCATGCGTCCGCCAAAAGCATCACGGACTTTCGCCGGATCGACGATGTTGCCGCCGACGCCAGGGGGCGAAAGCGTTTCCGAAGCGTCGGTATTGTTTGCGACAATCTGGTCGAGGATGTGCATCATGCCGCCGCAGGTGTGGTAGGTCGCGATGTGGCCGGCATCATGAAGGGCGTCGTGGATCTTCCGATCGTAAGGCAGACAAAACGCGCGGTGCAACTTCGGCGAGATCACCGTATCGCTGCCGGCCCCGCCGCCGGTCTCGATGAGGTCGAACGAGGCGCCGCGAAGAGACTCCTCGATGAAACGGAGCTTCTTCTCGAGCAGCACCGAGAGCAACCGATGAACCCAGTCCGGGTTGTCGTGCGTCTCGAGGATGAGCTGCTGGACGTCCATCAGGCAGCAGGCATGCTGCCAGCAGCCGGCCTGATCACCCCAGACGAAGCCGCGCAGAATGCCGGCGTCGCCGACCTCATCCCGGGCGGCCGCCACCCGCGGGCGGTCGATCCGGCCGACGGGCATGTACTTCGCGATGAGTTCCACGTCCTCGTGACGCTTGATCAGGTACTCGGTGATCCACGTCGTTGTGCGATCGCCGCCTGTTTTGTAGGTGAGTGTGCCGCCGGGCGTGGTGATGGTGTGATGGAGCAGGCGGTTGTCCGGGTCGCTCCTGACCACATCAATCGACTCGCGCCAATCCGGCGTCTGCACGATGAACCGCTCGGCCTCCGGAATCCAGAACTGGCCCATGGCCTCGAAGTACTGAATGGCGGCGTCGAGACCGACCATCTTGAACGCAGTCAGCGCGTCCGCGCCGCCCATCACGGTGTCGAGGTGGTACTGCTGCCATTGATGAATGGTCACCGGCAGGCGGTCGGGCTTTTCCCGATGCAGCGCCCGCATCATGCGTTCCCTTGAGGTCATGGCGTGAATCCCTGGTGCGACCGCGGCTCCGGGGCGACAGCAATGTGGGAGCTCCGATCGGTGGGAGCATGGTAGCACGGATCGCGTGCTGCCGGGAAATTCGTCACGGCGGCGCGAGGACAAAGTCCAGGAGTTTGGGAATGCCTGTGTTCACACGCTGCGGAACGGACGGCGCGGTGCGGGGCAGTGACGCGAGCTTTGGCCGGATCGCTGCGGACTTCTCGCCGAGCGCGTCGATCGCGTTCAGTGCGAAAATGGCCGTGTAAACGTCGGTTGTCGTGAGGTCCGCGGCCTCCAGCAGCACGCCCAGGGCGGCATCGAGTTCCGCCGGGTTGCCCGTGCCGGCGAGGGCTTGGGCTGCGGTGATCCGCACCCAGGGCGACGGGTCTTTCAGGGCGACGCCCAGCTCGGTGCGGCAGGTGTCGACGGCGGTTTGGCCGCGGATCAGGACCCCCATGACCGCCCACCAGCGCACGGCACTGTCCGAATGCCCCGCGGGGCCGAGGGCGGCGCAGAGCTGCGGCAGGGCGCCCGGTTCGCGGGAGGACGCGAGTTCGGCCATCGTCAGGATCTGCTGGAGCGGGTATTGCGCGGCGTCATGGCCGACTTCGT
>CAZJTF010000321.1:0-8299 GCA_964548565.1 uncultured Planctomycetales bacterium | reverse complement strand
GGGCGTGCCCCTCATCTGCGAGAAACGGAGGCCGTCGAGGCTCTTGAGCGCAACGAGTCCGCCGCTGCCGGGGGCGATCGCCTTGTACGGTGCATCCGGCGCACATGCAGGGTTGGGATCCTTGAACGGCGAGAAACCCTCGGACCCCAGGCCGCTCCAGATGAGGTTGTTCTGCTTCGATCCATTGAACTCGAACAGCCCCAGAACGGGTTTCTGCCAGTGGATACCGTCGGTGCTCTCCGCGTACGCGGCCATGCTTGCGTGCGGGTCCGGATCGGTGGCTCGCTCTTTTAGCTGTGAGCACATGTAGTACATGCGGTAGCGGTCGCCGTCCTGGAAAACGGTGTGATACCCGCAGTTGTTCCCTTCCCAGGGCTGGTCGTGCACGATGGCGATCTCGCGGATCCGCGGGGGGTGCATGACGAGTGATGTACCGGTCATCCGCTCGATCAGGTGATCGTCAACGAACAGTTCCATTCGCGTACCGATGTCGATGGAGCCGGACGGCGGGTTTGTGCCGAGGCTGAGTGCCCCGCGCACCGTGCCCTCCTGGAGAGGCGCCGGGGTCTGGAGTCGCTGCAGCAGATAACGCTCCACTTGGTCACGTTCGGCCTCGGAAAGCCTGCCCTCATACACGAGTAGTTCGAAGATTTCGCCCTTCCAGCAGTTCCGAGGTGTCAACACATAGCCCCCGACAAGAATCCCCTCCATGCCCGGGTTGGATCGCAGGTTTCCGCTCGCAACCTGCACCCCGTTCAACCGGATCGTGTCATCCCCCACGTGCGTGACCGTACTCACCACCCACGCGTTGGGATCAGGGAATGCAAACGCGACGATGTTGTTTGCGGGATCCAGGGCCCCCACCGTTATCCCGGTCATGCCGCCGGAGGAGCGGGCGAGGGCCTGCCGGCCACGATCCGTCGTGCCACCGTCGTACACGTACGAGACTCCCGCCGCGCCGGGGTCTCCGGTCCACTTCCACGCGGCCACGACCGTCCCGGGTGCTGCCGTCCGCCAGGTTTCGACACTCCCTTGGAAGTAATCCCCGTCCCCGTCAAACGTCACAGATGCCAGCCCGTTGGGTCCGTTGTGCGTCAGTCGCGGGTTCCCTGCGGCCGCAAGATGCCTGCCGTGGCCAGAGTGGTCCTGCCATGAAATCGCGGTGTTATCCGCCCCGCCCGCGAGCGCTACGCCCACGTCGGCCCTGTACCAGGCGAATGGCGTCGTGGTCGTCGGCCCTGCGCCACGCGCGGGCGTCGCCAGAGCGAGCCCGACCGCGGAAATCATGCATATCCTGGCGAGATGCATCTCAACCTCCATGCAGGTGGGTCGCCCGGTCCTGCAGCATCGTGACTTGCCGAATCCGGCAGAAACGCCCGAAATGCGTGAGCTGACTCACGAGCATCGCACGGGGCGTAAGCCGGGGCTCGGGGCGGAGTGCAGCACGACGGCAACGTCAAGGTTCAGACGGGTCGGAAGCCCAGTGTAGCAGGCGATTGCCTAAAATGTCAACCAAACGCAACAATATCCGGAACAGTGGCCTGGTAACCGGCGGTGACAGCATGGACCTTGCGCGATCTCCCGCCACGAACGACAACTACCTGACTCGCTCAACACACGTAAGTCCCTTCGTTGGTTGCGTTAGTGTGGTATGAACCCGATCGACTCTCGAGCGGAGCCGGTAAATGTCTCAGGATGACGAACAAGTCAGGGTAAGCGGCAGAGAGTCTTGGAATAAGTTACTTTCTCGGCTATACTGGTGCCGTGGCTGAAGCGGAGGACGGCATGAACATGGACGCTGCCCAGACCTCGAATCTTGAGCCGACGATCCGCCCGGAGCCGCAGCCCCGGGGGGCGGCTCGCCACATCCAACTCGCCAACAAGCTGTTGCGGCAGATCGCCCGCGAGGGATTACGACCGGGAAGCCGCCTCGGCACCGAGATGAAGCTCGCCGAGCAGCACCAGGTCAGCCGCCCCACCATCCGCAATGCCCTTTCGATTCTGGCCGCCCAGGGTTACATCTCCCGGAAGAAGCGCGGGGGCACCTTCGTCGCAAAAACGGTTGCCGGCGTGCCGAGCCTGCCGATGGGCCGGGGCACCGTCGTCATGATCTGCCCGAGCAGTCGCCTGGATCACCCCGAGAGGGACTTCGCCTTCGGTCGGCTGCTCTCCCTTCTGGAACAGGAACTTGGCCGTCGCGGCATCGATCTGCAGATCCTGGGATTCGGCCTCGACACAGCGCTGGACCGCGAACGACTCGCCCAGCTCTCCTGCCGACCCGATCTGAAAGGCGCGATCCTCTTCGGCCTCTCCGGCGACCCGCCGTTCACACTACCCCAGGGCCTGCCGGTCGTGACGTTCGGCATCTTCAGTCCCGGATCTCTCCCGTGGGTCGGGTGGGACGTTCGTCAGGCGACCGGGGACATCGTTGCACATCTGCTCTCACACGGGCATCGCGACATCGCGATGATCTGCAGCGCCTGGGTTGACCCGCAAAGCTTCACGCTCTTCGCCGATGGCTATCGCGATGCGTTCAAAGCCCGCGGTCTGCAATATCGACGCAGTCTGCTGTACCACGCACATCCGGGCGAAGCACTCCAGACGCTTGCTCGCGAGGTACTGACCGACGCCATCCGACCCACTGCCATCCTGGCCGAGAACTGGCGCGTGGTCGACGCGGTTCTGGCGATCTGTACGGAACTGCACCTCACCATTCCCAACGACATCTCGCTGGTTGCATTCGGCATGAACGCGCTGCGTCTGCGTACGCCTGTGCCCATGACGACCTGCGCACCGGATCTTGAGACGGAAGTGCAGCGCCTGGCGGACATGTTAATTCACGCCATCAACGGGGAACCCGTTGCGGAAACAAGAGTGAGTGTGGCTCCCCGGCTGATCGAAGGCGCCTCGGTGCGCCGCATTGGCAATACCTGACGCCGCACAACCAGCGGCTGACGCCCTCGGGCGCACGGACGCCGGCGCAGGATCGCTTACTTCTCAGGTGGACGGCCACGTCGAACATCACGATTCAAAGGGAACGAACATGAGCAGTTGCAGGCTGTCTCGCGCTGCGAGGAGGTTTATGGGTATTCTTGTGCTGCTGGGCGTGCCCCTCTCCTGCCTGGCGCAGAACGCACCGGGCGCGACGGAGGTCGACAAGATCAAGGCGCGCCTCAAGCAGAATGAGCCCATCGTCTGGGTCATTACCGGAGACTCGATCACGCACGGGGCACTGCACACCTGCGGCTGGAGATCGTATCCGGAACACCTGGCCGAACGCGTCCGATGGGAACTGCACAGGCACCGTGATGTGGTCATCAACACCGGCATCTCCGGCGACGTCGTCCCGGGGCTGCTGAAGGATCTGGACCACCGCGTCATCCGCTTCCAGCCCGACGTCGTGTCCATCATGATGGGCATGAATGACTGCAGTGCCGGTCCGGGAGGTCGGCAGGCTTTCGCGGCCGCATACGATCAACTGATCGATCAACTGCGGTCCCGGACGAAGGCCCTGATCATCGTGCAGACGCCGAACCCGATCACCCCCGTTGATACCCGGCGCAGCGACCTGCCCGCGTACAGCGACATCATCCGGAAGATGGCCGCCCGCCGCGGGATCGCCCTCGTCGACCAGGAACAGATGTGGAAGCAGTACCTCGCCAGGCCGGGGGCCGACCTGAATTATCTTCTGAACGACGGCACGATTCACCCCAACAATCACGGGCACGTGCTGTTCGCCGTGAACATGTTCAAGGTCCTGAACATCTACGACGAGAACGCTCCGACGTGCCGGCTGTTTGTGCCCTGACGCGCCAGACGGAAGGCGGGGCTTTCACGGAAGGCACGCCGGGTCGGCGGGTACGTCTGCTCCCCGCATGCAGGCGGAGAATCGGGCGAAATCGAGTGTCTCAACCAGGCTGTTGCCGTCCAGATCGAAACACTCGCAACCCGGCGTGATGCTCCCGCCGAATTCCGTCAGACACGCCTGAAACGCTCCGAAATCCGCCTGGTCCACGTCGTCGTCACCGTCTGCATCGGCTGCGGGCTTGTCTCGCCCGCACCTGCCGAGCGCGAGCGTGAATTCGGTTCCTTCGGCAACCTTGCTCATCACCCGGATGAGATACGTTGCGTCCTCCTGCACGGGGACAACAGCGCAGGAAGCGGGTGTCGTGCAATTCGATCGGATGCAGTCATCGTTGCACACCAGTTCGCTGAGGTGTCCACACCCGCCCCCGTAGATGCCGAGAACGCTGTCAACTCCGGGGCTGCAGACACGCACGAACAGATTGCCCGAAGCCGACGCCGTCCAGGTGTACCAGACATCGGGAAACGCACCGGTTTCGGCGCAGGAGACGCCAGAATCACCTGATTCGGCGAAACGCATGGTACCCTGTGTCGTACCCGCTGCAACAGGTACGGCCATCAGACACACGTCGTTGGGCGGCCGTTTGGGCAGCGTGGTCGTCAAGGCGTACTCGCCGGCCGCGCCACCCTTTCCCGCAACACGAATGAGGTAGCTCTCGCCGGGATTGAAGTTCAACGACAGGCATGAATCCGTTCCACCGCAGGGACTGCCGGAACAGTTGTCGTTGCACGCGAGTTCCGTCAGGCCGGTCGAGTCGAAGACAGACAGCACGGTATCGACGCCGGATCCACAGGTGTCGAGCAGCAGCAGGCCGGTCGTCTCCGCCGTGTACGAATACCACGCAGCCGGCGGATTGGCGACGCCCGGATCGCATGACGAGACCTGGGCACGGCTGACTGCGACCGGCGCGATCAGGAGGACGACACTGAGAAGCTTCACACGCACAGCCCGCCCCACTCCTCGGATCCGCTCACTGCCCCGGCGTCAGTCCCGAAAGCGGATGCTGAAGAGATCGGCATCCTTCAGCGAAAAACGCAGCCGCACCGGCTTTCCGGCCAGCGCGTCGACGTTGTCGTTCTTGTTCCAACGGACAACCCGCTCAATCGCGTCACCAAAGATCACCGGGCAGTCCCTCAGCCGGAATCCGGGAATCGGCTGCCCCTTCTCATCCTGGATTTCGACTCGAATCGCGCCGGCCGCGGATGTGGAGTAGTTCAGAACCAGCTGATGGCCGCTGAACGTGAGGGGGCGCGTCACGAACTCGCCGCCCTTCATCGGCGCCTGCACAGAGACAAACCCGTCGATCCGGATGGTGTAGCGGCGTAACTGGTTGGCTCGTCCACGCCAGCACCCCTCGATCGAGTAGAACGAGAGCTCGGCCGGCACGCCGGGTACATCCGTTTTCGTCTCGACAAGGCCCCAGTTCTGGTACTGGTCTCCGTAGATCCAGTTGCCGGTCTCCTGGCGCCCCGGCCGGATGAAGGCTTCACGCCAGCGCCGAAACGTGACACCGTCCCGGCTGCTCATGAACAGTCCATCGGTGATGGCACTCCCGAAACGTGGCGACATCTTCGCACGCTCCCGGCGTGCCTCGAGGAGAGGCAGGAACTCGAGCGACTCCTGCCAACCCCGGTCGACATACCTGGTCGGGAAGCCGACAAACAGATGCGGCGCCCGATAGTACGCGCCGATCTGGTTTGTGTAGAGATGTTCATTCGGAGCGCCGGGATACTGCAGCCACACCGGCTCGGTCCAGTGAACAAAGTCCTTCGACGTGGCGGTCTTGATGTCGCGTACGCCGTTGCGGAAGTGGCGCCAGTAGGCCCGGTACTCTCCGCGGGCGCTGTCCCAGAATGCGAGATTCTGCGAGTCAAACGCCCCGTCCGTAATCACCGGCTCTTTCTGCATCAGGGAGAAGTGGATCCCGTCCGGGCTCTTGATCGGCAGCAGCCCGGGCCCACCCTCATACAGGCAGAATCCCTTGTACCGTGCATCCGGAGTGCACGCAGGATTCGGGTCTTTGAAGGGGCAGAAGCCGACCGCGCCCGGATTCGTCCAGATTATGTTGTTCTCCCTGGAGCCGGAGAATTCGAACAATCCGAGGGACGGTTTCCTCCAGTGGACGCCGTCCAGGCTCTCCGCATAAGCGGCCACGATCGGCAGTGTTGGCGGGTCGGTGCTTCGCTCGTTGTTGTGGGCACACATGTAGTACATGCGGTATCGGTCGTCGTCACGAAAGACCGTGTGATAGCCGCAGTTGTTCCCCTCCCAGGGGGCGTTGTGCACGATCGCGACCTCCCGCATCGTCGGCTGGTGCAGAACGAGCCTCGCGCCAGTCATTCGGTCAATCAGGTAGTCGTCGACCATCAACTCGAGTCGAGAGCCGATATCGACCGCACCCTCCTTGTGGATAAGCGTGTGTTCGTCGGTCCCGACCACCACCTCCGCGCGAGGGGCCGCCCGTGAAACGCCCGCTTTCGCCATCAGGTAGCGTTCGAGCTGGTCCTTCTCGGCCGCCGGCAGTTCCCCCTCGTATACGATCAACTCGGAGATCTCACCCTTCCACCTGTTCCGGCTCGTGATGACGAACGCTCCGACCAGAATCCCGGTCATACCCGGATCCGAGTGAAGATCGCCCGATGCGACGTCGGCGCCGTTGATGCGGATGGTATCCTCTCCGAGGTAGGTGACGGCGCTGACGTTCCAAGTATCCGCATCGGGAAACTGGAACGGGACGACATTGTTTCCCGGACCGAGCGCCCCAACCGCGATTCCACTTGTTTCTCCTCCCTCCCGCGAGAGCCCCTGCCGCCCCTTGTCTATGGAACCGCCGTCGTACAGATAGCAGGCTCCTGCACTGCCCCCGCCCCACTTCCAGGCCGCGAACACCGTCCCCGGCGCAGCCGTCCCCCAATTTTCGACCGTCCCCTCGAAGTAGTCACCCGCACCACTGAACCCCACAGACGGCACGCCCTTCGGACCGTTTCGCGTGAGTTTCGGCTTGCCGAAAGCGGTAAGGTGGCGCCCATGGCCCGACTGGTCCTCCCATATGAGCACGGTGGTATCGCCGCTGCCCGCCGTCTTCACACCGGCATCCGCCCGGTACCACGCGTACGGTGTCGTGGCGGCCGGTCCGGCGGCCTCGACCGAACGCGGCGCTGCAATCCATTCCTGGGAAAAGACCAGGGACGCGAGAATCCATGTGAGAGCATGTGTTTTCATACGGGCTGCTCCGGTGAGGAACTCAGGAGATCGTGCACCGCCGCTGGCGCGTCTTCAGAGAGGGAAACATCAATTCAGCTTGCGCGCCCTCATTTCAGGTGGAATGCGCAGTGCCGGTGCGTCCTTGTTGCGGCCTGGTGGTCGTCCGCGGCACGACCAGAGTCCATGTCCGCGCGAGGGGCGGGCGCCCGCGCGGCGCGCTTTGTCTATGAAGCCTTCTTTGGCCTGATGTAGGCCAAACCGTAGAAGTAACCTCGTCCCTGGAAGTACTCGTAGCACGGCTCGTCAAAAATCCCTTTGTAACGGGGCCCCATCCGCGCGGCATCGAACCACTTGACGCTCGAATCCAGGAACAGCGTACTACCGCCGAGTGGATGCGTGCCGTCCGGGCCGACGTGGGAGACGTAGCCGCGATTGTCACCATAGCGCGTCACCCAACCGTCGATGTATCGCCAGACCAGATCCGCTCCCATGACCTGCGTCGGCGGGCGCTCCTCCAGCCGATCGGCCGCTTCCGGGACGTACGCCGGCAACCCGGCCGTCCCGTGGCGTTTGTAGCCGGTCATCAACACATAGCCGAGGGCATACCGGGGATAACCGTACTTCTGGAGATCTCCGTACAGCGGGTTGCCGCCTGACCCGCGGCTGGTTTCCTGGAGCGTGGGGCAGACCGCCCACTTGTCCTGCATGGCATACCGTTTCTGGAATAGTTTCATCTGTGCAATGTTCAGATGGTCCGGAGACGGCCAGCCCGAGGAGCCCCAGGAGACGGTCTTAAGCCACCCGCGGTGGTCGTGCGCGTACGCATGGAGCATCAATCCCCACTGGTGCAGATTGCTTTGACACTGAACGCGCTTCGCCTGGTCTCTCGCCTTCTTGAGGGAAGGCAGCAGGATCGCAAGTAAGAGCGCGATGATTGCGACCACGACCAGGACTTCAATGAGCGTGAAGCCGACTCTGGCTCTGTTCCTCACAGTCCGTCTCCTGCGCGATCTCCCCATCCGACCGAGAGGGATCCACCCGGCAGTCGCCCGCTAATCGTCACACTGCACGTCCGACGGCACCGTCGGCCTGCTGGCGCACTTCACGAACGCCGGCCAGTCGAGCAGGTCCACCTTGCCGTCGCGCGTCCGGTCGAAGCACTGGCACCCGGGTCCGCCGAGCGGCCCAAAGCATGCCTGCCACTGCGCGAAATCATCCATGTCCACGTCC
>CAZJTF010000320.1:0-8299 GCA_964548565.1 uncultured Planctomycetales bacterium | reverse complement strand
AAAGCCGGCGCCGGAAGGCCAAGAGAGCCGAAAAGGGATAGCGCTGTCATACTAAAGAGTGACTGAATCGCCGACAGACTGCAGGATGCTCTATCTCTGCTCGATTGTGGTTAAGGCCCGCACCACGCTCTCAGGCGGGATTCCGCCAAGGCGCCGGCAGGCATCGATGTCGACCCGCGCCTTATCGTAGTGGGTCAGAGAGAAGTGCGCCGCTGCGCGATTCCCGTAAGCCTGCGCGTAGCCCGGGTTCAGTTCGATCGCACGGTCGAGGTCTCGGAGTGCAGCGATGACGTCCCCGGCGCGCCCGAAGGCGAAACCGCGGTTGTTATACCCCTCGGCGTACTCCGGCCTGATCTTGATCGCGGCCGTGTAATCGGCGATCGCAGCATCGTATTTCCCGAGCGTCAGGTGAGCGTTGCCGCGATTGTTCAAGGCAACCGCGTCTTTCGGCCTGAGTTCGAGCGCCCGGGTGAAGTCCGCCACGGCGCGTTCGTACGCGCCTTGTTCAGCGCACGCGCTGCCGCGGTTGTAATATGCTTCGGCATAAACCGGGCTGAGCTCGATTGCCCGGTCGTAGTGGGCCATCGCCTCATCGACCTTGCCGATTCCGAATAACGCCGCCCCGAGATCACTGTGAACGACCGGGGAATTCGGCGCGAAGACGAGCATCCGGCGATACAGGGTTTCCGTGTCCCGCCAGTGCGTCAACTGGCGGCGGCTGGCAAGGCTCTCGCCGATCGCTAATGACACGACTACACCGACCAGAGTGTAGCGTCTCGCACTCCATCCTCGCCCGCCGGAATGCTTGTTCCATGCATGCTGAAGCAGCCATGTGACGATCAGGAGAAACCCAAAAGATGGCAGGTAAACGTACTTGTCAGCCGCGATCACCATCGTGAAGCCGATGACACCCATCGTTGGAAATACAGCCACGAAGAAGAACAGCCAGCCCGTTGTCGGCGCGGGCGTCCAGCGAAGGGAGATCAGCAGACCCAGGAGCAGGACTGCTGTACCAAGTACTCCCGCGAGAACGGCGGGAGCCGACACCGAGAAGGGCTCTGGAAATGCATAATGCTGCGTCAATCCACTCGGCCAGATGACCTTCTGGAAGTAAAAGACAATATTGTGGCACAGGAGCAGCGGTATCCGGCTTGCGGAGAACTCTCCGGGCATGTGCACCGCAGCCGTGCTGCCCTGTGAAATGACGGTGACGACCGCCGAAGCGGCGCCGATGGCCAAGAACGGCAGCTTTTCGATGACTGCCCATCGGCTCAGCCGATGCAGCGGCCAGAAGTCGAGCAGCAGCATCAGAACCGGCAGCGGCGTACTGGTCGGTTTTGAGAGCAGGGCCAGCACGTACAGGCACAGGCATCCCAGGTAGGGCATCTTGCCTCGGCTCCACGTATACCGCACGTACAGAACCAACGAAAGCAGCGAGAACGCAGCCGCCATCAGTGTCTTGCGTTCCCCGACCCAGGTGACGGGTTCGACGGTGAGCGGATGGACGCCAAACAGCAGACCCGCGAACGCTGCAACGCACGGTTCACCAAACAGCAGGTACATGGCGAGGATGACAAGCGCCGTGTTGACGGCATGCAGTGCGAGGCTTGTGCGATGAAAGGGCCGAAGGTTGTCCGGGCGGCCGCCACTCCGCCAGTCGAGCATCAGAGAAATCATCGTGAGCGGCTGGTAGTACCCCTGCACCGTCGAGGGCGCCAGCACCTCGGCCAGAAAACGCCCGGCGGAGCTCCAGCCCGGGTTTTGCACCAGGTGATTCTCGATGAAGTACTGCTGGTCGTCGAACAGCACGGCGCGCGTCGACAGCGCAGGCCAATGCACCAGCAACACGACGGCCACAACGGCGATCGTCAGCCCCGGCAGAAGATGCCGTCGCCAAAGCGGGCGAGTCGATCCCGCCGTGTCCCCGAGTGACGGAATCCTCTGCTCCTGGGCCTTCGGCATGGGCGTATTCTGATTTCGCTGTCTGAAACTGGCAAGGATCGCCCATCAAAAAGAAAGCCCCCGACGTGTGGGGGCTTTCCATCTGTCTAAGGGGATGATTCACGAAGCGAAAAACGTCATGCGACCCGCTGACGCCGCCGCAGCAGCGGAAGGCCACCGAGGAGCAGCAGTACCGTAGTGGGCTCGGGCACCCACATTCCGTTCATGTTGTATGGCGCGATGGCCAGGAAGCCGCGGGTGAACGTGTTCGTACCGTCGCTCCAAGCACCCTGGCCGGCGATCGCGAGCCCGCTGCCGGTGTCAACCACGCTATAGGCGCGACTCAAACGCGTAAAGCCATCCATCAGCCCCAGGCTAGTGAACACCGCGTTCAGATCGGCGACCTGCATATTCACGGTATCCCAGACCACAGCCATCTCCATGCCGGGATAACTCATGCCGACAGCATAATCGCCATTCTCGCTGGCGCCGTATGGTACACCGTTGTTCGCGTTGTTGATCGCGCCCGGGAGACCCGGGAGTTCAACCGCCGTGCCGGGAATGCCGCCGGTCGACATCCACGGATACAGGCCGGTCCGGCCATCGGTCACAGTGGAATATCCGAAAACTGCAGTCCCATCTTTGGCGATGGCCCAGGCTTCGCCGGCCGTGCCGTTCAGCGTGTTGAGAGTGCCCTTGCCGCCCACGCTGGTGACGTAGTAGGCATTCGCTCCGCGCTTGCCGACGCCCACCGCCGGGCTATTGGCCAGACTGGACGTGTATGCAACGCCGCGCACGGAGCCTTCATCACTCGTCGTACCTGCTTGCACCGGCCCCAGGGTCGGGAGGTACGCGGGGGCTGCCCCGCCCGATGCAGTGACCATTTCGAGCTGACGGCTGCTGCTGGCGCCCCACGGGAATCCGAAGTACGCCTTGTCATCAGTCCCATTCGCCGCCAGGGTGTTCGCGGTGCTGATCGTAAATGGCTGGAACGTGTTGGTCAGGCGAACCTTGTTGCCCCACGTGACACCGTTGTCCATGGAGGAAAAGATCGCGTGCCCGCTCGTGGTCATGCCGTGTGCAACCAGCTGAGTCACGCCGGGTGCAACCGTTCGATTCCCGGCGCCGGTAATCACCGTTGAGCCGGCGTTATCAGCACTCAGGACCCATCGGCTGGTGCCATCGTAAACCAAACCAGTGCTGGTGCCCGACTGCCCAAAAGCGATCGCATTCGTCCCGGTCCAGATAGCGACGCGGCCGGAACTGGTCGTGTCGGAGCCGACCGGGGGGATCATCTGCAGGCTCTGTGCGAACACGGCCGAGCCAGCCATCGCAATAATTCCCGCCATCGACAAGACGCGCTTGTACATGCCTTTCCTCCTCACGAGTTGCGGTTTGACCGGGTGCTCACCCGGCAAGTTTCACCTGGGGACGCTCTTCACCTCCATCGGCACAAATGGAACTGCGGGGATGTGACGACGGCCCGGTCTGCAGCCCCCTGACGGGCAGACCGAGGTATTTGACTGTACCCGGGTGGGATCGGGGAGTCAACTGGAAAGTGAAAGCTGTCGACGTTAGTTTACGCGGACCCATGGCGGGGAGTAGCGTTCCGATTCACGACATATAGGACGTGATCGCCCCTTCTTGTGTGTATCTTAGCGGCAAAACGTTCTCGAGTCGGCTCGCCGGCGGGGAACCTTCCCCATGCCGCTCTCCGCGGCAGAAGCGGTCGACGATTTCCGCGAAATTGCGTCGACTGCTGTGCTTCAGAACGTTGACATGGGCCGGGTCAAGCCGATAGAATCCCATGGTCGGGAACGTGTGCCCCCGCTGTCGCCGTCCCGGCCGAAACAGGACCTCTGACGACGCAGGAGGTGGAAGGATCACGCCCAGGACAGCGCCCAAACGCCCGTGAGCGCCTTGTGAAGCGGTGAATACGGCTCCCCATTCTGGTCATAATGGATGGGCGGTCTTCGGTGGCGATATCGCGTGGGGGTCACGGGTGGCTACCCTCCGGCGGCGGGACGTGACGACGGAGTGCGGTGGGGCGGACGGCTGCGTCGCGGGGAAAGCACGGTTTGAATGTTGCTCTGCATAAGTCTGTGGTGCAGGGCAATGGGTCGCGGAGCTGTGATCCATAGGCGTTTCGTATGCCGGCCAGTTTATCGGGGGTCGCAGTGCGCCTTCACCGTGTGATTCAGAGTTTACCGTCGGCGTGCAGGGGGATCGCGGAGGTCCTCGCAGCCGGGATAGCCGGATCGGTGCCGGGCCGGTGAGCCCCGGCAGCGAAGGAATTGCGGAGCGGAGTCTTGACCGGACAAGCCGGGCGATGCCCGGGGGAGGTTGGCATGAGACATGTCCGACTGGTCGGGATCGTGAGTTCGATTCTGCTGATGGGGGGGCTTTCGGCGGCCTCCGCCGCAGTGCTGACAGAGGTTCCGCCGCTCGCGGGGGACAACGAAAGCGAGGTTCGTGCACTGACCCCCGATGGCAAGTACGCCGCGGGAATCTCACGGTGCGCCGGGGCCTGTACACCGGCCGCCACGCGAGGCTTCTTCTGGTCTTCGTTCACGCTCGGGACATATCGCGTCGGAAATACCGGCAGCAGCCACACGGCATCGACGGGCATCGGCTATCGCACCGTGTCGACCGGCCGGCAGATCGTTGTCGGAGGGAACGACACGTCAGGCTGGGTATCGTGCTTCGGGATCCCCGATCCGGGCGTCAACCCGCCGCCCAACGACTGGCTCTGGCGAGCACGTGATGCGAATACCACGGCGCAGGGCAACGGTCCTCGCGTGCCGGTTGCGAATGGTGTGGGCGGCACGAGCGGGGAGTTTTGGTACTTCATTCACGATCGCGATAACGGCAGCACCATGCCGGTCAACATTTCGATCGCCCGCGGACAGGGCGACCCGAACGGCACAATGACCGGGACTTACGGACTCAAGAGCAACCCGGTCGAATCGCATGTGCGCGGCGTGTCCAGCACCGGGAGAGCGGCGGCAACGCGCCGGGACGGCACCACGCCGGCGCCTCTGAACTGGCGGAACGTGTACTACCAGTACATCGGCGCGACAACGCCAACCCAGGTCCTCTTCAAGGGTCTCAAAGCCGGTTCCCAGGACGGGCAAGCCTGGGCAATCAGTGACGACGGCAACTACCTGGCAGGCATGGCGCCGGTCGAAGGGCGGGAAGGCAACTGGCCGTACCGCTATCACGTCGCGTCGGACACAATCGTCGAGCTGCCGACCTATCCGGATACAGGAGGGAGCGTCAACAACGCCATCGTGTACGGGCTCAGCGCTGACGGCGGATTCGCCTGCGGTATGAACTACCGCGGTGTCGAGCGTGCTGTCCTGTGGGATGTGCGCGATGCCAGCCCGGCAAACTGGAAGGTGTACGACCTGACGGCGTACTTCAGCGCCCTGGGTCAGCTCGGGCAGTTCACAAGCAGTCTGCGTCGCGCCTACAGCGTCGCGGTCGACAGCGAAGCCGGCGACGTTGTGATCAGCGGCTGGGGCGTCACCACGGAACTGCTCGTTCGCGGGTTTGTCGCCCGGATTCCGCTGAGTGCGTTCCCACTTCCGGATACCGGCGCGTGCTGCGCCGTCGGGTCTTGCAGCAGCAAGTTTACGGCTGATTGCCCAGCCATTGCCGGTCAGCAGCAGTTCACGCTCGACCGCATCTGCAGCACGGTTGATTGCCCGGGCGCCTGCTGCGATCCGATGAACGGTTCGTGCGCCGACTTCGTTGAACTCGCCACCTGCACCGCCGGCGGCGGGACATTCCGCGGCGAGGCCAGCGCCTGTGCGACCTCCAGCTGCCTTGGCTCGTGCTGCAAGACTGATGGGACCTGCGGGCAGGAGCCTCCGGGAGCCTGCACGGCCGCTGGCGGCGTTGCCGGTGCCATGGGTACGGTCTGCGAAGCGAACACCTGCCTGGGTGCCTGCTGCCAGAGCCTGAAGGGCTGCACGGAGATGAATTACGGGGCCTGCCCGGCCGCAGATTTCAAGGGAATCGGCACCGTGTGTGCGCAGCAGACCTGCCCGTGCTCATCGAGCACCCACGTCTGGGCAGACCATGACGTCGACGGCGATGTGGACATGGACGATTTCGGTGCGTTCCAGGTCTGCTTCAGCGGCATGACGCCGTACGCGGATCCCGCCTGCGCCTGCTTCGATCGAAGCAGCCTCAGCCCCGGCGTGACGGACGGCGCCGTGAACGAGTCCGACTTCCTGGAGTTCGAGAAGTGTGCAACCGGCGCAAACGTCCCGTGGTCGGCGGCCGTGACACCGAACTGCGCGCCCTGAGTGAGTCTGATATCTGCCGCTTCTGACGAAGCAAAGGAGTGACATGTTGCGACAACTTGGTGTGACTGTTTTCGCCGGGACGCTTGCCTGCTGTGCGCAGCTGGCCCTGGCAACCGCGAGGCCGGGCGGTAATCCGGCATGCGAGCGGATCATCTGGTCGGATTCGTTCGACTTCTACAACCAGTGGGCGTGGGACAACCGGGAGAACCCCGCATATTCTCGCGGCACCGTCTGGCAGGGGGGGCCGATTCCTCCGGGGGCAGTGGACCCCGATTCGACCCCGTTGCGTTGTGACCTGTGGCCGCAGAAGGCCCCGAGCAGCGGCTGTGGTACGACGCAGCAGACCTCGCCGGCCGCGCACCAGATGGCGCGCGCCCAGTGGGTCCGTGCCATGAACTGCGGGAGCATCACGACGCCCGGCGGCCTGTCTTCGGATTCAGGCGAGTTCCAGGCGGTCATCGATCCTAACTGCGGTGTGTCCGGCGAAATCGCGACGATCCGCGGTCAGTATGCGGTGGCGAGTTACACCTGGGGCACGGGTAACTCGTACAACTCCATGCAGATGTTCGTTCACAGCTTCAAAGAGCGGATCCAGCTGATCGATCCGACCAAGAACGCGGTGAACGGCACGGATGAGAAGCCGCTCGTGCTGATTTTCGACCTCCATGACGGCCTGTCACCATTCAAGGACAATTCTTACGTCGAATTGAGCCTGTCGACCCCTGATGCTCCGGGCGGCGACCATGCTCCCACCGATTACGTGTGGCGTGGCGACCCGACCAAGACCTATCCGGATCCGACCGGCTGCCCGAACGGGCCGTTCCCCGTTATCTGTCAGCAGGCCCGCGAGATCAATTCGAGCGGCAGCGAGGACGGGAGCGACCTGACCTGGTTGAACAACAACTGCCCGCCACTCGTAGAGCCGTACGATCCGGTGAGCGGCACCGGGCGGACCTGGAAGAGCATCGCCTTCGGCTTCGTCGCCATCACCGACAAGGATCCGTGCGGAATCCTGGAGCAGGGCGGCGACCCGCATGTGCCGAACATCGACCACTTCACGTTCTTTGACGGCAACAAGTGGCGGCAGCTGCGATCCAATCGCGGGTTCTCGGATAACCCGCCAATCACCGGACTCATGCCTGGATACAACCAGTGGGATTATCCGCCGGATCACCCCACCGCACCAGGTACCGGCAAGGGCGGCTATGATCCGAACATGCACATCAATCCGGCCGCCGGGTCCAGCAATTTCAGCTACGGCGCGGGTACCAACCGCGTGTACATGAAGATCATGACGAACTACGTGCTGATCTTCCAGTCGAACCCGAAGGCGGCAGAGGCCAATCGGGAGAATGTGGCCGCGATTCCGCGTGTGTACAAAGGCCCGTTCAACACGATTTCGTGGGGCGTCGCACCGGGCTGCGAGCTGGATCCCACGACGTATCAGTGCAAAGCCGGCGCGCCGACGCAGTGCCTGACGTACTCGAGGATCAGCGCGGGGTACAATCGCACCATCATCGACTCGATGGCTATCTACGACGGCGAGCTCGACTACGTCTCGGATGACGGCGCGTGCTGCCGGCCGACCGGCGAGTGCGTGGTCGAATCGTCTCTCGCCTGCGCCGCGGACGGCGGCAATTTCGGCGGAACCGGTTCGACGGAGTGCAGGAACTGCTGCCCGCGAGGACAGTGGCTCTGGGCCGACGCCGACGTGGACGGGGATATCGACCACGACGACTACGGCAAGTTCCAGGCCTGCTTTACGGGCGGCGCGCTGCCGGTTCCTGCCGGCTGCGAGTGCCTGGACCGGGTCCCCGGCGACGGGATCAACGGCGCGGACTTCACGGCGTTCAAGGCCTGCGTGACAGGCCCGAGTGTTCCGTACAACACGGCCAACCTGCCGGCTGGCTGCACGCAGTAAGCTGTCGCCAGGTCAACTCTCGGTCTTAAGCGAGGGTGTCGTCACTTAGCCAGTGGCGGCACCCTCTTGTTTGTGCGCCAAGCATGTAGTGAATCTTGGAGGTGGAAGTCCTCTGCGGGGCGTG
>CAZJTF010000319.1:0-8310 GCA_964548565.1 uncultured Planctomycetales bacterium | reverse complement strand
ACGAGGCTCTCCGGATCGGACGCGACGGGGTCCTGTGGCGGGGGAGGGGCGCTTCGGGGCAGGAGGGTCACCCTGGTGCGCGTACGACGTGAATCCGAGAGAATCAACTGCTCGAGAGCGGACAAGGCACGGACGTGGCACCAATCGAAGGGCTGGAATGATCGCGGCTGAATGCCAACTCGAACAGTGGCTTATCGGAAAACTGCGCGACTTGAAATACGAGTACCGCGAGGACATCCGAGACCGCGCCACGCTGGAAAAGAATTTCCGCGAGAAGTTTGAGTCGCTCAACCGCGTCCGGCTCACGGATGCCGAGTTCCAGCGCCTTCTGGACGAGATCATCACGCCGGATGTGTTCACGGCCGCCAAGACTCTGCGCGGTATAAACAGCTTCACCCGTGACGATGGCACCCCGCTCAATTACACGCTCGTCAACATCAAAGACTGGTGTAAGAACTGCTTCGAGGTGGTCCATCAGCTCCGCATCAACACCGATTACAGCCATCACCGCTACGACGTGCTCCTTCTGATCAACGGCGTGCCCGCCGTACAGATCGAGCTCAAGACTCTTGGCATTAATCCCCGTCGCGCGATGGAGCAGATCGTCGAGTACAAAAACGACCCGGGTAATGGCTATACGCGGACACTTTTGTGCTTCGTCCAGCTCTTCGTCGTCAGCAACCGCGACCGGACCTACTACTTCGCCAACAACAACGCCCGGCACTTCGCCTTCAACGCGGAAGAGCGCTTTCTGCCCGTCTACCAGTACGCGGCCGAGGACAATACGAAGATCACGGACCTCGACAGCTTCGCGGAGAAGTTCCTCGCCAAGTGCACGCTCGGCCGAATGATCAGCCGCTACATGGTCCTGGTCGCCAGTGAACAGAAGCTGCTTATGATGCGGCCGTACCAGATTTACGCCGTCAAGCACATCGTCGACTGCATCGAGAAGAACAACGGCAACGGCTACGTCTGGCACACCACCGGCAGCGGCAAGACGCTGACCAGCTTCAAAGCTTCCACGCTCCTCAAGGACAACCCGGCCATCGAGAAATGCCTCTTCGTCGTCGACCGCAAGGACCTGGACCGCCAGACCCGCGAGGAGTTCAACCGCTTCCAGGAAGGCTGCGTTGAGGAGAACACCAACACCGGCACCCTCGTACGCCGCCTGCTCTCCGACGACCACGCCGACAAGGTCATCGTCTGCACGATTCAGAAGCTGGGCCTGGCGCTGGACGAGACCGGCAAGCGAAACAAACAGCGCGCCAAGAATGGGCAAGCGACCTACAAGGACATGCTCGAGCCATTGCGCGACAAGCGGATCGTCTTCATCTTCGACGAGTGCCACCGCTCACAGTTTGGCGAGAACCACAAGGCCATCAAGGAGTTCTTCCCAAACGCCCAGCTTTTCGGTTTCACCGGGACGCCCATCTTCGAGGAGAACGCCACGGTCAAGCAGATCGACGGCGATATCGCCACGTTGCGGACGACCAGAGACCTTTTCCAGCGCGAGCTGCACGCCTACACGATCACCCACGCCATCGAGGACAAGAACGTCCTGCGCTTCCACGTGGATTACTACAAGCCAACAGATGGCGCCCCGATCAAGCCCGGCGAGACCCTCGCCAAGCGCGCCGTCGTCGATGCCATCCTCGACAAACACGATGCCGCTACCGGCAACCGCCGCTTTAACGCGCTGCTCGCGACCGCATCGATCAACGATGCCATCGAGTACTACACCCTCTTCAAAACCGCACAGGGCGAGAAACAGCAGGCTGACCCGGATTACGTCCCCCTCAACGTCGCCGCCGTCTTCTCGCCGCCCGGCGATGTCAGCGCCGACGTCCGCCAGATTCAGGAAGACCTGCCGCAGGAACGCGCCGACAACCAGCAGGATCCGGAGGGCAAAAAGAAGGCCCTCGATGCGATCATCACCGACTACAACGAGCGGTTCGGCACGAACCACTCCATCGGCGAGTTCGACCTCTACTACCAGGACGTGCAGAAGCGCATCAAGGAGCAGCAGTTCCCCAACGCCGACCTGCCCCGCAGGGGCCGCGAGAAGATTGGCCTCACGATCGTCGTCGACATGCTCCTCACGGGCTTTGACTCCAAGTACCTCAACACGCTCTACGTCGACAAGAATCTCAAGCATCATGGCCTGATCCAGGCGTTCTCCCGTACCAACCGCGTACTCAACGCCACCAAGCCGTATGGCCACATCCTCGACTTTCGCAACCAACAGGCCAACGTTGATGAAGCCATTGCCCTGTTCTCCGGCATGAGGGCCGACGTGGCGCGCGAAATCTGGCTCGTGGACAAGGCCCCCAGGGTCATCGAGAAGCTCAAGGCCGCCGTCCAGAGCTTGTCCGAATTCATGAAGTCCCAGGGCCTCGCAGCCAGGCCGGAGGCCGTACCCAACCTCTTGGGCGACGATGCCCGCGCCGCGTTTATCAAGCAGTTCAAGGAGGTCCAGCGCTTCCAGACCCAGCTCGACCAGTACACCGACCTGACCGAGGAGGAGAAGCAGACGATCGAACAGATCATGCCGCGGGAACAGCTCAAAGGCTTCCGCGGCGTCTACCTCGAAACCGCGCAACGGCTGCGCGAACAGCGCGAAAAGCCTGGCCAGCCGACCAGCCCCGAAGTGGACCAGCTCGATTTCGAGTTCGTCCTCTTCGCCTCCGCCACCATCGATTACGACTACATCATGAACCTCATCGCCCGCTTCACGGGCCAGGACCCCAAGAAGCAGAAGATGACGCGCGAGCAGCTCATCGGGCTGATCGAGTCGGATGCCAAGTTCATAGACGAGCGCCAGACGATCACCGATTATGTCCGCACGCTGGAGGCCGGCAAAGCGCTGGACGAGAAGGCCGTCCGCGAAGGCTATCAGCAGTTCAAGGCGGAGAAGGACGCGCAGGAAATCGCGGCCAAGGCCCACGAGCACGGCCTGACGCCCGACGCACTGCAGGCGTTCGTCGATGGCGTCCTCGGCCGGATGATCTTCGACGGCGAACAGCTCACCACGCTGCTCGCCCCGCTCGACCTGGGCTGGCGCGCCCGCACGGAGAAGGAACTGGCCCTGATGGCGGACCTCGTGCCCCTGCTGAAGAAGCGCGCCGCCGGGCGGGAAATCTCGGGCCTCAGCGCGTACGAGCAATAAGCAAACGGGGGACGATGGAAACGAACCAGATTCAGCTGCTCACCGCCACCTTCGAAGGCCACGCACAGCAAACCGAGAACGGCGTCGAATACTGGCTGGCCCGCGACCTGCAAGTCCTGCTCGGATACGCGAAGTGGGACAACTTCATCAACGTCATCAGCAAGGCCAAGACCGCCTGCGAGGTCTCTGGCCATGACATCGGCGACCATTTTGCTGACGTCGGGAAAATGGTCGATCTGGGATCGGGCAGCCAACGCGAGATTGCCGACGTCATGCTCACCCGCTACGCCTGCTACCTCATCGCCCAGAACGGCGACCCCGGCAAGCCGGAAATCGCCTTCGCCCAGACCTACTTCGCCATCCAGACCCGTAAAGCCGAACTCATCGAAGCGCGCCTGCTCGAGGCCGAGCGCGTCTCCGCCCGCCGAAAGCTCTCCGATACGGAGAAAGAGCTCTCCAGCGTCATCTACGAGCAGACCGGCGGCAACCAGAACTTCGCCCTCATCCGCAGTAAGGGCGACCAGGCGCTGTTCAGCAAGAGCACGCAGGCCATGAAAGCCCAGTGGAAGGTCCCAGACTCGCGCCCGCTGGCCGACTTCGCCCCGACGATCATCCTCAAGGCCAAGGACTTCGCCACCGAGATCACCATCCACAACGCCCGCACGCACGCCATGCGCAGCGAGCCGCAGATCTCCCGCGAGCACGTCACCAACAACCTGGCGGTGCGCCAGACGCTGCTGAATCGCGGCATCCGCCCGGAAAGCCTCCCGCCTGCCGAAGACATCAGGAAAGTCGAGCGCCGGGTCACTTCGGACCAGAAGAAGGCGCTTCAAAACCCGGACACGCTGGAAGGCGCATGAGCCATGGCCGCTAAGTCCACATCATTGACGCCAAAGCTGCGGTTTCCGGAGTTCGGAGAAACCCCGGGCTGGGAGGTGAAGAAAGCCGGCGACGTGTTTGCAAACCGCCTTGAGGAGGGCAAGGAGGGCTTGCCCATCTACTCCGTCACAATGAATGAGGGAATGGTCAAACGGGATTCTCTCGATCGCGACTTCTACGATATAGAAGACGCTCAAGGCAATAAGCAGGCTTTCCGGAACGACATCACCTACAACATGATGCGCATGTGGCAAGGCGCTTTGGGCGTCGCGCCCGAAGATTGCATGGTCAGCCCCGCGTATGTCGTTCTTGCGCCGAAGGAAGACGTCTGTTCAGATTTCTATGGCTATCTGTTCAAGCTGCCAGAGTACTTGCGGGTTCTCACCGCGCATTCGCAGGGTCTTACGAAGGACCGACTGCGACTTTACTACAAAGATTTTGCGCACATCCCGCTGCCACTTCCATTCTACGCCGAGCAGCGGAAGATCGCGGCGTGTTTGACGTCGTTGGACGGGCTGATCGCCGCCGAGGGGCGGAAGCTGGCGGCGCTGCGGGCCCACAAGAAAGGGCTGATGCAGCAGCTCTTCCCCCGCGAAGGCGAAACCCGCCCCCGCCTCCGCTTCCCCGAGTTCCGCGACGCGGGGGAGTGGCAAGGGAAACGGCTCGATGAAATCGCCGACTTCCAATCCGGCGGAACGCCATCGAAGAGCAAACCCGCGTTCTGGAACGGCTCGATTCCGTGGGTATCCGCAAAAGACATGAAGCGGATGGTGCTGGACGACACCGAAGACCATATCTCCGACGCAGCCGTTGAGGACGGTGCGAAGGTTGTGCCGGCCGGCACTGTGCTGATGCTGACGCGCGGAATGACGTTATTGAAGGATGTTCCGATCTGTCTTGTCGCGCGTCCGACGGCCCTCAATCAAGATGTTCGGGCTCTGCGGCCGAGCAACGGATTCGACGGGCGTTTCCTCGCGTACATGCTCGTCGGGAGCAAGCAACGAATTCGCGCCATGGTTGACATCGCCGGCCATGGCACGGGACGACTCAACACTGACCGGTTGAAGGCGCTTGATCTGCTGTTCCCGTCCCCCGCCGAGCAGCAGCGGATCGCCGCCTGTCTCGGTGCGCTGGACGCTCTGATCGCCGCCGCGTCGCGCAAGCTGGACGCCCTGCGGGCCCACAAGAAGGGCCTGATGCAGCAGTTGTTCCCTGCCGCTGGCGTCGCTGAGCAGCTTTCGATGCACCCCGCCACTGATTCTAGTGATTCACCGCCGGCCACCTTGAACGTCGCCGAAGCGTTAAAGCAGGATCGCCCGGCAATCGTCCCGACCAGAAAGCCGTACAAAGTCGGCTTTGCGCGGCAACTGTTGGCTGCCGAGATCCTGCAGCATTGCCATCAGCACCCGACGATGGGCCGTGTGAAGCTGCAAAAACTCATTCACCTGTGCGAGTACTACGCGGAACTTGATGACATTCACGGCAGTTATGCCCGTGCCGCCGCGGGTCCCTTCGACAACAAGCTCATGCGTGGAGTTGCCAGCGGCCTCGAAAAACAGAAGTGGTTTAAGCAGGTACGCCACGAAAAGCACACGTCGTACCAGCCGATGCAGTTGAGCGGTCAGCACGCCAAGTACCTGCAGCGCTGGAGCGAGCAGCTCCCCAGGATTCATGAGGTCATTCAGCTTTTTGCCACGGCTAAGACTCTTTCTTGTGAGATCGCTTCCACCCTTTATGCGGCTTGGAATGATCTGCTGATCGAAGGGCGACAGCCGACGGACGAGGAGATCATTCGAGAGGCTTCCGATCCGAAGCGATGGCACGAATCCAAGGCCAGCATTGCTCAGATCAAGTGGCCGACAGCCTTGAAATGGATGCGACAGAAAGGGCTCGTACCTCGAGGGTACGGCGCACATACGACGCGATGAGCAGGAAGGTCATCATCATCGCCGGGCCGAACGGTGCGGGCAAAACCACCTTTGCCAGGACGTTCCTACCGGCGGAAGCTCAGTGCCCGCGCTTCATCAACGCCGATTTGATCGCGGCCGGGCTGTCGCCATTCGATCCCGAAGCGGCGGCGCTGAAGGCGGGTCGGCTGATGCTCGCCGAAATGGACGACGCCGTTGCCCGCGGCGAGAATTTCGCGTTCGAGACCACGTTGGCGGGTCGCAACTATCTCCGACGGATCGCCCGTTGGCGCAGGCTGGGATATCATGTGACCCTGTTTTTCCTGCGTCTGCCGGACCCCCAGACCGCCATCGCCCGCGTGGCGGCACGGGTCCGCCAGGGCGGCCACAACATCCCCGAAGCCGTGATCCGACGCCGGTTCCACGCCGGGCTGCTCAACCTTCAGAACGCCTACAAGACCGCCGTGGACGCATGGGCCGTATATGATAACGCGGGCAGTGAACCGGTACTGCTCGAATGGAGTGAAACGTCATGAAGCTGAAAGACATTGCCCAGGCGAAGGACCCCGACTTGCGGGCTTCGCTCACCGCGCTGAAGCGTGCCTCGGCACGGGCCCGCCAGGAGGCGATTCAGACGGACACCGACTTTGTCATCGTCGAGGAAGGGAAGCTTGTTGTCATCGAAGCGAAGACGCTTCGGGAACAGGCGGAGAAAGAAAGTGCTTCACGCCCATGACCGAACGCGACCAGAAACAACTCGGTAAGGTCCTCTGGAACATCGCGGACCAGTTGCGCGGAGCGATGAATGCCGACGACTTCCGCGATTACATGCTCGCGTTTCTGTTCCTGCGCTACCTCTCGGACAACTACGAGGCGGCGGCCCGGCGCGAGCTGGGCAGGGACTATCCGGACGCCGACGCGATCGGCAACGGCGGGCGGTCGCCGCTGTCGGTCTGGTACGACAACAACCCAGGCGACGTGGCGGCGTTCGAGAAGCAGATGCGCCGCAAAGCGCATTACGTCATCAAGCCCGAGCACCTGTGGACGAACATTGCCTACCTCGCCCGCACGCAGAACGCGGAATTGCTCAAAACACTGCAGGCGGGGTTCAAGTACATCGAGAACGAATCGTTCGAGAGCACGTTTCAGGGCCTGTTCTCGGAGATCAACCTCGCCTCGGACAAGCTGGGCAGGAAGTATGAGGAACGCAACGCCCGGCTCTGCGCGATCATCACACGGATCGCGGAGGGGCTGGCGGAGTTTTCCGCCGACACCAATACGCTTGGCGACGCGTACGAGTATCTGCTCGGCCAGTTCGCTGCCGGATCTGGCAAGAAGGCGGGCGAGTTCTACACACCGCAGCGGATTTCCGACATCCTGTCGGCTATCGTGACGCTCGATGGCCAGGAACCGGCGACCGGCCCGCGCAAGCGGCTGGAACGCGTGCTCGATTTCGCCTGCGGTTCCGGCTCGCTGCTGCTGAACGTCCGGCATCGCATTACAAAGGCGGGCGGCACGATCGGAAAGATCTTCGGCCAGGAAAAGAACATCACCACCTACAACCTCGCGCGGATGAACATGCTGCTGCACGGGGTGAAGGACAGCGAGTTCGAGATCTACCACGGAGATTCGCTGACCAACGACTGGGACATGCTCCGCGAGACGAACCCGGCGAAGGTGCCGAAGTTCGACGCGGTGGTCGCCAATCCGCCGTTCAGCTACCGGTGGGACCCGACCGAGGCCCTGGGCGAGGACGTGCGGTTCAAGAATCACGGGCTGGCCCCCAAAAGCGCGGCCGACTTCGCCTTTCTCCTGCACGGGTTCCACTTCCTTCATGACCAGGGCGTCATGGCGATCATCCTGCCGCACGGCGTGCTGTTCCGGGGTGGGGCGGAGGAACGCATCCGCATGAAGCTGCTCAAGGACGGGCACATCGACACGGTGATCGGCCTGCCCGCAAACCTGTTCTATTCGACGGGCATCCCGGTCTGCATCCTGGTGCTCAAGAAGTGCAAGAAGCCTGACGACGTGCTGTTCATCAACGCCAGCGGCCCCGAGAACTTCACGAAGGGCAAGCGGCAGAACTACATGACCGACGAGCACATCACCCGGATCATCAAGACCTATCAGGAACGACCCGAGAAGCCGATTGCACGGTATGCCCGGCGCGTCGAGATGAAGGAGATCGAGGAGAACGGCTACAACTTGAACATCTCGCGTTACGTCAGCACGGCCCAGGAGGAGGAGGAGATCGACCTGGCGGCGACCCATCGGGAGCTGGTGCAAATCGAGAAGGCAATCCGTAAGAGCGTGTGTGAGAAGTCCCATCAGCCGGGTGCGAGCCGATGAAGCATCACG
>CAZJTF010000318.1:0-8318 GCA_964548565.1 uncultured Planctomycetales bacterium | reverse complement strand
TGAGCCCGCGGGTGAACGCCTCCTGCACGACGCGGTCGCGCAACTGGGCGGCACCGTCGGCCCCCGCGCGGTCCGGGAGGAAATCCATCCCGATCATCAGGCCGCGCCCGCGGATCGCGCCCACGCGTTGGTGCCGCGACGCGATCTGCTCGAGCCGAGCCATGGCCGTCCGCCCCAGTCGGGCCGCGTTGTCGATCAGGCCGGCTTCGAGGAGTTCGATGGTCGCCAGGGCAGCCGCACATGAAACGGGGTTGCCGCCGAATGTCGAGCCTTGCGAACCCGGCGGCCACTTCATGACGTCCGCACCCGCGATCACCGCGCCGAGCGGCATCCCGCTGGCGATCCCCTTCGCGATGCAGATGATGTCAGGCACGACATTCCAGTGATCGACCGCGAACATACGCCCGGTCCGCCCCATGCCGCTCTGGATCTCGTCCACAACGAGCAGGATGCCGTGTCGCGTGCACAGATCGCGCAACCGCGGCAGGAAATCGTCCGGCGGCACGATGTACCCGCCCTCCCCGAGGATCGGCTCGACGAAGACGGCCGCCACCTCGTCGCTCGGCACGGCCCGCTTGAACAGCGTCTTCTCGATATCGTCGACATCGCCGTAATCGACGTGGGCGACCATCGGCACGAGCGGCCCGAACCGCTCCTTCTGGCGGACCTTGGAAGCCGTCAGCGAGAGCGCGCCCATCGAGCGCCCGTGGAACGCGCCGTACATGGCAATGATCCACTTGCGACCGGTGGCATGCCGCGACAGCTTCATCGCCGCCTCGATCGCCTCGGTGCCGCTGTTCGTGAAGAGTACCCGCTTCGCGCCGACCCCCGGGGCAATGGCGGTGAGCTTCTCGGCGAGATCGATCATCGGCTCGTAGTAGAAATCCGAGCCGCAGATGTGAATGAGTTGTTCGCATTGCCCCTGGATCGCGCGGACCACGTGCGGGTGGCAGTGACCGGTTGAACACACCGCAATACCGGCCGTGAAGTCGATGAACCGGTTGCCATCGAGGTCCTCGACCACGCAGCCGCGGGCCCGCCGGACAGCCAGCGGGTACGGCCGGGTGTTCGACGTGGACGTCACGAGATGGTCGCGCTCGATGGCAGCGCGCGCAACCGGACCGGGCGGCGGTGTCACGATCAGCGGCGCCGCCCCGAGGGGTGCATGCTCCGTCATCACTGCTTCCATGTCTGTCCTCCCGCACGTTCACGTCGTGCCGAAACGAATCCCCTGGGCGAGCGGCAGGTCGGTCGAATAGTTGACCGTGACCGTCTGCCGCCGCATGTACACCTTCCAGGCGTCAGAACCCGATTCCCGCCCGCCTCCCGTGTCCTTCTCACCGCCGAATGCGCCGCCGATCTCGGCGCCGCTCGTTCCGATGTTGACGTTGGCGATTCCGCAATCGCTGCCCCGCGGCGAAAGGAATGCCTCGGCCTCCAGAAGGTTCCGCGTGAAGACGGCTGACGACAGCCCCTGCGGCACGTCGTTGTGGATCCGCAGCGCCTCGTCGAACTCCGAGTAGGTGGTCACGTAGAGGATCGGGGCGAACGTTTCCTCGCGAACAATCTCCGCCCCCGGCGCGATCTCGACGATGCACGGCGTCACGTAGCAGCCGCCGGGATAGTCGGGGCCATCGAGACGCTCTCCGCCGCAAAGGACCCGTCCGCCCTCCGCGCGAGCCCGATCGAGCGCCGACATCATGTCGCGCACCGCACCTGGATCGAGCAGCGGCCCCATCAGCGTGCCCGGCTCGAGCGGATTGCCGATGCGGATCTGACGGTAGGCGTCCACGAGTCGTTTCACGAGTTCCTCGCGCACGGACGTGTGCACGATCAGGCGACGCGTCGTCGTGCACCGCTGACCGGCCGTCCCGACGGCGCCGAAGAGGATCGCCCGGGTTGCGAGCGCCAGATCGGCATCCGGCGTGATAATGATCGCGTTGTTTCCGCCCAGTTCGAGCAGCGTTCGCCCGAGGCGACGCCCCACCACCTCCGCGACCCGGCGCCCCATGCGGCAACTGCCGGTCGCCGAGACCAGGCGCACGCGCGGATCCGCCAGCATCGCCTCCCCCACCGACCCCGACGGGCCAACCGCCAGCGAAAACAGCGCGGGATCGACGTGGTGACGCCGGCAGACCTCGGCTGCGATGTGCGTGCAGGCGATGGCCGTGAGCGGCGTCTTCGACGACGGCTTCCAGATCATCGTGTCGCCGCAGACCGCCGCGATGGCCGCGTTCCAGCTCCAGACGGCGACGGGGAAGTTGAAAGCCGTGATAACGCCGACGACGCCGAGCGGGTGCCACTGCTCGTACATGCGATGCCGCGGGCGTTCGGACGGCATCGTCAATCCGTAGAGCTGGCGCGAGAGGCCGACCGCGAGGTCGCAGATGTCGACCATCTCCTGCACCTCTCCCTCGCCCTCCGGCTGGATCTTTCCCATTTCGAGGGTGACGAGTCGCCCGAGATCGTGGCGGGCGGCCCGCAGGGCGTCGCCGAGGTCGCGAATGAGCTGCCCGCGCCGTGGTGCGGGGGTCTCCCGCCAGGTTTCGAAAGCGTCGGAGGCACGCTGCAGGATCTGCTCGAACTCGGCGGGCGTCACCTGCCGGACGGAGGCGATCGGGCGCCCGTCGATCGGCGAAATCGACTCGACGGGTTCGCCGCTGCCGAGCCAATCGCCGCAAAAGCCGCCCCGGTTCTCCCGCTCAACGCCGAGCGTCCCGAATTGCCAACGCGCACTCGCCATATCGATCTCCCGGTCGGCGCGGACCCGGCCCTTGAACTCGAGATGTGCCAACTGATTGTCCGGCCCGTGGGCTATTCTAGCGTTTCCAACCCGCAAGTCACACAACCGCGCCAGGAGCGTTACCGGACGCGCTCGTGAGGTTTTTCACGCGCACGGCCGGTACGATGCGCGAAGCTGGGAGAGGACGAGTGGGACCGCTCAGGGATGCGAAGCCGCCGGGCTCACCCGGCCGGAGTTGTTGATCTCGTCGACCGGGATCCGCATGTCCAGCGCCGTGCCGTAATCGCGGTGGTCGAGGAACTCGCCGGCGCCGCCAGCCGCCCGTCCGAGCGCGAACCCGAGGAACGCCAGGTCCGCCGCCCGCTCAAAGGTCATGCGGCGCTCCCGGAGCTTCGGCCAGGCGATCCCGAGCCAGACCGTGGCGATGGCCGCATCCACATTGACCGCCCACACGTTCTTCGAGACCCCGACGGTCCGCAGGGCCGCCGCGAGTTCGTGGTAGAAGTGCAGGAAGACGCTGTAGATCCCCTGCGACTCCAGATACGCGCTGATGGCCCGCTCGCGGGGGTCGTAGTTGACCGGCTGATCGCGGAACACCGGGTGGCCCAGGCACGGGATGCGGCTGTAATCCATCCCGGCGTCTTTGGCCGCGTCCTTGGCGTTCTTGAAGGACTGAGCCACCTGCGTAGCCATGCTCTGGATATCCAGACCGTGGTTCCGCTCGTACGGATCGTTCATGGAGGTCGGGCGGAAGATCTCGGCCAGGAATTTCACCGCCTCGCGACCGTTTCCTCCGTGATCGGTGCCGACCGTCGCCAGCGTGGCAATCATCGCCGTGTGCGGCGAATTGCCCGCCGATGCCGAGAGCTTGGCGGCCTGCGCCGAGAGCGTGCCCGGGCCGTTCGTGAGGGCGGCGATCAGCGACATCTCCACGAGCCGCGGCTCGAACGGTCGCGCCGCCGGCTCGCCGGTCCAGTAGAGGATGAGCGACTCGCCGAATGTGTGCCCGAGCATCAGGTCTCTCACGTCCTGACCGTAAATCCGCGTGATCTTCCCGTCGTTCGAGGATGCGTGCGACTGGTTTCGCATGGAGCGTTTCGTCGGCGCCGCCCCGAGCCGCGACTGCACCACCTTGTCAAACTGCGTCTTCCACGGGTCGGGGATGGTGCCCGGGCTCGGGATGAGAATCGCCGGCACCCGCTTGATCAGTTCGCCGAGATTGCTGAACCACGGGTTCAGTTTCATCTCGCCGCGCGGCTGGAAATCACGATCCAGGTGCAGCGCGCGGTAGATCAACTGGACGGCCGGGGCGACGTCGTGCAGGCTCCGCACGCGAAGCCCGCGCCGCAGCGCGTCCGCCGGCAGTTCCTCTGTCCTGCGATGGCGCATCTCGTAGTTGAACGGCTCGATGCCAAACCAGGCGTCGAAGGCGGCCGCCTTGGCTGACGCGCTGGTGCCGCCGCCTTCCACCACGGAGCCCGCGTGCCCCAGCGAGACCGCGTAACGCTCGAGGACGCGCCCGGCAACGTACACCACCAGCGGCTTGTTGAACCCTCCCGAGCGGGCGAGTTCGATGACCTCCTGCTCGTACAGGCCGCCCGGCTCGACGTACATGACCACGATTTTCGTCCGCTCGTCCTGCTCGGCCAGGCGGAGCAGGTCCGCCGGCCGGGTGAGGATCAGCACGTCCTTGCCCGTGGAAATGCCGAACGACGTACCGACGCCCGCGAAGGCAAGGTACGAGGCAATCGTGTTCACCATGTTGCCGGAGTTCGAGAGGATCGTGGCGCTCCCCGGCACGAAGGTCTCCTCCGGGTCGTCGCCCCCCACCGCCCCGACGCGGACGCGGTCGTGCGTGTTGATCACGCCGAGCGTGTTGCAGCCCACCACGTCGATGCCGGCATCGGCGGCCAGGTTGTGGATCTTGGCCGAGACCTCCACCGACACGTGCTCGGTAATGATGAAGATCGTCTCGATGCAGTCGGCGCCGTAGCTGAGGGTTTCCTTGACGTCGCCGTAGACGGCCGGGGGCGGCGAGTACACGATCACCTTGTTGGGCCGCTTTTCGGGCGGAAGCTGCCGCATCATGCTCGCGCAGTCGGCGAACACCGGGATCGGGTCGCCTTTCTGGCACTGCACCACTTCACCGCCCCGGCCCAGCGCCCAGCCTCCGACGATGTTGTTGCAGTAGCCCTGCGAAACGGCGCAGACCTTCGACGCCTCGCGCCCGGTGATGTTGCTGACGGCGATCCGGTCGCCTCGTTTCACGAGATCCGCAAGAGTCCTGGCTCGCATCGGGTGTGCCTCACGGTTGCTCAACAAATCAAACCACGTCGCCGCCCTCAGGGGCGTTCGAGACTGCACGCCAGTTTGGCGGCATACTCGGCGACGAGAGTCAGCGGCGTATCGGGGCCGAACATGACGTACGGCAGGCGCAGTTCCTCGAGTGTCCGCTGCATCGCGAGGAACCCCTGCACCATCTTCGGCCCGCCGCGCCCGATCACCACCGGGATCTGCACATAGCCGTAGCAGCCCATGCAGTCCCGGAGGGCGTCGGCGATCGCCTGGAACGTCACGTCAATCAGCGTGTTGTTCGCCTTGCCGCCGAGGATCAGCAGCAGGGACGCATTCCGCAGCTTATGGCGGAAACAGCGCTCCGCGGTGCCGTACATCCGCTCGTAGGGAGGATTCCCTCCGAAATCCGACAGGAACATCGGCTCGCCGCCGTGCTCTTCGAGTGTTTCGATGATGATCGTGCTCGCCCCGCCGCCGAACAGGATCGGCAGAACCTTCTTGCCGCCCAGGTCGGAGACGTGGGCCTGGCCCTGGTAGCTGCCGGACGACCACTCCGCCATTTCCTCTTCAAATTCGGCGCGTCCCTCCGGGTATTCGGGCACAATCGTCTCGTATTCGCCGAATTTGTAGTTCGTGTCGTCGAAAATGCCCTTGAAATCGCAGGCGAAGACGTTGCCGTCGTCCGTGAGCCGCCAGGGGTTGATCTCCGCCATCCGCATGCCGGTCGCGATGAAGAGATCCCAGAACTTCACGAAATTGCGCGCCAGCAGGCTCACGTCACGGGCCGGGCAGCCGAGTTCCTCGAGCACACCCGACGCCTGGTAGGCGTTGAGTCCCTGGAACACGTCGATCGGGATGGTTTTCTTGCTCGAGTCGCCGATCGCCTCTACCTCCATGCCGCCCGCGAGCGACACCGTCAGCGACGGACCGAGAAATCGCGAGTCGTAGGTGATCGCGGTGTAGATCTCCTTCTGCGCGGGGACGTACTGGACCATGTACGACGTGCGGGCCAGTTTGCCGCCGATTTCCGCGGTGGCCGCCAACTTGAGTTTCCGGATCGCGTCCTGCGCCTCGGTCACGGTGAAAACGGTTTCCGCACGCCCCCGCCGACCGGAGAGAATATCCGGCTTCACCACGCCCTTTCCGCCCCACCGCGCCAGCGCGTCACGGACCTCCGCCCGGCCGGCACCGGCAGTGAGATGCTCCGGCACGGGAATGTCGAATTTCTGCGCCAGATGATCCAGGAAGGTGAGCTCGTTGACCTGGAGTCCCCTCGTTGTCTGCGTCGCCATGATGTGATGCAACTCCGCCGGCAAACGTGATGTCGATTCGGTCGTTCGGCAAAGCGGCAGCCGAAACCCTTGTGCGGACGATGTGCACGACGTCTGCTATATCACAAAACGGCGTTCACGCAAGGTCGGACGCGCGGGCGAGACGTCGGGCGGTGTGCGGGTGAGTACTGGCAGGCGGACGGCGGAGAGCGCATGAAATGGCACGCCTCAGCGCCGCAGTGCGCCGGGTGGAGCGAGGTCCACGCGCCGGCGCGCCCCGGGGCGAGAGGCGTCCCTTGCCTGGTCGAAAGCCTGTTGGGTGATCAGGACTTCTTGCGAATCTGCTCCGGCGGGATCCGGTAGCCCTGCTTCGCGAGTTCGTCGCTCATCTTGGCCGGCTCGGCAAAAAAGTCCTTGATGCAGCTCGGGCAGCAGAAGTAAACGCGCTGCCCGGAGGCGGTGTCGGCAAACACCTCAGGGTCGATCTCCTCGTGCATGACCGGGCAGATGGTCTGCCACGTGTAGCTCGATTCCAGCTTCGCCTTGTACTTGCCGGGATCCTGCTGGTAGGCCGCCTTCGACTCCTCGCTCGAGAACCGCACGGTGCGCCCGTCCTTCTCGAGGCTGATACCCGGGTCAACCGGCTTGCCGTTCACCGGGTCGGTCACCTGGATGCGGGGCAGGGCCGCCAGGGCGCGGCGCTGCTCGATCGCACCCACCTTGTATTTGGCGGGATCACCCTCGTACTTCTTGACGCAGCCCTTGCAGCAGAAGAACAGCGGCCCTTCGGACGTATCGGCCGACACGGTGAAGTTCGCCGCCTCGCCGGTGACCGGGCAAAGCGCGGGCTTCAGGTATTCATAACTGTTGGCCAACTTGCCCTTGTACTTGGCCGGGTCCTTGCGGTACTCGGCGATGCAGTCCTTGCAGCAGAAGTGGATCGTCTCGCCCTTGATCTCGGCGGCAACATCCTTGTCGATCGGCTTGCCGGAGACGGGACAGGTCTTCTGCACCTTGGGCAGCGTCGCGACGGCCTTGCGCTGGGCGGCGACCTTCTCCGCGAATTTCGCGGGCTCGGCCTGGTACTTGGCGACGCAGCCGCGGCAACAGAAGAAAACGGGGCCGTCATCCGCGGCCACGCGCACCGACAGGTTCGCCTCTTCGCCAGACACGGGGCAAAGCGGCGCGTGGTACTCGATGCACTTTTCGCCCGGCCCATGGTCGTCCCCGGCCGGGGCGACTCCGAGCGCAAACCCGGTGGCGGCCAGCAGGCCGACGGCAAACGCGCCAATACGCTGAAGCATCGTTCTCATGGTTTTCTCCGTGCCAAGATTGATCTCTGAGGTATAGCGCCCGCCCTGCAATCCGACCACATTCTGACCCCGGAGGGGCGTTCCGGCAACGGGCCGCTCCACGGCCCTTGCGTGCCGCCCCTGTTGTGTCACAATGCTCCCACGCCGAGGGCATCGGCGTCCTGTGGTCGAACAGGGAGACAACGGTGCACTCTTCCTCAGTGACGTTGGTACGGTACCTCCTGCTCGGAACGCTGCCGGCGCTCGCGTGCGGCTGCAGCCCGGTGCGCTGGGAGGGCAACTACCAGCGCGGCCTGGCGGAGGCGAGTCAGCTCCGCCGACGTGCCCTCGTGCAGGTGCATTCGAACGTGAGCGGGGACTGCCGCCAGATGGAAGACGAGGTCTTTTCCGACCCCGAGGTTCAAAAACTCCTGCAGGGGTTCGTCCCGATCCGCGTCGACGCGATGCTCGACCGCGCGATCGTTCAGCAGCTCGGCGTGCAGGTCGTCCCGACATTTCTCGTGATCCGGCCGGACCTGACCGTAGCGGGCAGCCACGCCGGCACCATGTCAGCCGAGAAATTCCGCATCTTTCTGATCAAGAACACCTACAACTAGGATGTGCCCGGAAGCTCCAGGAGGAAGTACACCCGATGGCGATTCACCCAACCGCGATCATCGATCGGGCAGCCGAACTGCACCCGACGGTCGAGGTCGG
>CAZJTF010000317.1:0-8324 GCA_964548565.1 uncultured Planctomycetales bacterium | reverse complement strand
GGCCAAGGCCTACGCCGCCGCCTACAAGGCGAACGACCAGGATCCGGGGCCGGTACTTCCGAAGGACCGAGGCCAGGGCGTATCGCGTTGCCGGTCCGTCCATGAGCTCCCGGTTCGTCAGCGGCAGGATCTCCATCATCTGGACCCCCAGGATTTCGGCCGCCGCCCGCGCCTCCTTCAGACGCGTTTCAACGTCCCCACGGGGGGTCGGTTCGCCATTCGTCAGGTGGACCATCCCGACCCGGTGACCCTGTTCGACCAGAAGGGCGATGGCGCCGCCCATGCCGATCTCCAGATCGTCCGGGTGGGGGGCTGTAAAGACGATGTCCAGTTCCTGCTTAGCCATGGGTTTCCTCGAAACTGCGGTTTCCGGGGCCGGCCGGCCGCCGGGCCGAAAACTATAGGCGCAAGCTGGTTCGGCTTACAAGCCGCCACGGGCCCAGGGCCGATAACAACTCATTCATGTTGTCCCGTCACCTGGCCGAAAGTAATCTTAACTGCCGCCATTGACAGACGGGCGACAGACACGCTTCATGGAGGATCCCATGCCGCGCCTGACAGCAACGTCCGCCTGGGCGGCGAGAGTCATCGCACGGACTGTGTTACGCTCCTGGCTGCTTCTCGTTCCGGCCGCCGGTCTCGCCGGTTGCCAGCCGCATTACCAGAACCTGCTCGTCGACTCCGAAGGGAACCCGATCCGCCTCGATGCGATCAATTCCATCGTGGACGACGACAATCTGGACGATGCCGAGAAGCGCCAGGCCCTGCAGGATATTGGGATCTCGGATGAGACGCTGATCGAAGTGCTGATTCGTGGCTAGGCGGGCGGGAAAGGCTGCGTCGAGCACGGCTCCCACGCGCCATTCAATCAACCTGGAGGACAAAATGAGCCACTCGATTCGACGTGTAATCGCCTGCGTTTTTGCCGCTTCGATGGCCAGCCTGGCCGGTTGTGGTGCGGGCGGAGAGTGTGGAACCGTTCTCACGATCCTGGCCAAGATGGGCCCGACCCGGAACATCGCCGAACTGACCGCGTGCGAGTGGCAGACACTGTTTGCGGAGCTTCCGGTTGTTGCCCAGGAGTTCGGTCTCGACACGCAGAGCTGGCAGGTTCCTATGCTGACCGACGAGCAGGCCCAGGAACTGGTCGACTTCATCGACAATCACGGTTTCGTCACGTTGGATGACGTGTACCAGGCCGTCGAGGCTGGGACTCTCACGCTTGACGATATTCCGCCGCTCCTGGTCGAGCTGTTACCCTAGCCCAGCAATGTCCGGGGGCGAAAAAGCGTGATTTTTGCCCCGGCCAGGGTATGATGGGTGCCATGTTCCGCACAAGAGGCACATTCCAGCGGGTGCAGGCCACGGGTCTGCTCCCGTTTTTTTTGCTCGCAGGCTGCTCGGCGGCGATTCCTCCGTCCGCTGACATGCCGGCCGAAGACCTGCCCATCCAGTGGCAGAAAAGCGGTTCTTATTCGCGACTCGGCCGCTCTGTGCGCCTTCTGATTCGCGACCCGGCGGCACTTGCCCAGGTGCCGGTCACCGACGTCCCTGTGGACTTCAACACGCAGATGGTTCTGCTTGCCGCTCTCGGCCCGACGCCGACGAGCGATCTTGGAATTCGCATCACCCGCGTCTGGCGCGAGGGGCACCGGATTCGTGTCCAGGAGCGCCAGATTCATCCCGGCACCGAGGAAGGTCGCGGCCTCGATCCCGCCAGCCCCTGGACCGTCGTCGTCATCCCCCGGAGCGACTTGAACGTCGAAGGATACTCGATGGAGATCCCGCGGCGTCTCCTCGCAAACCGGGCCCTGGCCCGATGATTTGTCTCTCATCGCAAGGCTGACGAATGGACGTCATTCGCCCGAGCACTGTCGCCCAGCGAAGAGAGGCGCTCGTTGTGCTCATGAGCCGCCCCGACTCCACGCCCGCCGAAATCGATCAGCAGATCGAGGCGCTGCTGCGATACAGTCAGAAACACGGCTTTTCGCTCGAAAACTGCCTGCTTGGCCGGGAAGGGGGGCGAGCCGTCTCTGCGTGCCTGCTCGTCGATTCGCCGGGGCGGACCTCCAGCGTGTTTCTGCCGGTATGGGGCGGCGACCCTTGCGTTGCCGCAGCGACCGCTCAACTGCTCTGCCGGGCCGTCGAAGGGGCACGCCTGCGCGATATTCAGTTTCTCCAGGGCATGGTGACCCCCGAGGCCCTGTACGAATCGGAAATCTACTCCGCCGCAGGGTTCGTGGAGCTGACGACACTCCTGTACCTGGAGAATGATTTGAGCGAACCGCTTCCAGCCTCGGAATCGACGCAGGTCGTCTCCTGGAAGACCTACGGGCCTGACTCGCACGCACTTTTCGCGCAGGTCGTGCAGGGGACGTACGTGGGCAGCCTCGACTGCGGCGCCCTTAACGGCCAGCGACACATCGAGGACGCGCTCGCAAGTCATCGCGGCACTTCGGATTTCGACCCCCGCTTGTGGCTGGTGGGGACGGTCGGACGCTCGCCGGTCGGCGTCGTTCTGCTCACCCACCAGGTGGAACGCTGGTCGCTCGATGTTGCGTACATGGGGCTTCTACCCGAGTTCCGCGGCCGCGGTTACGGCTCCACGCTGCTCCGGCGGGCCTTCGACATAGCACGCGAGCAGGCGGTGATGACGATCACGTTGACGGTCGATATTCGCAACGAACCGGCCCGCCGGCTCTATTCCCGCTTTGGCTTTCGCGAAGTTTCCCGTCGTCATGCCTGGATCCGATTCCTCTCGTGATCGACGCGTCGGAATTGCGTCGTGACGCGTTCCAGTTGATCCATCGGACGTTACGTTCGTTCCGCACGTTATCCACAGTTTTTCCCCGGAGACCGGTGCATAAGTTTTTTTTCATGCCTAAGTATCGGTTGTACAGAAGTCTCGATGCGGAAGTCATCCGCGTGTTCCGGGAGTGCGAAAATTTTGTGTTGATTCCGTTATCGGCCATGGTATTTTAGCCCCCGGTTGAGGCGACGCCTCACTCGACGAACAGGAAGCACCACCGTTCATCGTCGAGCGCACGACATCATTGTCAGTCAGATGCAGGGTTCGACCTAGCGCGTGGAGGAGCTACGCGTGCACATTCCCCGTACGGACATTGTGTCCCTTGTCCAGGGCCGGCTGGCAGAAAAGCTCGGTCCTCAACGGTATCGGATCTGGTTCAAGAACTCGACCCAGCTCTCCGTGGCCGATCGGCACCTGAAGATCAGTACGCCGAACGCGTTCATCTGCGGCTGGATCGAGCGGCATTTCGCCGATTCACTGTCAGAGAGTGTTCGCGAGATCACAGGAGAGGAGTACCGCGTCTCCTTTGTCGTCGATCCCCGCCTGCTCCACTCTCTGCGGAAGCGACAACTCGACTCGCAGGCCGAGTTCATCGCCAAGAATCCGGAGCGGGTGGCCCGCGAAGCGCGCCGGCAGGGGAGTCCACCTCCCCAGCGTCCGCTCAAGGGTCGTTTTGACGACCTGGTGATCGGCCCTGCCAACGAGCTGGCGGTTTCGGTCGTCCGCCAGGTGGCCGAGCGGGCGGAGACGGCGTACAGCCCCGTTTTCGTCCACGGCGGCTGCGGCCTGGGCAAGACTCACCTCCTGCACGCGCTCGCCAACGAGCTCGCCGAAAAGCACCCCGAGTGCCGCTGGGCGTACGTGACGGGAGACGAGTTCACCAACGAGTTCGTGCTGGCGGTCCGCACGAACCAGGTCGAAGCCTTCCGCCAGCGATACCGACACCTGGACGTGCTCATCATTGACGACGTGCACTTTCTGGCCAACAAGAAGGCGACCCAGGAGGAGTTCCTCCACACCTTCAACGCCATCGACGCCCAGCGCAAGCAGATCGTGATGGCCTCTGATGCCCATCCAAAGCTGGTAGGGCACTTCAGCGACCAGCTGCTGAACCGCTTCATTGCCGGCATGGTCGTCCGCATCGACGTGCCGGATTTCCGGATGCGGTGCGAAATCCTGCGGCGCCGGGCCGCCGCCGCGACCGCACGCCCGATCCCGGAAGATGTCATCGCCTATATCGCCGAGCACCTCTGCGCGAACGTGCGGGAGCTGGAAGGCGCGCTGCTGAAGCTGGTCATGTTCAGCAGTATTTCCCACCAGCCGATTACTCTCTCGCTCGCCCGGCGCGCACTGGCCGACCACCTGCACCGGACGCAGCGGTCACTCGGCCTCGACGAAATCGATCAGACCGTAGCCACGTACTTCGGTCTGACACCGGCCGATCTCCATACATCGCGCAAAACACGGACGATCGCACTGGCGCGCGGTATCGCGATGTACCTCGCGAGAAAGCACACGGAGATGAGCTTTCCGGAGATCGGCCGTTTTATGGGTAACAAGAACCACTCGACCGTCATTCTCGCCAACCGGAAAATCCAGCAGTTGCTCGAGAAGGACGAAGTGGTTTGCCGCCAGACGCCGGCCGGTACGCAGCGCGAGCCCCTCCGGGACATCATCGCCAAGATCGAGGAACAGCTCGGAAAGACCTGCGTCGGCTCCCGTGTCCGTCGTGAAGCCCCGGGCTTCGCGCTGATCGAGCCACAGATCCCCGTGCACCACGCTCCAGCAGTCATGCCCGTTCCCCAGGCGGTGTAACGCCTCGAGAACGGGGATCTGAGCGTCGCGACGGCCGTCGCCCCTTCCCACAGGGCGACGGCCGTTCGTCTGCGCGCTGGAGGACCCCAATCGCGTACCGGCTGAGCAGCAGGGGGGCTCCCGCGCATTTCACAGGCACCGTTGGCGCGAGTGTGAGCCAACCGTCTCGCCGGTCGCCGGGATATAAACTACGCTACAATCGAGCTTTGTGATGAAAGTGCCAGCGTGGGGATAGCTGGCACACCACGTGCTCTAGGACCCGGCGTCGAGGGCCGCTGCGGACGCGAGCCCGCCCGGGGAGGCACGATGCACTCCGGAGATTCGGCACGATATGTGGGCTGGGCCGGTGGGGGCGGTCGGCAGGGTGCCGACCGTCTACGTGGACTGAAGATGAAACAGGCGCGTTTTCAGTCCTCCCACCGCCCACGGCTTTCCCCGCACAGTCACTCCTGCTCCCGCCCGCGAATGGAACAACGCCACAACGATCCTCGCACAATGTCGCTATTCGGGCCGGCCGGGGGGCAGAGGGCGCAGGCACGTCCTGCTGTACCGGTATTTACTCCAACGCAAGAGCTCGGCATGTTTCTGACGATATTTCGGTCGGAATCGCTCGACATGCAGCGCATCACCTCTCTTCTCGAGCCCCGTGGTCGTTTCACGATGCCGGGCCGCATGTTCGGTTTGTGTGTTCTGCAGCATAACCGGCCGGAACGGAATCCGGCCGCAGCAGCTTCCCCGGCGGTCAGGAGTCGTTCAGACGGTGACAGGTGTCCCTTGAAGACTCGCGACCGCGCCTCACGCGTTGAAAGGAGAATAGCTGATGGCAAGATTGATTCGCGGTGTGAAGACGGTAGCAATTGTGGGAAGCAGCGGCATGCTCTGGGCAGCGGGCGCGGGTAGTTGCCTTCCAGAGAACTACTGGACCACATTTCTCGGTGACACCATCATCGCCACGGCTGTTTCCACCATCGTCGGCGCTATCGCAGGCGGATTGGCGCCACAGTGATTGTGGCGTCCGCCCTCGTGGCGGACGTCTCTCGCAGGGGGGCTCCCTGCGGATGCCGCCTCATCGCAGCCGAAGGCGCTTTTTGAACGAAAGCGGTCGCGGGCGAATTGTCGCTCGCGCTTTTCGCGTCACCCTGCCGCATATACCGGTGCAAGGAACTGGATAATGTGCATGTCACGACTGATTCTGCCATGGATGGTGTTGACCGCCGCCGCGCTCATCTCACGAATACCGGCAGCGGCGGCCGAGCTTCCGCCCACGTCGGCGCCTGCCGATTCCAGGGAGCCCGGCGATGTCGGCAAGGAAGCTGCACCGACAGAGCAGGCTGCTCCCGAAGAACCGCAGACTCGCAAGCCACTGATGCAGCTGATGGAGTCCGCCGGCCTGGCCGAGGGCATGGACGCGATCGGGCTGAATGCATTCGGCTGGGTAGAGACGTCATTTACGGGCATCTTGACTGGTCCCGGCTCCAGCCGAAAGGGCTTGCCCCTGCGCGTCTACGAGTCGCGCAAACCGGACAACCTCAAGATGAACCAGCTCGCGATCGTTCTCGAGCGGGCGTACGACAAGTCCAAAGACTTCGACATGGGCTTCCGCGTGGATCCGATCTTCGGGTCCGATTCACGCCTGAACGCGTCGGTGGGGCTCCTCGACCACGAAACGCATACGCACTCGTTTGACCTCGCCCAGTTCTACCATCAGCTCTGGTTCAAGACGGCCGAAAACCAGGGCTTGGAACTGACATTCGGAAAATGGTATACGACAATCGGAGCCGAAGTTATCCCGTCACCACTGAACTGGCTGCCGACTCGATCCATGCTGTTCGGGTACGGCCCGTTCACGCACACGGGCCTGCTCGCCCGCTATTACGTCGATAATTGGAATTTCCACCTGGGCATCTCCCGCGGGTGGGATCAGTTCAAGGACAACAACCACGGGGCCTCCTGGCACGCGGGCTTCGGCGTGGAGAGCAAGGAGACGCGTGGCGAGAGCCCGCGATCCAGATTCAGCTTCAATTACATTGGTGGTCCCGAAGAGATCATCAATGAATACGGCGGCCAGAATCGGCACATCTGGAACGCGGTCTGGACGTACCTCTGGACGGAGCGACTGACCCAGGTGATCGACAGCTACTACGCCTGGGAGGATGACGTCCCCGGTGCGATCAACAGCGACGGCGTGGAGAGCCGCCGTGACTCAGCGTGGTACGGGATCTCGTACATGCTCAACTACAAGTACAACGACTACCTGAGCAGCACCGGCCGCTTTGAGTGGTTCGCCGACGACCACGGTGTCCGGACGGGCTACCAGGGGAATTTCTTCTCGCTCACGACCGGCCTGGGCTACACGCCGTTTCCAAACGACCGCTGGCTGAGCGGACTGCTCATCCGACCTGAGCTGCGTTGGGATTTCTCCTCCAACAACGATCCGTTCGTCGATCAGGGACAGCAACTGACGGGAACGATCAGTGTCGTGTACGCGTTTTAAAAAAACCCGGTGGGGGGGCTGCAGATCGTCTCGCCGGTCGTACGGACCCGGGCATAGTGCTTGTTGCGGCTTGCAGGTCAATGCATCTGGGCCACCACGGCCTTCTCCCGGCTGATCAACTCCTGGAGAAAAGCCTCGCGCGTCTCGACCTGCATCAGCCGTTCCACGGTCGCTTCGTCCATGATCCGCATCAGTCGCGCGAGCACCCGCAGATGGTGCCGGTCGTCGTGGCAGCAGATCAGAAAGAAAAGGCTGCTCAACCCCCCGTATGATGATCCGAACGGGATGCCACGTGTCGTTCGCGCGGCGCAGATCAGCGCTTCCGCCGAAACGTACGGCATCGGCTGACGCGGGTGCGGGATCGCGACGCCGTTTGGCAGGGCGGTCGAACACATTGCCTCGCGTTTTTCGACAGCATCGAGCAAGCCTTCGCGGTCGTACAGCAGCCCTGTCCGTTCCGCCAGTCCGACCAGTTCACGGAGAACCGACGCCTTGGTGTTGGCCGCGAGTGCGACATCTGTGCCCTCGAGGCCCATGAGGTCGGTGACGGTCATACGCGTTGGGTCCGGCACGTCCTCCGGCAGGCCGCCCATGGCGCGTTCAATTTCCTTCAGCCGGCTCTCGTCGTACGTGGGCATCTCCTGCTGGAGCCACTCCGTGACGCGGGCGCGGTTGAAACGCCATTCCCCGCCGATCTTCTGGCCGGGAAGCCGCCCGCGCTCGGAGAGACGACGCACTTGCTGCGTGTCCATCCCGACGTGGCGGGCGAAGTCTTCAAGGCTCATGTTTCGGTACGGCATGCCAGTCACTCAATGGACGCGGCCGGGAGGCGTCACCAGGCGAATCTCGGCGGTTACCGCGGCAGCATTGCCAGAACCGTGTTGGCGTGTTCGTCGAGCCGTGTACCGCCCTGTCTTCCCCGAAAAAGCAGATTCTACCCTTGCCAGGCGGGTTCGGCAGCACGAAAGGAGCGTCCGCGCCCGTGAAATCGCCGGGCAATGCCAATGATCATGCGATGCACGCGAGGAGAGCATGAGCTCCGTCCAGAGTATTCCGCTCCGTGGCAGGGCCGTCACGCATGTTTCCGCCGGGGGCACAGCAGGAACCAACAGTGGACCGGGCCTGCATCAGGGGCCTAGCTAGGACGGCTCGTTCGAGTCGAGAAGTAGCCGGCGATCGGCACGGTTAAGGGCCGAAAGCCTCGGA
>CAZJTF010000316.1:0-8337 GCA_964548565.1 uncultured Planctomycetales bacterium | reverse complement strand
CCGCGGTCGAGGCCGCCTGCTTCCCGCCCCTCGGACGTCGATCGTACGGCGGACGCCGCATCATCGACCTGTACGGGCGCGGCTACTCCAGCGAGCCCTCACTGCGCCCGCTGGTGATCTGCCAGATCGAATCGCCCGAAGCGGTCTCGCGGGCACCCGAGATCGCCGCCGTCGAGGGGGTGGACGCCATCTTTTTCGGGGCGGACGATCGCGCGCTGCGTGGCGGCCACCACATGGGCGAACCGGTGCGCGAGGGCACGTTCGACGAGGACCTGAGGACGGTCGTAGACGCCGCCCGCGCGCATGGCAAGATCGCTGGCGGCGTATTCCCCACGCCAGCCATCCTCCGCAAGGCACTGGAGTGGGGCTATCGCCTGGTGGTCGGTGCTGCCGAGGTCAGCCTGATTGTGCAGGGCTCGCACGAACTCGCCCGCACGATGCGCCAGTGCTGCGATCAGCACGACGCGCCCGGTGGGAACCGGTGAGCCCGGCCGTCTTCCGCCGGATCACCCCAGCAGTTGATGCACTTCCTTGAGCTTGGCCGCGATGTCGATTCCCTGCGTGCAGGTCGGCAGTCACTCGCCGCACCCCGTGCACGACGTGCCGTTGCGCGTCACCGCCGCGTATTCCTTCCGCGCACGTTCCACATGGTGGTCATCGCGCGCGTAACGCTCGTCGGAAGATATCCGCGATGGCGATGTGCTCGGGGCACTTCGACACGCACTCGGAACCAGCAGGCAGGTGAGTCCCTTGTTGTAGCCGGCCAGCAGCCCGAGCATCGCCTGGTCTTCCGGGCAGCGTCACACACATCGTCGGCCCGCAGGCGCCACCCGCGACACCGTTTACGGGATGAGTTGTCGTGAACTACGATGTGCTCAGAACGCACGCACCCGCGCTGAAGCGCTTCCGCTGGTCCGGCATCATCTTTGACGAGGCCCACTACATTAAGAATCGCATGAGCGACCGGAGCCGCCTCAGTCGCGGCCTGGTGGACGCAACGCCCGGCGACCCCATGTTCTCCCTTCTCGGCCGGGCCCTCGAGGACGCGCTGCAGGTCCTCACGGCCGAAAGCGCGCACGCTGCCCGGCTCCGAATCCCTCGAGGGGACTCGAACGTGCCGCATCGCGGCGTGCGCACGATAACGGGCGTCGGCCCTGCTCGAGCGCCCTTTTACTGCCGCCCCGGACCCTGTAGAATCCATCCGACGACGCGCCGGAGCGCCTGAAGCGATCGCCCGGCGCGGACGGACGGACGAAATGCGTGCGGCGTCATGGTGCCCCGCCAGGTCAACGAGAGGCGACTTGAATCGGGGTATCTGGCCCGTTAAATAGAGAGCCGGTAACGGATTGGGCGTGTGCCCGAGTGGCCAAAGGGGACGGGCTGTAAACCCGTTGGCTTACGCCTTCGGTGGTTCGAATCCACCCGCGCCCATTCAAGTGATCGATCATCGCGCCTGCCCCGCGGCAGACGGCACCAGGCTGCCCGGCAGAAAAAGCTGCGGGGCGCGACAGCGGCTCGACCTGGGCTCTGGTGGTCTTACCGCGTCGGCCCCGCCGGCGCTCTGGTACATGACGGGCTCTCGACTCCTGCTATTATTCCGAAAACTCAGGTGGGCAGGGCAAGCGCTTCTTCCCGGGAAACGTCCATCCGTTTTGAACCGCAACCCACGATCCATATACACTTCAGGCCGTTCGCGCGGGCTGCTTTTCCGCGCACGCGGCGCGGTTCGTCATGTGGCAAACGCGCGGAACGATTGCAGGCCCGCCTCCTGGCGTGCACGACTGTGGCGCGACCCGGGAGGCCCCTGTGATTGACGTCGACGTCATCCTGTTCGACTGGGGCGGCACGCTCTCGCAGGTCGTCGGTCAGGACGAGGCACTCGCCCGTGCCGCAGCGCGGGCGGCCGAAATGACGGACGGCGTGGCGGATCGGGCTGCGATCGACCGTCTCCTGGGCATGCTCCTGGCGGCTGAGGGTCAGGCCGCCGCGGATCCCGAGCTTCGCGAAGCGGACATGGCGGTGACGTTCGCCCGGTGGGCGGAAACGCTTGGCCGGCCCGTTCCGCCCGGCTGGGTGGAGGCCGCCGTGAATGCCCTCTCCCGGACCTGGATCGGCTCGCTTGAACCGCTGCCGGGCACGGTGGAGGCCGTACGGACGCTGCGAGGCCGCGGGTACCGCATGGGACTGGTCAGCAACTGCATGCTCCCCCCGGCATGCAGCAACGAAGAACTCGCCCGGCACGGTTTTGGGGACCTGCTGCACTTCGCCGTCTTCTCGAGCGGGGTCGGCTATCGGAAACCCTCGCCGCGCATTTACGAGGCGGCGCTGGCCCGGGCGTTTCCGGACAGTCGTCCGAGGGACCTCTCACGAGTGCTCTTCGTGGGTGACTCGCCGGTGTTTGACGTGGCGGTGCCTGCCTCGATGGGGATGAAGACCGCCCTCGTGCGCTGCTATCGCGGCATCTGGCCCGTCCGCGACTACGAGAAGGCGAACCCGGACCTGCGGATCGACTCTGTCGCCGAATTGCCGGGGCTCCTGCGGGCCTGACGGGTCGATTTCGACTCACTTCTCCCCCATCCGAGGTCTCCTCCAAGACCAGGCTTGCAGCCACCGGCGAAAACCGGTAGAGTTGCTTCACTCTTTGTGTGCCCCTTCTCGCTGCGAGCAGAGGACATCCTATGAGCGACATCCCGATGCAGGCTGATATTCCCGTCGACGCGAATGGCCGGATCGACATTGATCTCAAGTGCGTCTCGTGCGGGTACAACATCCGCGGGCTGCTCCGGGACGGAGTCTGCCCGGAGTGCGGCACGGCGACGGCCCGTAGCTGCGGCAGCAATCATCTCCAGTTCAGCCGCCCCGAGTGGGTCGAACAGCTCGCGAGCGGCATGAACTGGATCGTCGCGGCGATTGTCATCGCCGTCCTCGGAGGCCTCGCAACGCAAGCAGCTCCACCCACCGGCCCCTACCTGGCGATTGTCATACTGCTGCAGATCGCGGTCCCGCTCACATCGGTGGTTGGTTACTGGAAGCTGACCACGCCGGAGCCCCGGCTCCCGGATGACCCGCGCGAGGAAACCCTGCGGCAGGTCGCGCGATGGTCCGTCATGGGCAATGCCGTGCTCACCGTGAGCGGGCTCGGTATCTCTGGCGCTCCCACGGCGGTCTCCGCGGTGTTCGGCGTGGTTGCGGGAGTCGTCGCCATTGTGCAGACGCTCTCGATCTTCCTCTACGCACGACGGCTCGCATTGCGCATACCCAACGCCGACCTCGCCAAGCAGACGGCCATCGTTATGTGGGGCATCGTCATCACTACGGGCGCAGGCGCGCTGTTGCTGACCGTAGCTCTGCTGGTCGCATCGACCGCGGGCGTCACCATGGTGCCTCTCGCGACTGCCGGCTGCGGCGTCGGGCTGGGCTTCCTGGTGTTCGGCCTGTGGTCGCTGCTCCTGATCGATCGGTACCGCAGAAACTTCAAAGAAGCGGCGCGACTCGCGCGCGAGACATGGGCAGCGGCAGGGAAGCCAGTCCCAGCCGCGTGATCATCGGATGGATCCTTGCGCTCGCCCGCAATGTCGGGAAGGCGCGTCAGGCAGGTCGGATCGAGCCGGACCGCGAGATCACTCGACGCGCCAGCGCGACAGGCGCCCGCGCTGTTCGTCGAGCCAGAAGTAGTCCCAGTCATCGGTGAGCTGGCGCATGTCGTTGTCGAAATTGCGCCGGGTGCGCTCCTCCCGCTCGCGACGGGTATAGGCAACGCCGTCGCCGCATCCGGTCTGCGCAATCGCCGTGGCCGCCAGTGCCGCAAACAGTACCCAGCGTTTCATGGCATCTGACCTCGCACAGGGAAACAACCCAACGGCCGCAGGGTCGCCCTGCGGGGAGGCATGTCGGGCGGAATTGTAGAGCTTCCCCGCGGGACTGTCAACCCGCGTCTGGCCCGGGGCGATCGCCCCAAATCGTCCGCAGCCATGTAGTTAGGCCTGCAGCGCGATTGTCGCCCCCGCCACGCGGGCACGCGTCCAGTGGCCCGGCTCCTGCTCGTCGGCAGGGGCTCGCCCACGCCGAAACATCAGGAGGCGAACCTCAGCCGCCCTCAGCCTCACGACTGTTTATCGGAAAGACCAGGTGAATTTCGATACGGCGAATCAGCGCGGGTCCGATGCCTTTCACCGCGTCGAGGTCGCGCGGGGATCGAAAGACTGTCGCTCCCGGTCCGCCCCGCTCGTCCGCCCCACCGCGCTCGAAGCGATAGGCGACGATTCGCCCGGCCAGAGACTGCCCAACGCCGGGCAGTGCTGACCATTCCGCCAGCGAAGCCGTGTTCGGGTCGATTCGCCACGCATCCAGGTCAGCACGGTCCGCGGGCGGAAGATCGTCGCCGAGGTAGAGGGGACGCGTCCAGCGTTCAAAGAGGACCCAGACAAGTGCCACGGCCAGCAGCGTCCAGCACAGGAGGGCGAGGGACCGCGTCCGCACATCCACGGCCTGGCGGGCGGGGCCCATCGATCAGCCCTCAGTGTCGGGATGGTGGCTTGCGGACGGATCCGAAGAGCGAGCCGCGGAACTCCTTCAGGATCTTGAACGCAGGCTTGGGGCTCAAATCGGCCTGGAGCAGGCCGCCATTCGCCAGCGCCCCGGGACCCGTCCGGTCGGCCAGTTCGCGCCAGGTCACGCTTTCGACAAACGGCTTGCTCAGGGCGATCGAGTAGAACTCCTTCACCCAGCGGGCCTGGACGGCATCGCTCCAGGGCTTCCACCAGCTTCCGCCCCCGGAGAGCGGACCGTCACTGACGGCCGCGGAGGGTACCTGAACGGCCGTCACATGGAGCGGCTTGCCGAAGTTGCCCAGCCGGTCCAGTTTGTCGGAAATCTGGAACATGTCCCGGACGAACATGCCGTCGGAGGGGCTGCCGAAGAGGAACTGCACGCCCAGCGCATCGAACCCGATTCCACTCTGCACGACCATGTCGGCGTAGAGCATGGGCGGGATCGTCCGCTGGTTACGGGCGTAATACTCACCCCAGGGCTCGATGATGTCGATCACCGTCTGAGAACGCGGCGCCAGTTGCTTGACGAGCGACCCGGTGACGCGGGTCAGCTCCATGAGCTGCTCAAACGTGAAATCGAACGTATTCTCGGCATGCACCCCGCTGATGACGTCCCACTGGTGCACGTAGTTGCCATACCGCTCGACCATCCGCCGGACATGGTCAAAAAACATGTTCCGGACGGTCTCAAAATCCGGCTCGTACATTCCCAGCCAGTCGGGCAGGAAGGTCTCGTCGAAACTGACCAGCGGGCCGATCTTGATCGGAATCCGGTTCTTCGTCAGGTACTCAATCCACGAGTCGAAGACCCGCCAGTTGAACTCCTGCTGCTTGGGCTCCACCATCCGCCACGGGACAGGAAGGTACACGAAATCAAAGGCTTCCTTCAGGCGGGCGCGGTACGCCTCGCTCCCGTTCATAACGTCGATGCGGCAGCCGATCGGGCGCTTGCTGAAGGCGTGGGCCTGGCGGCGCCGGTTCAGGAAGAGCTCCGCGTGGAAATGGCTGAGTTGCTCGCCGGCCGTAAATGCGACCTGCAGAGCCTGCTCGGCCAGACGCGTCTGATCGGGCGGTGCGTCGGCCTTGAGCGCCTCAACGAAGAGGTCCCGGGCGCGGTCAATTTCGGCGGCCACCGGCTCAACGCCCTCGAAATCGAAGAGCCCCCACTCTTCACGCTTCTGGTTGATGCGCATGAGTCGGCCACGGACGAGTTCGAGGGGCAGGTTATACGGGCGGTCCCGCTCGATGAGACGGCTTGTCTCGAGCAGAACAGTGCCGCACCCCGGCACGGGCCAGAGAACAGCGACGCCGGCCGGCCCGTCCGCGCGTTTCGCGCAGACCAACAGCCGGTCGCGCAGCTCGATCTCCCCGCGCAGGGGCACGCCGTCGCTGCCGACGACATATGAGCCGGTCAGTTGAAACGGACCGGCGGACTGGCCATTGGGATTCACGTTGAAGCAGAGCATGGGCGGTCCTGGATAAAGCGTATGAAACAGTATGAGTCCGGCGATTCGACGCGGATTTCGCCCCGAACGGCCAGTATGCCCAGTCTCCTGCCTCACGCGAGCCGGATGGCCGCGCGACTGTTTGATACTCCCAATGTACGGCGCGGTAAGGGTAATCTCAAGGCGCGGCAGACACCCCCGTTTGTCGTTTGATGCTCAACCGTGCTACCGCGGAACCTCCCCGCAACCGACCGCGCTTCCAGCTGACTCAACCGTGACGCGAAGCGGAGCAGGAGCCTGCCGTCAGAGCCGTCCGGGCGTTCATCGACGGGACCGGAACGAGCCCGAAGCGTTCATCGACGGGGACCGGAACGAGCCCGAAGCGTCAGCGAGGGTCCCGGCTGCCGTCAGAGCCGTCCGGGCGCTCATCGACGGGGACCCGCCTTCTGCGGAACCGCTTGGCGCTTCAGACGCGCATAGACCGGCAGGCCGTCCGGCGCAATTTCGATGGGCACCTCCCCACGCAGCAGCGGCGTCACGTAATCTTTCAGGGCCTGCGTGACGTGATTCCCCCGCTCGTTGATGAAGTGGCGCGGGACCTTCTTCTCCCCGTTGGCCACAGCCGTGAGCGTCGCCAGGCCGGTCGTGCAGCGGTAGTCGTGGATCCCGCCTCCATGCCGCACGAGCGTCACCATTTTGCCCGATTCACCCGCGAGGGCGGCCTCGACGGCTGCCTTGCCGCACATGTAGGCCTCGTCCCGGTCGGTCAGGCTGGCAAAATGCATGGCCGCCCGCTGGTGGGTGCCAAGCTTGTTCGTGCGAGCCTTGACCTTCACCTCCTGCTCGACGATCGCACGCAGAACCTCGCCCGCTCCGCCGAGCTGGGCGTGACCGAATGAGTCCTTGCCGAACGCCCCGCCCGCCTCGGACAGGTACTCACCTTTTTCGTTCTTCGCACCCTCCCCCACGACCACGACGCAGCCACCCAGGCGCTTCACGACGTCCCGGACGTCCTCGACGAACTGACTTACAACGAATGGGACCTCCGGCAGGTAGATCAGGTGCGGCGCATCCGGCTCGTTGCGGTGGGCAACCCCCGTCCCCGCGGCGATCCAGCCCGCGTTGCGGCCCATCACCTCGACGATTGTCACCGTATCAGTCGTGTAGAGGGACTCGGTGTCCTTGCCAGCCTCCAGGATCGACGCGCCGAGGTACTTCACCACGCTGCCGTAACCCGGGCAGTGATCCGTCTCGGCCAGATCATTGTCGACGGTCTTGGGGACGCCGATGGCGACCATGTCGAACTTCATCTCGGCCGCCAGCTTGCTGACCTTGTCGGCCGTATCCATCGAATCGTTGCCGCCGCAGTAGAAGAAATAGCGGATGTCGTGCGCTTTGAAGACCTCGATGATGCGTTCGTAATCGGTGCGGTCCTTCTTGAGGTCCTTGAGCTTGTAGCGGCAGGACCCCGTGGCGGCGGCCGGCGTCCGCTTGAGGGCCTCGATGTCCGCGGGGTTCTCTTTGCCGCAGTCGAACAGGTTCTCGTCGAGCACGCCCAGGATGCCGTTGTGGGCGCCGTAAATTCCCGTGAACACGCTCGGATTCTTTAACGCCGTCTGAATGACGCCGCACGCGGACGCGTTGATGACGGCCGTCGGCCCACCTGACTGGGCCACGACACACTTGCCCTTCAAAGCTGCCATGCGAAACCTCGCTACCTGAACTAAAACCCCTGTTGCGGGGCGGCATTATAAAGCCGCCACACGTGCCCTCAAAACTCCGCTCCGTTGTCGGCTCAGGCGTACCCTGGCCCGCTCGGACTGCAGCATCACCCGTCACGATCTCGGGGTGGTCCGCCCCCGACTCGGCCTCGCTGCTGACCCTCGATCTGGGCGTCCTCGCCGCGACTGCCCGTCGAAGAAGGTGCTAGAACTTCAGAATCTGCCTGCCTCCCCCAGAGCGGCTCTCCGCCAGGTCTTTTTTTTGGAGCGACCAGGCCGCAGCAAGGCCGCGCGTCAACCTGCCGGCTTCGACGCTGTGCCGCTCAATCGCTCCCGCAGCGGCGCGAGCAGGTCCTCCCGCGGATCCGGGAGCTCGCGGATCCAGATGTTGCGATACCGCACCGGATGGCCGTGGTACTGAAGCGTGAGCGGCAGCTTCGGCTCGTGCGGGGCGTACGTCGGGGGCTTACGGTACGCCGACCTTCCGAGGAGCTCGAAGTGGTCCTGGACGAGCACACCGTTATGCAGCAGCGTCAGCGTCGCCGGTGTCAACAGCTTGCCGGCGCGGTCGAACCGTGGCGCGTGGAAGATGATGTCATACGTCTGCCACTCACCCGGCTT
>CAZJTF010000315.1:0-8360 GCA_964548565.1 uncultured Planctomycetales bacterium | reverse complement strand
CACGGTCGCGCCGGGCGTGCAGAGGCGCAGCCAGCCGCTCACGATCCGGTGCTCAGTCTCGAAGTGCTTGAACCTCCGGGGATCCCGCGTGTCCGCATAGCGGTACTCGGCATTCGGACGTTTCCAGTGCTCGGCGTACTTGGCCAGCGGCGAGGACTCAGAGCCAGACGCAGGCTGCCGCAGCTGTGTGGATGTCACGCCCATCTCCCCAATATCCCCGGACACATGACTTGTAGCAACCTGAGCGGCCTCCGGCGCGGCTGCGGCCGGGCACATACGCGGTAAGGCTTCACGCGTCAGATGCGTGGCTGGTGATCATCTTCATCGGGCTGCTCTCGGCCCAGGGCCTCGGCGCGACTTACATCAAGGTGTTCCCGCAGACGCAATGGAACGCCGCGGGATGGACAAACGTCTCCCACACGGCAACGGTGGCTGCAAACGCGTGGGGCATTCCGATGTTCGCGGGTTCAGGCAACGGAGTTCAAGTAGGCCTGCCCCGGTTATGCCGGATAGAGGCTCGTCACGCTATGGTGAGGGTTGGAGAAGTTGAGAACCAAGTTGAATTAATACTGGCGGGCGGACCCGGCGAATCCGACGTGACCGCCACCGGGCTCCCGGGCGCCGTACTCCCGCGCGTGACATTCGGAGTCCTCCCTGTATACGAACAATCCTCGACTTCATGAGCATCCCAAACGGATCGCAACGAAGCCCCGTTTTGCGAGCATGGATCCAGATGGCACTGATATCTGCCCCATCGGATACTGACGGGCCCGAGCACCGCAACGCGGCCGTTGCGTGGTGGGGCCCGACACCGGCAAACGTCCGAAAGCTGCGGGCTACCCTCCGCTGGTTTCCGGCCGACTGGCTGCGGTGGGGCACTCCTGTCGCGTAACCGGACATTGGGCGATTTGGCGAGGCGTTCCGCAATTCTCCTCGTTAAGATAATGCTGTCGGGCCGACATCCTGTCGGACATATCGGGGTTTTGCTCGCTCACAGTGTGAGTCAGATCCGCTCGGTACCGGCCGCGCGCGGATACTCCGGAGGTCAACCATGCCATCCTCGACGCGCTGTCGCCTCGTCGGACCGATTGTTTTTGTCGTTACCCTGCTGTCGGCTGGCATCGCCTCCGCCAAGGAGGTCAAGAAAGCGTTCAAGGTCCACGAAGGCAAGAAGGAGGTCACGATCGAGATCGTCTGCAAGGACGAGGATGGTCGAATCATCAAACCGGCCACCCTGACATACACCCAGACCGGCAAATCCTGTACGGTCAGCCCCGCCAGCGGCACCGTCTCCGCCGATGGAAAGTGGAAGGTCAAGCTCTCGTACGCCGAGGAGGGGACGGACACGATTGAATTCACCTGCGGCGCCGGCACATGGACGCTCAAGATCAAGGTGGAGTGCATCAAGAAGCCCAAACGCGTGATCACCGGCGAAAACGCGTACCTGCCGCCTGATCCCGAACAGTTTTATCAGATGGTGGACACCCAGGACGCGCTCGGAGAAGCATTCCTGTCCGCCCTCGCCCGGGAGCCTCTTCCGGGCGCCGCCGATGAGCACCTCGAAAAACTGATCTCGCTGCTGTCCGGAATCGAGCCCGCCCCGCCGCCTGTCGATCCGATCGTCCTGTCCGACGCCATCCTGGAACTCAAAGCCCTCATCGGAAGCGAGCGGGTTGACCCTGATAGGATGGCCATCACGGACCTTGTGATCGATCAGTACGACCGGGCGGCAACACGATACTTCCAGTCGGGCGACTGCAACGGCAATGGCAGGCTGGATCTCGAGGATCTCGCCGACGGCACGAGTGGAGACGCCGATCAGGACCTGGTCCCCGATGACTGCAACTGCCCACCGGTCCTGTTCGATGCGGACAGCGACCGCGACGTGGACATGGACGACTTTGGCGTATTCCAGGCCTGCCTCACAGGCCCCACAGTGCTTCCGGACATCTTCAATGCCCTTCCGCTCATGTGCCGGTGCCTCGATACGCCAGGAGCCGACCTCGAACCGAACGGTGCGATCGATCGGGACGATTTCGCAGTCTTCCTGCTGTGTGCGACAGGCCCGGCTCCCGATCCAACCCGTTACGATCCCGCGTGCGACCTGGACTGAGATCCGCCAGCATCTATGTAGCGCGTATTCGCGCCCTTGGAGCAGACCGCAGAGGGCTGCACCCGCCTGGAGCCTCGAGCTCCGTCAGCCCTATCGCTCGTGGGCGGCCGTGGCGAGCCGCACTAGAGGTCAAAGGGCACGCCCCCCGCAAGCCCTGGCCACCTTCCCTCGGGTCGAATAGCCCACAAGCCGTGTGAAGGCAGGATCTTACGCAGATCCAGAACCGCATGACCCCAGGTTCCATGGACCGTTGCCCCTATGTTCTTCTATGGCTATGCAGACCAGCAAGCGGCGGCCTGAGTTCGCGACTCGGACCAACCAACTCGACTCCGCGGCCGTAGCGGCCCGTTCTGATGCGTCCCACGAGTGTTCAACGAGCGCTGGCTCGGCCACGTCGACCGGCGTCCCGTCGGAGCGGCTCAATCAGGAAATACGTGGAGGTCGACGGTGGCTCTGGCCATCACCCCCTGCGAATCCGTGGCCGTGGCGGTGATGGTGTGATCGCCGACCGAGAGCTTGTGCTGGACGGTCAGACCCGTGCCCAACTCGCCGTCGAGGCTGGAGCTCCAGCGGACGTGAGCCGGCGGAAAGCCCGGCTCGTCAGGATCGTTCACGGTTGCAGTGAAGGTGATGCTGTCCTGGTTGTTGAAGACGTCCGTCGCCTTCGGTGAGTCGATGATGATCGTCGGTGGGGTGTTGGCCACGATCTGAACGTGAATGAGCGCCTGCCCGGTGGACTGCTGCGTATCGGTCGCGGTCACTGTGATCGTGTGGTTCCCCGCCGGCAGCGTCCGTGCGATGGTGAGGCCGGTTCCCAGATCGTCGGCAAGATTCGATTTCCAGCGCACCCGATCCGCCGGGAAGTTCAGCTCCTCCGGGTCACTGACTGTCGCGGCAAACGCAATGGTTTGCTGGTCGAAGAACTTCTGACCCTCCGATGGGGCAGTGATGGTGACAGTCGGCGGGGTATTGACCGCATGGACGGTGATCTGGGCGCTCTGCGTCCCGCCGCTGACGTCCGTCGCAAACGCGGTCAGCGTGCGCGTGCCCAACGAGAGGGGAACCGTGGTCGTGCACGCGGCAGAGGGGCCGGTGGTAGTCACCTCGCACAGTTCGCCGTCCATGTCCGACACGAAGGATACGGTTCCCTCGAAACCAGCTCCCACGCCGGCCTGGAGCACCTGTCCTGGCGCCGGGGAGATCGTCGCGCCGTCCACGGGCGTCTGCCACGTGAGTCCTGCAAAGAAAAGCTGGCGCCCCAGCGATCCCTGCGGCGCATACGCATGGACGAAGCCGTCGGCGGTCGAGACATACAGCGTCCCGTCTTCGCCAAGCGAGGGGAGGCTGTCACCGATCGGAGTATCGGTTCCAATCGAGCCGTCGAAAGCGAAGCCTTCAGTCGGGTCCAGTTCGAACGTGTGCACGCCTTCACGGGTGGTGACGTAGGCGAAATCGAGCGAGAGGGCCACGCCGCCACCGAAGCCACGCAACGGGGATTTGCTCAGCACGTCGCCGTCGCTGTCGAGCACGAAGAGGCCGCCCTGCGTGGGCACGTAGATCTGCCGGAGCGAGGCGGCGGGTGTCGAGTCCACAAAATAGGCTTTTTCCAGTTTGCGTTCCCAGTTCTTACGCCCCGTGAGCAGGTCGAGCGAGAGCACACGTGCATGTTCGTCTCCGATGATGACCTGTCCGCCCAGCACGGCTGCCGGTGAGCTGCTGCGCACCGTGTCAAAATCGCAATCCACTTCCACCAGGGCGTATCCCCAGAGGACCTCAAAGTGTGGATCGCCTCCGAACGATCCTACGGAGGGGGAGTCCCCGTCCGGATAAAACCGCATCGCTGTCGCGCAGCGGTTGGTGACAACAACGATGATCGGCCGGTTGGCGTCGCCCACCAGTGTCGGCGAATCCACGATCGCCACCGACGTCTCCCAGGGCAGTGGTGGTGAGGGCTTGTCGCCCCCCGGGACGCAATTCGCCACGCCATTGATGCTGGTCGGATGCTCGATCACCAGGCAGGCAACGAAGTTGTTCTCGGCCAACCAGTCGAGGATGGGGCTCACACCGCAGACCAGGTTCAAGCAGCTGTCCGCAAAGACCCGGCCTACCAAACCGAGCGTCGCCTGATCGAAGACCAGCAGGTCGTAACCGGAAGGGACGAACACAAAATCGCGCCATAGCTTGGGTGCCGCGGAGGTGGAGAAGGAATCGTGGGAGATGTTGTGCAGCCCGAAACCGGCGTCGAGGTGGTAGAGCCGCGACTCGAAACGCTTGTCGTCCAGAGAGCGCTGCCCGACGACGAATATCTCGCCAGACTGCGTATTGACGGCCGGCGAAGACAGGATGGATTCGTCGAGCTTGCGGCGCCGGTACTCGGTGCCATCGGGGTTGAGCGCGACCAGCTCACCGGCGACGTTGCCGACAAAGATCTTGCCATCTGGCGAAACAATAGGCCGGGAGTTGGTCAGAACGCCCACCGGCGCGCTCCATTTCTTGAACGGCGGCAGCGCGTAGTTGCTGTGTACGGCGTTGAACCCGCTGTTCTCCCTGTCGCCGAAGGCCTGGGACCAGGAGCGCGGCTCAAGCGGGTTGGGGTTATCTGGTGTGGATTCTCGCGGAGGGCAGGATGAGCCGGAAACCGCCACCACCGCAACGACAGCAAGCAACCCGATTCGCCTGCACATGGGGTTTCCCTCTCAATCCGGAAAGATATGGAGACTGACGGTGTCGCTCGCCGCAGCACCCTGGGAGTCGGTGGCGGTGGCGGTAATCGTGTGATCGCCGACAGTCAGTTTGTGCTGAATGGCGAGGCCGGTACCCAGCTCCCCGTCAAGATTTGAGGTCCAGCCAACCTGACCGGAGGGAAAACTCGGCTCGTCGGGGTCGGTCACCTTTGCAGTAAACGTAATCGTGTCCTGATTGTTAAAGATGTCCGTGTCTTTGGGTGCGGTAATCTCGACGATCGGCACGGTATTGGTGACGACTTGGATGGTGAGGGTTGCCTTTCCGGTTATGCCCTTGGAATCAGTGGCCGTGGCCGTGATGGTATGGCTGCCGGCAATCAGCGCCCGCTGAATGGTCAGGCCCGTGTCCAGATCGCCGGCGATGTCCGAGGTCCAACGAACGTGGTGCGCCGGGAAGTCCGGCTCCTCGGGATCGTTGACCATTGCCGTGAAGGTGATCGTGTCCTGGTCAAACAACTTCTGGCCGTCCCGCGGCGAGTTGATCGTGACCGCCGGCGGCCGACTCACCACCTGCACGGTGATGGCCCCGGCGCTGACCAGCCCAGTTGGGTGGCGGGCGTAGGCGGTGAGACGGTGCGTTCCGAGCGTGAGCGGACGATCGGTCACGCAGGTGATGGTGGGCGCCGTTCCGTTCACTTCGCAGAGCCCGCCGTCGGGATCGGACTCGAACGCCACGGTGCCCTGGAACGTCTCGCCGGGCGCGGCGTCGACATTCACTGTAAGCTGCTGGCCAACGGCGTAGGAGAGCGTGCCTCCGTCAATCGGCGTATGCCAAGTGACAGCTGGCACCGCCAGGTGAAAAACAAAAGGACTGGCGCTGTACGCCTCCAGCACACCCTCCTTCGTGACAACGTAAACGTTGCCCGCCGCGTCGACTGCAGGATCGGAGTGCGGACTGAGCTGCTTGCTGACGCGGACCATGGCGCTCAGGTCGGGGGTGAAGGCGTACAGCCCGTTGCGGGCGGCGACAAAGACGTGGTCGAGAGTCTGTGCCGGCGCCGTATTGATCACCCCGGCATCCGGCCGGTGCTGCAGAATAGACCCGTTGGCGTCGAGCTCGTAGAGCCCGCTGGTCGTTGATGCGTAGATCTGCCGCAACCCCGCCGTTGGCGTGCCGGTCATCAAACCCACACTGGTCGTCCACATCCGCTCGCCGGAAACTGCGTCGAACGCGAACAATCTACCGTGGTTATGCCCGATCAGTACAACGCCGCCCAGCACGATGGCCGGCGAAGTGTGTTGCTCGAACTGATCGTCGCAGGGGTCGCTGTCGAGCGAGGTACTCCAGAGTGGTTCAAACGTGAACGCGCGCAACCTATAGGCTGCCAGGCAGGGCGATGCGCACGCAACGACCAGCAACTCGCCGGTACCCACCAGGTTGCCTGCATCGGTGACCGCGACGGAAGGCATGCGTGGCTGCTTCTCACTGGGCGGGTCCGGCAGAAATATGCAGTCCAGCGTCAGGCAGGGGAAATCACTGCCGGCGGTGAAACAGGTGCTGTTCGCACACCCGACGCCCACGCGCGCGATCACGTTGAGACCCGCATCAAAGGCAATGACCTCTCCGCGCGCGAGGTTTGAAAGAGGTGGCGGCACCAGAGTGGACACAAGAATGCGCCCGCGGATTACCTTCGGTGAGGCTGTCGTGAGAGGAACCTCTGCGCTGTGGAGGATATCCCCGTCTGGACTTAGACGTCTAAGCGTGCAGGCGATCTGGCCGTTGCTGCTATTCACGAGCGAGGTAATGAGGTAGATGTCGCCGTTCTCATCAACCGCCGGCGTCGAAAGGATGGCCTCCCCCACGAAACCCTTGGCCAGCACCATGTCGCCGTTGGGCGAAAAGCCAAAAAGCGTGCCCAGCGAGTTGGCGACATAGACATTGCCGCTGGGAGAGGAAACCGGCGCAGCAGCCAGAACCGGCCCGACGTGCGCCGCCCATTTGAGCCCGCCGGCGAATCCAACGGTGTGAACCGGATTGAACCCACTGGCCTGAGGATCGCCATTGAGCTGTGTCCAGTTGTGCGGCTCGAACAGCTCGTCAGCACCGCCGTCCTGACCGGGTGAACATGCAGCGGCGAAACAGGTGAGGGCCGCGGCAACAAAGGAGGCAATCCGTTTACACATGGCGAAGTCTCCCAGGGCCGCCGTCGCGACCCAAGGTGGAAACGGCGAAGGCCGCACGGACCGGGGCGTTCCTCTGGACGCGGCCCCGTCGCATGCTCCTTGGCCGTGAGGAATGGTCGCATGCAAGCCCCTATTGCGTGTACGGTCTGTCTCCCCAGAGAGGCGCGGCCGCACGTCAGCTGCTAACGAGAAGACTTCTATTCCGGCTCGGTTCCCTGGACGTTTTCCTTTCGATTGTTGTACCGGCAAGGCACAAAAAACTGCGAGCGGATGAAGAAAATACAAGTGTTTTCAGCGACTGCCAGCGCGGAGCTTCATGAAGCTCTTCTGCAGACGCATTCTTCACGTGAAACCGCCTCTCAACTGGGTTGTTGAACGGCCCTGGTGAAGATGGAAGGGCCCGCTTAAGCGAGCGCCCGGAGGCGGCACACGGTTGCAGTCCGAGCCGTGCATGGTAGCCATGCGGGGCACGAAGTTGATGTTGTTCTCGATAGCCAGCCGGCAGTCGAGATAGTGAATCACCGCCTGCCAATGGGGGGGTGCGCGTTCCGGAAATTCTGACCACTTTTTTCCGGATATTCTGACCACCTCGACGCTCGTTGCTCGCGGCTGATCGCCGCGAGGGATTTATCGCTTTGCTGCCAATCCCGAAGGGTGAGGGAAGAACGGGCGGAGCACGCCGGGCGGTCCGCCCGCCCTTCGGTCTTGGCCCCTGGGTCGGCGCTCGAGTCGGTTCCCACCGTTGCTCTATCCTCCGCCCAGGTCGTCGTCGATCCTATCCGCCGCCGGCCCGATCCCACAAGCCTACCGCCGTCACGTGCAGGCCGGCTCTGACTCTCTCTCGGCGGCCTTGAGATGCCGCGTTCGGTAGGACGACCCGCGAAGTTGGATGAACCGCCCGCGTTCCAGGACCCGGTCGGTGATGGCCTCGGCCAGGTCCGCGTCGTGCAGCACGCGGCCCCACTGGTTCAGCGGCTTGTTGGTGGTGAACAGCATCGACTTGCGGTGCAGGTAGCGATGGTTGACCACCTGGAAGAGCACGTTGGCCGCGTCGCCGCAGTAGGTGATGTAGCCCACCTCATCGATCACCAGCACGTGGGCTTGCAGGTACGGAGTTAGCGCCTTGCGCAGTTGTCCCTCGACGGCCGCCGCAGAGAGTTCATCAATGAGTTCCGCCGCCGTGGTGAAGCAGGCGTCGTAGCCGTTCTGGATGGCTCGGTAAGCAATGCTCACGGCCAGATGCGTTTTGCCCGTTCCGACGCTGCCCCCGAGGATCAGGCAGCGTCCCTCGCTGACGAGTTCCGGCCCCAGATAGCTGCCCAGAAGCGACAAGCGTACGGAGGTCTGCAGCTTGAAGTCGAACTCCTCGATGGTTCGCA
>CAZJTF010000314.1:0-8368 GCA_964548565.1 uncultured Planctomycetales bacterium | reverse complement strand
GCCGGGCGGGCTGAATCGCGGGATCACCGCCCGGAGCATCCTCGCGCATCCTCAACGCGCTCTGTACGGCGTCTGGCAGCCAGGCGGATCGTCACCTACCCGAAGATCTTCTCGAAGTCCTTGAAGGTCACGTAGAAGAAGATCCCGATGATCAGCACGAGGCCGATGATCTGTGTCGCGACCTGGACGCGCAGGCTGATCGGACGACCTTTGATCTTCTCGATGATCAGGAACATGAACAGCCCGCCGTCCACGATGGGCAGCGGCAGGAAGTTGATGACCGCCAGGTTGGCCGAGATCAAGGCCAGGAAGTACATCAGCATCACCAGGTCGTGGCTGGCGATCTCCTTGCCCATGCTGACGATCCCCACCGGGCCGGACACATTGTCCATGCTCACCGAGCGCGTGAAGACCATCCGCTTCATCATCATGTAGACCTGCTCGATGAAGTAGTAGGTCTTCCGGACGCCGATCCCCATCGCGGTGATCGGGTTGAGCACCTGCACCTCGCTCTTCACCACGTCCGTCACGAGCGAGTCGACGACCTGGTACTGAATCCGCTGCACCCAGGTGTCGAGCATTTCTTTGGTGACAGTCACCTTCTCAACTTTCGGTTCGGCGTCCAGGTATCCGCGGTGTTCCACCTCGATGGTCTGACCGACCAGAGGTCGCAGCATCTCGCGGGCGCCCCGCCAGTCGCTGGCCGACAGCTGCGTGGGATTGCCGTCGAGATCCAACAGGGTGTGGCTTTGTCCGGCGATCCGGGTGATCCGGTCTTCGGCCGGCAGTTTGAACGTGGTCCCCAGTGTGTGCGGGATGTAGATTTCGCCGGTCTGCTCAGGCTGACCTTCGTAGCTCCACGTGAGTTTCACGTTGCTCCCGGCAAGCTCGATGAAGCGGGAGACGACTTCGTTCCAGTTCGCGACCGGTTCACCGTTGATCTTCGTGAGCAGCGAACCCCTGGGCATCACGTCCTTGAGGGCGGCCGCCGGTGTGGGCATGTCCTTGTCGAGACGGGGGACGATGTCCGCGACGATGAGGCGGTCATCCTCCTGGCCGTACGGGTCCATCCCCACTTTGGGACGCTCGGACGATCGGAACCAGCCGGGGACACGGGGGCGGACCTCGAAATTCAGCTGCTGATCCTCACCGCCGGGGTTTCGTCGCCGGACGGTCACCCGGATGTCACGATCCGCGTTCTCCGCGATGCTCTTCAGCACCTCCTCGAGGGTCGGGGCTGCCTGGTTTCCCCAACGGACGATCACATCGCCGGGCTTGAAGCCGGCGCGGTCGGCCGGTCCGCCGGGATTCACGATGTTGATCTGACGCCGTGGAACGAGCCCGAGGAGATGCCCACTCTCCTTGTACGCGTCTCCGGAAGGCCGGAACAGCAGGTTCGCTTTCCTCTTGATCGAGAGTTCCCGAGGCTGCCCGCCTTCCTCTTTGGCGGGGCGCTCCACGGTTAGCGTGGTCCATCGTCCCCGCTCGTGCACGATGGCCTCGTTGATCTGGATCAGGCCGTCGACCTTCTTGCCGTTGACGGCCACGATCTTGTCGCCGGTCTGGAGTTGCTGGTCCGGCGGCAACGCCGGATCGGCGATCGCCATCGCCACGACGTTGTTCATGGGCGGCGCGACGCCGATCTGACGCTTGTTGGGGTCGCGGTACCGCTCCGGGCGGACCTCGATCGTGTGGCGGGAGGATTGACCCGTGCTCGGATCCGTCCGCTCGACGAGAATCTTGAGTGTCTCGGAGGGGTCGGACAGGAGGATGGCCGGCGGCACGTCGTTGAAATCCGCGATTTCCTGCCCGTTAATCTCGAGCATCCGGTCGCCGACACGCAGGCCGGCGCGCTCGGCCGGGGATTCCATTTCCATCAAACCGACGACGGCCGGGGGAAAATCCACGCCGATCATGAACACGAGCATGAAGACCAGCGCGGCGAACAGGAGGTTCATCACCACGCCGGCTGACACGATGATCATCCGCTGGCCCACCGGCTTATGCGTGAACGCGCGCGGATCGTTCCTGACCATGAGCTCGCCGGACTTGTCGACCGCGAAGTCTTCCTGGCCGAGCATCTTGACGTACCCGCCGAGCGGCAGGACGTTGAAGGAATAGCGTGTTTCTCCGCGGGTGAAGCCGAACAGCTCCTTGCCGAAGCCGATCGCAAACTTGTCCACCCGGACATTGCACGCCTTGGCGGCCAGGAAGTGGCCCAATTCGTGGAAAAAGATCACCACCGAGAACCCGGCGAAGATCAGGAAGTAGTCCTTGAACTCCGAAAGGAAACCGGTGATAGACCCCAGGATCTGGGAGCCGGGCACGCCTGTCACGACCTCAAGCATTCATTCACCTCGTGCCGAGCCCACGCATCGGCCTGCAGCAGTGTCTCCAGATCGGGCTCCTGTCGCACATCGTGGCGTTGCAGGACCATCTGAACCAGTTCGATAATCCGCCCGAAGGCAATCTTCCCTTCGCGGAACGCTTCGACCGCCGCCTCGTTGGCGGCGTTCAACACGGCTCCAGCCGTCCCGCCCGTCCGGGCCACTTCGTAGCCCAGCCGCAGTGCCGGAAAACGCTCCAGGTCCGGCGGCTCGAAGTTCAGCCGCCGGATCGTCGAGAAATCGAGCCGCCCGCAACACCCCTTCTGCCGCTCGGGCCAGGTCAGGGCATACTGGATCGGCGTCCGCATGTCCGGCGTGCCGAGCTGGGCGATCACCGACCCGTCGCAGAACTCCACCATCGAGTGAATGATCGACTCCGGGTGGACGAGAACTTCGATGGAATCGGCATCCAGATCGAACAGCCATCGGGCCTCGATGATCTCCAGCGCCTTGTTCATCATGGTCGCGGAGTCAATCGTGATCTTCGGACCCATGCTCCAGGTCGGGTGCCGGAGGGCATCCTCGAGGGTGGCCTCCGCGATCTGTTCGGCTGACCAGGTCCGGAAAGGTCCGCCGCTGGCCGTCAGGTAGACCCGACGCACTTCCGATCGGCGTCCCGCCGCCATGGCCTGAAAAATCGCCGAATGCTCGCTGTCGATCGGCAGCAGGTGCGACCCCGTTTTTCGGGCCAGCGGCACGACGATCGAGCCGGCCACGACGAGGGTTTCTTTGTTTGCCAGCCCGACCGTCTTTCCTGCCTGTACGGCGGCAACGGTGGACGCCAAACCGGCCGCCCCGACGATCGCTGCCACGAGAAAATCACTCTCGGGCCGCGAGGCGAGCTCGACCAGCCCCTCGGGGCCCGTCAGGAGCTCGGTTCCGTTGAGCCGCGGCCGCAGTCTGGAGGCGCAGGCCGGATCCGCGATCGCAACCGCCCGGGGGTGCAGGAGCCCGCATTGTTCGAGGAGATCCTCCCAGCGGCTCCGGGCGGCCAAGCCGACCACCTGGTAATCCGCACCCAGGCTCCGGACAACATCGATCGTGCTGACCCCGATCGAGCCGGTCGACCCCATAATGACGATACGTTTGCTCACGTCCCGCGCCCGAAGTCAGCCGTCCCGGGTGGTCTGGCGAACGAATTCTGTAATATAAAGTTCGGCGCCAGCTGTGACAAGCGAAACGGGACGCCCCTGCCGTTGCCCGGCGCGCGCGGGCAAAGTTATAATCGGACAGAACGGGTGCACGCTCGGGCGACCGGCAGGTCGCTGCCTTCTCCGTCAGTCCCAACCGAACGGATGCCATGCCGGACATTCTGCTGACATCAGCGAAGTTCAACGTCGAGCGCCGAACTTATAACGTTCCAGGCCGGGGGGCGGTTCACCGCGAGGTGGTGGTTCACCCGGGGGCGGTGCTGATTCTGCCCCTTCTGGACGCGCGGAGGGTCGTCATGATCCGCAACCGCCGATTCGCGATCGACCGCGAGCTCCTGGAACTGCCCGCCGGCACCATGGAGCCGCCGGAAGAGCCGATGGCCTGCGCCGCCAGAGAGCTCGAAGAGGAAACCGGTTACATTGCCGGCCGGCTGGTCCCCCTGTGCGGTTTTTTCACCACACCGGGGTTCACGAACGAGTTCATCCACGCATTCGTCGCGAGCGAGCTGGCCCCTGCGATGCAGAGACTCGATGAAACCGAGCAGATCCGCGTTGAACTGATACCGCTGGAAGAGGCCCTGACCGCAACGGCGGACGGCCGGATCGTGGACGCGAAGACAATCGCCGCCCTGCATGTCTATTATTATGCGAAGACGAGGGCTGTATGAGCTGGCGCGATCGACCGTACTCAGGCGACGACTCTGATCGCCCTGAACTCCGAATCAGGTTCCGCCGTCCCGGCTCGGCGGTCGGATGGCTGATCATCGCAAACGCGGTGATCTTTGTTCTGCAGGTTCTGACAAATCGCTCCCCAATCGACCTGACGGGCCTCCTGGGCCTGAGCCTCGACGGCGTCCGTTCGCTCCACGTCTGGCAACCGTTCACGTACATGTTCATGCACGCGGGTGTCCTGCACCTTGTCGTGAACATGCTCATGCTTTACATCTGCGGGACGGAGTTCGAGCGAACCTTCGGCCACGAACGCTTCCTGCAGTTCTACGGGACATGTGGTCTCGTCGGCGGCATTGCCTACCTCCTCCTGGGTGTCATCAGCGAACGGTACGCGTCGATTCCTCTCGTCGGAGCCAGCGGCGCGATCTACGGCCTGTTGATGGCGGCGATCGTCCTCTTCCCCCACATCCAGGTGGTGCTGTTCATCTTCCCGATGCCGATCCGGATCTTCGGACTGATCATGCTGGCCATCCTGCTGTTGCAGGTGCTCGGGGGGAACGTTCAGAACGCCGGCGGCGAAGTCTGCCACGTGGCCGGCGCTCTGAGCGGGCTCGGGATGTTCTACGCCTGGGGCATCATGCCGCGCGTACGGGTCGACCTCGGGTTTCTGGGCCGCGGCGGCGGTCGCCGGACACGCACGGGTGCGTGGGCGCGTCGGCAGCAGCAGCTCCGTGACGAGCAGGAAGAAGTCGATCGGATTCTCGCCAAGGTTCACCGTGAAGGCCTGCAAAGTTTGACGCGCAGCGAAAAGCGTGTTCTCAGCCGCGCAACCCAGCGACAGCGCGAACGGGACCGCGAACTGGATCGTGCGCACCGGCTTTGACGGTTCCCTCCCCCACCCTGATAATCGGCCGCCTCACAGCGACGGGCAACGCGCCCGCGCGGGGCATTCGCACCCCCCGACTGGTTCGCGGTGATGCGGAGTCGTGACCGAATGAGCTGGTGACCCGCTGGGACGCAGCATGACAGAAAAAGCCTTCCAGATCTGCATCAATCCTGACTGTGGCAAGACCTTCAGCATCACGGAGGTTGTGTTCAGCTGCCCCGACTGCGGGTCGCTCCTCGACATCCGTTATGACTGGGAGCGGCTGGCGGTCCCCTCGGCGCTCAGCTATTTCGAGCATCGCTGGATGACGAAAGGCCTCAAGACCGAAGGCCGTCTGGACTTTTCGGGGGTGTGGCGGTTCCGCGAGCTGCTGCCATTCGCCCCGGCTGACCAGATCGTGACCATCGGCGAGGGGCGCACGCTGCTGGAGTGCAACGATCGGCTCGGGCGCGAAATCGGGATGCAGCCACGGCGGTTGTACCTCCAGTACGAGGGCCTGAACCCGTCGGGCAGCTTCAAGGACAACGGGATGACCGCGGCCTTCACGCTTGCCCGCATGCTCGGGCGGAAGCGCGTGGCGTGCGCGAGCACCGGCAACACCTCGGCCTCTCTGGCGATGTTCGCCCACAAGACCGAACCGCCCATGCAGGGCATCGTGTTCATCGGCTCGGGCAAAATCGCGTATGGCAAGCTGTCGCAGGCGCTGGACTACGGCGCGCTGACGCTGCAGGTCGAAGGTGACTTCGACGCATGCCTGCGACGGGTGCGGCAGGTGTCCGACAAGCTCGGGCTGTACCTGATGAACTCGGTGAATCCGTTTCGCCTCGAGGGCCAGAAGGCCATCATGTACCGCGTGCTCGAGGCCCTCGGATGGGAAGTGCCCGACTGGGTCATCGTTCCGGGCGGCAATCTCGGGAACTGCAGCGCGTTCGGAAAGGCGTTCTCAGAACTGCACTGCCTGGGCCTGATCGAACGAATTCCACGCCTGGCGGTCGTCAACGCCACCGGAGCGGACACCCTGTATCAGGTGTACGAGCGGGACGGCGTGCGATGGAATGACGGGCGTTTCGACAGGACGAAGGTGAACGGGCTCTACGCCGCCATGGACGAGTCGCACTACCTGCCGCACACGATCGCGTCCGCCATCGAAATCGCGCGCCCGGTGAATCTGCCGAAGGCGTTGCGGGCGCTGGATGTGATGAATGGTGTCGTGCGCGAGGTGACGGACGAGGACATCCTGGAGAACAAGGCCCTTATTGGCCGCTACGGGTTCGGCTGCGAGCCCGCCAGCGCGGCGACCGTCGCGGGCCTCCGGCAACTGCTGAAGGAAGGCGTTGTCTCTCCGGACCAGCGCGTCGTCTGTATTTTGACGGGACACGAGCTGAAGGATCCCGATGCAACCGTTTACTACCACACCGGCCTCAACATGAAGGCGGCCCAGGTGCCGCCACCCTCGGCCCCGACAGGAGTCTGCGCCAACCCTCCGCGGAAGGTCGCCGACGACCTGGATGCGATCGTCAAAGCGCTGGGGGAGTAGCCACCGTCTTCTCGCGTTTTCGCTGCAAGTCGTCTCATCCGAGGCGCAGGCCTGTCGGCGTAGTAGTGAACCGCGATGGGAGGCAACCTACTCCTGCCCCTCAGAACCACGCGCTCCGGTGCTCTCCTCCAGTTCTTCACCCAATTGCTGCCAGCGGGGTTCGGCTTCGCACACGCAGCAGTCGTCCCATGTTTCGACGCCGTCGTGGATCGACCGCTTTTCGGCCGGTGACAGGGTCTTCGGCCTTGTGGATTCGTTCTTCTGACACTCAGGCACGGAACTACCTCCGGGAAGGGTGCTCCCGCGAGATCATAGCACGCGAAAAAGCGGCAGCAGAGAACGTCGCGGGGTGAGACGCGCGGTCGAGGTCACTTTGCGAGCCGCAGCTGGGCTCTGGCGGCCGATTCGAGCTGTTCCTTGCGTTTGGCGGCGATTTCGTCGGTGGCCTTGATCGAGCGGGCCTCCTGAAGCTGGGACCGCGCCTTGTCTGAATCGATCTGATCGCGGGGAATGCCCTGCTGGGTCAGAATGGTGACCTCGTCATTGATGACCTGCGCGAAGCCCCCTGCCACAAACCACTCCTGCTCGTCACCGGACGACACGATCCGAAGGCGACCCGCTCCGAGCATCGCCAGCAGCGGTGCGCGGTTGTGCAGGATACCAACCTCGCCATCGATCGCCGGAACGGCGACGAAATCGGCCTTGCCGTCGAAGATCCTGCCCTCAGGCGTGATCACACTGCAATGAAAGGCTGTAGCCACGTCACTCGTCCATTCCGGTTGTCGCTTCGCTCAATCCTGCACTTCCGCTGCCCGCCGGGCCTTCTCGCACTGCGCCGACAGACAACCGACCCGCGAGAAAATCATGCTTTCAGCTTTTCCGCCTTGGCTGCCGCATCTTCAACCGTTCCGACGTACATGAACGCCTGCTCCGGGAGGTGGTCCCACTTGCCGGCCACGATCTCCTCGAAGCTGCGGATCGCGTCTTCCTTACGCGTGTAGTTGCCGGGGAAACCGGTGAACGGCTCAGCGACGAAGAACGGCTGGCTGAAGAACCGCTCGATCTTGCGAGCCCGGCTGACCGTGAGCTTGTCCTCTTCGGACAGTTCATCCACGCCAAGGATCGCAATGATGTCCTGCAGATCCCTGTATCGCTGCAGGATCCGCTGCACCGACTGGGCGACCCTGTAATGCCGCTCCCCGATGTACTGGGCGTCCAGAATGCGGCTGGAAGACGCCAGCGGGTCGATGGCCGGGTAGATGCCCTTTTCGCTGATGCCGCGCGAGAGCACGATGAACGCGTCCAGGTGCGTGAACGTCGTGGCCGGCGCGGGGTCGGTCAGGTCATCCGCGGGGACGTACACGGCCTGCACGGAGGTAATGGCCCCGAACTTTGTGGAGGTGATCCGCTCCTGCAGCTCGCCCATCTCGGTGCCAAGCGTCGGCTGGTAACCGACCGCGGAAGGCATACGCCCGAGGAGGGCCGATACCTCGGAGCCCGCCTGCGAAAAGCGGAACACGTTATCGACGAAAAGCATCGTATCCGCACCCGACTCGTCGCGGAACCACTCGGCCATCGTGAGTGCGCTGAGGGCGGCCCGCAGACGCGCGCCCGGCGGCTCGTTCATCTGGCCGAAGACCATCGCGGTGTGATCCATGACCTGCTTGACGTTGCCCTGGGCGTCCTTGAAGGTCGCCTCCTGCATTTCGAGCCAAAGGTCGTTGCCCTCGCGGGT
>CAZJTF010000313.1:0-8423 GCA_964548565.1 uncultured Planctomycetales bacterium | reverse complement strand
CATGGGCGCCGGCTACTACCAGTGGAGCCCCGGCAGCGGGTCGACCTCGACCACGCCCGGCGTGGGTATCGAGGGCCCGATCCCGAACGAACCGGTCCAGGGTCGCGGGATTGTGCCTCTCTTCGAAGGGCAGATGAATACGTCGAATCTGCCAGCGGGGACCTACGTATTGAAGGTTGTCCCCGGTGCGGGGATCAACGTCCTTCGGGGCGATATCAGCATGGCGGTCGTGCAGAACGCGTTTGCGACAGCCGCCGAGCAGACTGCTGGCGATACAATTACTTTCGAGCTGCGGGACATTCCGCTTCCTGGTGCGCCGACGAACCCGAATCCGGCCGACGGAGCGTCCGGCGTGGCGTACTCTCCGATCCCGTCGCTGACCTGGACGGCCGGAAGCGAAGCGACATCACACAACATCGCCTTCGGCACGACGAATCCTCCTCCGGTGGTTGCGACGAGCCAGGTGGGTACAAGCTACACGCCGGCCAGTCTCGCACCCAACACAACCTACTTCTGGCAAGTGACGTCTAAGAATCTGGCAGGCATGGCGGCTGGCCCCGTCTGGAGTTTCACGACGGCAGCGCCGGCGCCGCTCACTGCGGTTGCGTGGCGGAGTGTCAAGAGCCATGGTGGGACCGATTACGGTGTTTCCCTTAACCCTACCGCCACCGGCAGCGGCATCAGCGTTGAGCCTCGGACAGGCGGTGTCCTACGGCTCGCAATCGAATTCAACAGACCAGCGGATTTTATCGACAATCCGGTTATTACTTCGAGCAACGGCGTTATTCCGGCCTGGCTCACCTACACCGTCAACGGAAATACCCTGGAAATGGAGTTTGATCCGTCAAGCGTATCGGACGGTGTCTGCTATTCCATCGACCTTGCCGGCGCTGTCCAGGCGACGGACGGCAGTGAGCTGATGATCAGCGGCGATACGAACTGCAGCTTCCGCGCTCTTGTGGGAGATGCCAACGGAAACGGCGTGATCAACCTCGGTGACGTCCTGTTTGTCCGGGCGAAGCTGGGAGCGACGACGGCGGCCACTGCTCGATGCGATTTCGATGCGGACGGCACTGTCTCGATCACTGATCAGAGCCTGGCCAAGACCCGGATGGGACAGACCGTGAGCTGCCCGTAACTCGCCGGCTTACTGTGCGAATCAGAACGGGGTCGGCAGCAACCGCCGACCCCGCATCTTGCGCCGGGAGGGGAGGCCCGGATTATTCAGGCACAGCACGCGTCTGCAGCTCTCGCACCAGCTGCCCGCACTGAGTCAGGGGCGACTCGAAGTCATAGCGGAGCAGATCTCCGACCAGGACCATGTCGCCAGATTCCAGGCTGGATCGAAGTTCCTCCAGCTTTGCCTTCATTGTGGCGACAATATCGTTCAAGTTCGTTCCGTCAACCTGCAGACTGTCCAGATCGACACGCATCGCCTCGGCGCAAACCGGGATCGCGGCCTGCGCCTGCTTCCATTGCCCCAGGAGTGCGCCGAGGGCAGCCATCCCCTTTTCCACGTCCCCAGCCGCGAGGAGGTCCGCGATCTGCCCGCGCGATTCGCCTGCCTGATCGAGCAACTGGGCGGCTTGTGCGAGGGCGGCCGAAACCATGGGGCGGACCGGGCCGGTCTGCAGTTCGAGCCGCTGGTAGCGATTGACCGCCGTGTCAAGAACAGTGTTCAGCCTGTCGCTTGTCACGAGGTTTCCGTCGCATCGCACCGACATGACAAGCCGCGGCCCGGAGTTGCCCGCCGACTCGCAAACTTCCCTGGCGAGTTCCCGCAGGGTCTGTGCGGCGCCACCCTGCGGTTGATAAGCCCGATCATCCACCAGCACGGCCATTGAAGGATCTCCACGCAAGCGCGGCCGATTGGGCGCACACCCCGTGCGCGAACACTCATCGAAATCGGCCGTAGAGTTCTTGAAACCTGAGCGAATCTGCATCACTCTCGTGCGCACGGGAGGACAGGACATGCTCCAGCTGCGCGTGAACGGGATCCACAGTGCCTGGATGGCCGAATTCGGGCACGATTGTGCGCACTGCAACGAGATCCGTGACGCCGACCCTTACCGCGTCGCCAACGTCTCGTACTCCCTCATCCAGCGGCGCCCCGACGGGGCTATGCGACGGCACACCCTGGTGGACTGCGGTCTGGGCGTGATGCAGTCGCTGCTCGATTTTGAACGCACCCACGACGTGCACGTCGTCCACGAGGTGTTCCTGAGCCATTCGCACTTTGATCACGTTGCGCACCTGGACTGGCTCTCGTCGGCAGTCCGTCGGAATGGCCGGAGGGACCAGCCTCGTCCTCTCACCGTTCATTGCACCGAGCCGTGCTGGCAGACGGGACCGCAACGGCTGTTTCCCTGGCTGGCGGGCAGCGCGATGGTTCACAATCCGGTTGTGCCGGGGCGGGCGATCGATGTCGGGGCATTGCGTGTGACACCGATTGCTGTCGAGCACGGCAGCACGGCGCCGGGGGCCGTCAGCTATGCCATCGAGGTGTTGGCGCCGGACCCGGGTGATCCCAAGAAGGTCGTGCTTACCTGCGACCTGTTGCGGCCGGCCAGCGCGAACGATCCAGCCTGGTTCGGGGCCGATGTTTGCTTCATCGAGGCCAATACGTGGAACCGCAACCCCGACACCGGCCATCAGTGCATCAAGGATGCTCTGCAACTCGTCAGGACATGGGGCGCGCGGCGCACTTACCTGATCCACTACTCCGGCTACGAAGATGCGCGGCATGTTCATTCCGAGGTGAATCGGCCGCTCACGTGGGACGAGCTGGGGCGTCAGGTGCGTCGCGCCGCCCCTGACCTGGATGTGAGGATCGCCCATCACGGGATGATCCTGCCGCTGGATGAGCACTGGCCATAATCGATGCGGCGGCTTCCGCAGCACGCCTCGAGTCGGACACGCCAGCGCCGCAGAGGGCTACTCGACGGTGACGCTCTTCGCGAGATTCCTCGGCTTGTCGACGTTGCACCCGCGCAGCACCGCCGCGTGATATGCCACCAGTTGGAGCGGCACAACCGTCAGCAGCGGCTGCAGCGGTTCCGGCACGTCCGGCACGTAGAACACGTGATCCGCCACATCGCGGATGTCCTCGTCGCCCTGTGTGGCGACCGCCAGAACGTTTCCGCCACGGCTGCGGACTTCCTCAATATTGCCGAGAACTTTCTCGTACTGATTACCGCGAGTCGCGATGAAGACGACCGGCATGCCTTCGTTGATGAGGGCGATCGGGCCGTGTTTCATCTCAGCGGCCGGCATGCCCTCGGCGTGGATGTAGCTGATTTCCTTGAGCTTGAGGGCGCCCTCGAGTGCGGTCGGGTAGTTGTAGCCGCGACCGAGGAAGAGCCAGTTTTCGCGGTCGATGTACTGCTCAACGACGCCCCGGATGGCGTCAGACTGCTCGAGTGTCCAGTTGACCTGCTCCGGCACCCGGGCGAGCGCCTGGATCAGCCCATGTGCGTCCGCCTGTGACAGGAATCGTCGCCGCCCGAGTTGGATGGCCATCATCGTCAGGACGGCAATCTGGGAGGTAAATGCCTTTGTGCTCGCGACGCCGATTTCCGGCCCGCAGTGCAGGTATACGCCCGCGTCCGCCTCGCGTGCAATGGTGCTGCCGACGACATTCACCACGCCGAGCGTGAGTGCGCCTTTCTCCTTCGCCTCGCGGAGTGCCGCGAGAGTATCCGCCGTCTCACCCGACTGGCTGATCGCGATCACGACCGTGCCGTCCTCGATCAGCGGATTCCGGTAACGGAACTCGCTGGCGTACTCGGTCTCGGCGGGAAGCTTGGCGATATCTTCGAAGAGATACTCGCCGACCAGTCCGGCGTGCCAGGCGGTACCCTGTGCGGTGAAGATAATCCGGTGGGCCCGTGCGAGGTCGCGCGTCAGGTGGGCGATGCCGCCGAGGTGGATCATTCCCTCGCGCACGTGCAGGCGGCCCCGCAGTGTCGTTGCGATCGATTGCGACTGTTCGAAGATTTCCTTCGCCATGAAGTGCGGGTGGCCGCCGAGTTCGATCTGGTCGAGCGAGAACTCGACTTCGTGGACTTCCTTCGTGACCGGTACCGCGTCCAGCGTCATGGTGCGGAAACCGCCGCGGCTCACGACTGCCATCTCGCCGTCGGAGAGGTACACGACCTGGGCGGTGTGCTCGATGATGGCCGCCGCATCCGAGGCCACGATGTACTCGTCGCTGCCGATCCCGACGATAAGCGGGCTGCCGTTCCGCGCGACGACGATCCGATCGGGTTCGTCCGCGCAGATCACGGCAATCCCGTACGTGCCCCGGACCTCGTGCAGGGCATCCCGGACCGCCTGCTCGAGATTGCCGGCGTAGAAATGCCCGACCAGCTTGGCAAGCACCTCGGTGTCCGTCTCGGTCGTGCAACAGACCTGCTGCTGTTCGAGGAATGTGCGCAGGGCCCGGTAGTTTTCGATGATTCCGTTGTGTACGAGCGCGATCCGCCCGTCGCACGCGGTATGAGGATGCGCGTTGTTTTCGGTCGGCCCGCCGTGCGTCGCCCAGCGTGTGTGGGCGATACCGGTCGTGCTCCCGCTGCCCTCAAGATTCAGCCTGGCCTCGAGGGTGCTGATCCGCCCGACGGATCGCGTGACGGCGATCCGGTCCTGCTCCAGCGTGGCGACGCCGGACGAGTCGTATCCCCGGTACTCGAGCCGCTTCAGGCCCTCGATCAGGATCGGCAGGGCCTTCTTCTGTCCGATATATCCAACGATTCCGCACATTTGGAAGTGCCCCCAGTATTTCCCCGTGGCAGGCGTTACCCCGCTGGATTATCGACCAATCTGGAACCTCAATCAACAGAATCTCACCCAACCGGAGCGGCGGACTTCACGTCGCGCGGTTCGCCCCTGGTCCGTTCCGCGGGGCAGGGCTCCGAGCACCGGACGGGCCGAGGCGGACGCCGGGCGCGAGAAACTCGGATTTCCTGCGGGTCATGGGCGAACACGCGTCCATTTCACGTCCGTCGCATCCGCATGCAGCCCGGCATAAAACACCACAAGGAAGTCTCCGCCCGGCAGCCTGGCGGTCATGGGCAGCCCCACCGAAAACGCCCCCATCTCCGCCCACGAATCCTGCATCGAGCCTTTCGGGCGCGTCTGGGACTGGAGCGCGCTGTCGTAGAGCACCAGCTCGGATGCCGCCGGCCATGTTCGACCGCCGTCGCGGCTGCACCGAATCTTGACCACCGGCGGCCCCTGGCGATCCACGTACACCATGGCGAGCCGTCCGTCCTCGAGTTCCACAGCGGGAGCAGGCTGCCCGGGAACACCGATGTCCCAGGGCTCGGACCAGCTGCGGCCGTGGTCGGCGGATGATCGCGCGTGGATGTTCAGGTAGACCCCCGCTTCATTATCATAGGTCCAGAAGAGATCGAGAATACGCCCGTCGCTCAGCACGGCGGGGCGTTGATCCCAGTAGAAAATGCGGTTCTCCGGATCGCTGCTCGCAATCCCGTGTTCGGGCCAGGTATTCCCGCCATCCCGCGAAAACAGCAGCACCGACTTGTGCCGCCACACACTGAGGTCGTCGTACGGCTTGTTCAGTTCGAACTGGCATGCGAGGTCCCCGTTGTGGAGGCGCAGGACGGGTCCGGTGATGGGGGTGGGGATGTGAAACGGCGTCGTATCCATGATTCGCGGCGGAGACCAGTGTTCACCGGCATCTTCCGACCACGACAGCAGAATCCTCGAGTCGAGCAGCCCCTGGGTCTCCGTGTTGAAGAAGGGCCGCGACGGATCCGAGTGATCCACCCAGCACAGCACGACAAGCAGACGAGGGCCTCCCAGAGCCGTGAGATGAGCTGCGCGGAGCAGTCCCGGACGTCCGTCGATGATCGGCGGCACCCACGGCTCGCGAGGCGCTGACCAGGATCGGCCCTCGTCGTCCGAGAGGGTGAGCAGAACACGCTGGCCGGCAGTGGCCAGCTTGGTCGGCGCCGCCCGGAACGTGCACAGCCACCGCCCGCTGGGCAGGACGCAGATGCCGGGGAACGCACAACTCTGCCGCCGATCATCGAGGCTGGAGCTCACTACCGTTCCGTGGTTGCAGATCTGCACTGGAGTTCTCCTGCGGTTGACCTGTTGCCCCCGCAGCGGCATAGCTTCTCCGCGGAGCCCCTCACTCCGCAAGTGCGCCCCCGGGAGGTGCTCCGCTCGCGGACACCTCCGCCCGAACGCGCGGGTACACTGGCCCTGGTGCTTTGTGAAAGATTTCTTGAACCCCGTCCGGTTTCCTCCTACACTCCGCTGAAGTATTCGGGCCCTGCGTATCGCCTTGGATCCGTTTTCCGGGCACGCATTGATCAGGTGCGTTGATGGTGTCTGCGCAGATGGATTCTCTCTTGCTCGGAATGCACCCGTACAGTCCGGTTCTCGTCCTGATTCTGGTCATCGTCGGCACCGCACTGCTGATCCTGGCCCTGACCCACGTGATCGGCCCCAGTCGGCGCGGACCCGTCAAGGACGACACGTATGAGTCTGGCATGACGCCCATTGGCGACGCCCGACGGCGGTTCCATGTCCGGTTCTACATCGTCGCCATGCTGTTCCTGCTGTTTGACGTCGAAGTGGTCTTTCTGTGGCCGTGGGCCCCGATCTTCCGCGATGCCGCGGTCGAGGGCGCCGCGCTGACGGCCGGGAACCAGGTATTTGGCCCGGGGTTTCTTCTCCTGGAGATGGCAATCTTCCTTGCCATCCTGCTCGTCGGCTACATCTACGCCTGGCGGAAGGGGGTCTTCGAATGGACGTGAGGACTCCGCCTCAACTCGGTGATGTTCGAGGCGAAAAGCACCTGCACGCCCCACACGCCATGAGCCGTGACGACATCCTGACCACGCGACTCGATTCGCTGGTCCGCTTCTTCCGCCGCTACGGCGTGAACTGGTGCCGCAAGAACTCGCTGTGGCCGCTGCCATTTGCGACCGCCTGCTGTGGGATCGAGGTGATGGCGACCGGAGCCAGCCGGTACGATATTGCCAGGTTTGGCGCTGAGGCCATGCGATTCAGCCCGCGCCAGGCCGACCTGCTGATCGTTGCCGGGCGCGTCGCGATCAAGATGATGCCCGTTCTGCAGCGCATCTACAAGCAGATGTGCGAGCCGAAGTGGGTGATCAGCATGGGCGCCTGCGCGTGCACGGGCGGCGTGTTCGACACGTACGCGGTGGTGCAGGGCGTCGATCAGTTCATGCCGGTGGACGTGTACGTTCCGGGCTGCCCGCCTCGCCCCGAAACCCTGATCGAAGGCGTCATGGCCATCCAGCGGATCGTGGACAGGGACGGCATCGTCGACAGCCAGCAGCGGGGACGCGGCTACCGTCTCATGCTCGAACCGACGTACACGTTGGAGACCCTGGCTGACAGCGGTCGCCTCCGGCCCAGAGGGGAGTGATCATGAGCGTCGAGGACGTGCTCCGCCGGCTCACCGACCAGTTTCCGGACCTTGATTGCACCCCGCATCCGCTCGTTGTCCGGGCAGGCGTCGATGCGGGCCAGGTGGCCGTCCACATCCCGGCCGCACGACTTCTCGACGTCATGCAGTTTCTCCGGGATGATCCGGCATGCCGCTTCGAACAACTCACGGACGTTACCTGTGTAGACTACCTGCACTTTCCCGGCGCCGTTGACCGTTACGGCGTGATCTACCTTCTGCTCTCTCTGACGCACAATCACCGCCTCTGTGTCAAGTGCTTCGTGAACGACCCCGACCCGCAGGTCCCGACCGCGACGGGGGTCTGGCCGGGCGCGGAGTGGCCGGAACGCGAGGTTTACGATATGTTCGGCATCCGTTTCGCGGGGCACCCCGACCTGCGGCGGATCCTGACATGGGATGGCTTCCAGGCGTATCCCCTTCGCAAGGACTACCCCGTCCGTGGCCGCGGCGAACGCGAAGATTACGAAGTGTTGACACGGGAGAGCGGCTGACATCCACCGCCTCCCGGCAGGCAATCGCTTGTAGGGAGCACAATGCAAGATCGTGGCCACCTGTTGACGGAGCAGCGCAACCGGGCATCCCTTTCCATCGACCGCATGACAATCGGCGCGAGCGTTGACCTCATTAATGCCGAGGACGCAACGGTTCCGGTCGCAGTAGCCGCGGCGAAGAAAGACATCGTGAAGGCGATCGAACTCGTCGTCGCCGCATTTCGGGCTGGCGGACGCCTGATCTACATCGGGGCGGGGACAAGCGGGCGGCTCGGTGTCATCGACGCCTCCGAGTGTCCGCCGACATTCCTCACCGATCCTGAGATGGTGCAGGGTGTCATCGCGGGCGGTCCGGAAGCGATGTTCCGCAGCAAGGAGGGCGCTGAGGATCGTCCCGAGGGCGGCGCGGCCGAGATCGAGACGCGAAATGTCGGTCCAAACGACGTGGTTTTCGGCATCGCCAC
>CAZJTF010000312.1:0-8433 GCA_964548565.1 uncultured Planctomycetales bacterium | reverse complement strand
CGCGAGTTCCTGATGAAGGACGCCTACTCGTTCGACGTGGACAAGGCCGGGCTCGATGTGAGCTACCAGAAGATGTACGACGCCTACTGTCGCATCTTCTCGCGCTGCGGCCTCCCGTACCTGGTCGTCGAGGCCGAATCCGGCCCCATCGGCGGCGACGCATCACACGAGTTCATGGTCGAGACTGATGCCGGCGAAGACATCGTCGCCATCAGTGAAGACAAGTCCTACGCCGCCAACATCGAGCGGGCGGGCCGCACGATCGCCGCCGCGCAGCCGGATCCGGTCGACGCCCAGATGCAGCCGCTGACCACGATCAACACCCCCGAGTGCCCCGGCATCGAGGACGTCTGCAAGTTCCTCGGCGTGCAGTCCAGCCAGATGATCAAGACGCTCGTCTACCAGGTGCAGGGCACGGCTGCGGAGAAGGGCGGCGGGTTCGTCATCGCCTGCGTGCGCGGCGATCACGACGTCAACGAAAACAAGCTCAAGCGGGCACTCGGCGGCGCTCTGCTTCAGCTCGCCGACATCCAGGCGGCCGAGAAGGCGGGATTTGCCATCGGCTACGTGGGCCCGCATGTCGTCAACGAGAAGCAGTGCCGTCTGGTGATTGATCCGGATGCCCGGGCCGTCGTCAACGCTGTGACCGGCGCGAACCAGCCCGATTACCACGTCAAAGGCTTCAACTGGGCCCGTGACGTCAATTCGGAGTGCCTGGAAAAGGCAGCCGTGGCCGACATCCGCAACGTGGTGGAGGGCGACGCGGCGCCGGGCGGCGGCTCGAAGCTGACATTCCGCAAGACAATCGAAATCGGCCACGTCTTCAAGCTCGGGACGAAGTATTCGGAGGCAATGTCCGCGAACTTCCTCGATGAGAGCGGCCGGAGCCACCCGCTGATAATGGGCTGCTACGGCATCGGGCTCAATCGCATCCTCGCGGCCGCCATCGAGGCGCACCACGATGCCGACGGCATCATCTGGCCGGCGACAATCGCCCCCTTTGAAGTGCTGGTCGTCGCGCTCGACGTCCGCGACGAGCAGGTGATGAGCACCGCCCGGCGCATCCACGATGAACTGGAGGCGAGGGGCCTCGACGTCCTGCTCGACGACCGCGATCAGCGTCCCGGGTTCAAGTTCAAGGATGCCGACCTCATCGGGATCCCCGTGCGGATCACCGTAGGCAAAAAGACGCTTGCGGAGGGCCTCGTCGAGATCAAGCGGCGCGCCGGCGGCGATGTCGAGAAGATCTCGCCCGACGCCGCCATCGCGCGAGCCGGCGATTTGATTGCTCAGGCCAAAACCCCCTGAGCAGGTCCTGGATTTGCGGACCACTCGATAGACCGGAGCGGACGGGCTACTTCCCCCCGCGCTCGTTCACGCCCCGCGTACGCGTTTCGATCGCGTAGAGCCCTTTGCTCGCCGTGATGAACAGCGTGTGGCGATCCTTGCCCCCGAAAGACACGTTTGCCGTCCAGTCCTCGGGCACCTGGATGTGTTCGATCTGCTTTCCATTCCGGTCAAACACCACCACGCCCTTGCCGGTGAGATACACGTTGCCGGCATCGTCGATCGTCATCCCGTCGGAGCCGAGTTCGCAGAACAGCCGTTTGCCCGCGAGCGACCCGTCGGGGCGGATCTCGTAGGCATACGTCTTCTTCGCCTGCAGATCGGAGACGTACAGCGTCTTGCCGTCTGGCGTGCCGGTGATGCCATTAGGCGTCTCGAGATCATCCGCGACACGCCGGAGCGTCTTGCGATCGGGCGACAGGTAGTACACGCCCTGCACCGGCTGCTCCGTCAGGGTCCGCTTCCAGTAATCGCGCTTGTAGAACGGGTCCGTGAAGTAGAGGCCGCCGTCCGGCCGGAGCCACACGTCGTTCGGCCCGTTGAGCAGCTTGCCTTCAAAGTTGCTCACCAGGACGGTGATCCGCTTCGATGCCGGTTCGATCAGCCAAAGCTCGTTCTTCTCGTCCGCGCACGAGAAGAGATGGCCCTGCGGGTCGAACATCATGCCGTTCGAGCGTCCCGCCGGCTGCATGAACGTCGAGAGCTTGCCGTCGACGCTCCAGATCATGATCCGATCGTTCGGCTGGTCCGTGAAGTAGACGTTTCCCTGGGCGTCCGAGGTCGGGCCCTCCGTGAACTTGAACTCCCCCGAGAGCTTCTGCAGCCGCGCGCCGGCCGCGACGACGCCGTTCTCGGCGGCGAACGCCTGCAGCGTGAGCAGACCGACCGCCAGCATGAGCACGATCACGAGGTTCACATGCATTCCGTATCTCCATCGCCGAAGAATGTCGGAAGAGCTCGCGTTGCCTGAGAGTCGCACGCCAAGCCCAGGCTACGCCTCAGACTTGATCCGGTATGACGTACGGCGCGCGGTAGGTCCGCTTGACGAACCGGTTGGCCTCCGCGTCGTCGCCGAACGTCTCCGTTGCCGGGTCAATCTTCACCGGGCGTCCGCCCAGGCGGTACGAGATGTTGCCGAGGTGGCAGAGCACCGTCGAGAGATGCCCCTCCTCGATATCGCAGGCCGGACGCGACCGCGTGCGGATGCACTCGCAGAAATTCGCCACGTGACGCATGTGCGGGGCAGGGGCCGGAACGCTGGCGATCGGCTTGCCTTCCGCGTCGAAGATCTCGTAGCCGTCGCCCTGTCGACCCAGCTGGACCATCCCCTTCGATCCGTATGCCTCCGCCCGCAGTCCATTCCAGCGCCAGTCGGGCAGGGGGTCGTCGTCGCGTTTCTGCCAGTCCGTCTTGGTCATGTACGGCGTCCAGAGCGTCAACTCGAACACCATCGTCAGGTGGTCGAACGTGTAGGTGGCGACCTGCGTGTCCGGCGTCTCCTGGTCGTCGTCCCAGTGATGTTTGCCGCCGGTGGAGACGACCATGGTTGGATACCTCTGATTCACGACCCACCGCCCGATGTCGATCTGGTGCACGGCGTCGTTGATGATGTCCCCGCCCGAAAAATCCCAGAACCAGTGCCAGTTGTAGTGGAATCGGTTCGGGTTGAACGGCTTCATCGGGGCCGGGCCCACCCACATGTCGTAATCCACGCCTTCGGGAACCGGCGTGTCCGCCTTCTTCCCGATGGGATCGCGGTGCTTGAGGTTGAGCACGCGGACATAGTGCACGTCGCCGATCTTGCCGTCGCGGATCGCCTGGATCGCCTCGTGCAGGTCCAGGCCGCTGCGGCTCTGCAGGCCGACCTGGACGACGCGGTTGTACTTGCGGGCCGCATTCACCATCTGGCGGCCTTCCCACATGCTGTGCGAGACCGGCTTCTCGACGTACACGTCCTTGCCCGCCTGGCAGGCCTGGATCGTGGGCAGGGCGTGCCAGTGATCCGGCGTCGCCACCAGAAGGGCGTCGATGCTCTTGTCATCGAGCATGCGGCGGTAGTCCTGGACAAGCTGTGGGCGCTTCTTTTGAACGTCTTCGATCAGTTTCGCCGGCTTTTCGAAACGGCGCGTATCGCAGTCGGACATGGTGACGACTTCAACGCCGGGTGTGCGGGCGAAGTACTCGGCCACCATCGGCCCGCGGATGCCAAGCCCCATCACGCCGAGGCGGATACGTTCGTTCGCGGACGCTGCGGCGCGGTTCAACCGCGTGCCGGCGAGAGTAGCGGCGGCGACACCGGCGGCCTGCCCCAGGAACACTCTTCTTGTCTGCGGTTGCATATGCGGCCTCCAGATAAAACGGGCGTAGTCAGAGGCCGCGATTGTACCCGCGTCCGGGCCTCACCGCAGCGCGCGGCTGCGATGAGGCCGATCGTGATATCTCAGGCATGCTGGGCTGCCGGTTGTGACACCTCCTTCACCAGCTCGGCCGTCTTGCGCTTCGGCGAGCTCCGGGCGATGTCTGCCTGCGAGACGATCCCGCAGCAGCAGCCCTGGTCATCCACGACCGGAATGCGTCGCACCTGGCGTTCTTCCATGGCATGGAGGCACTCATCCAGCGCGGCGTCCGGGTGGACGCAGGCGACGTCCGGGGTGACGCAATCCCTCGCGCAGAGCTCAAGCGGATTTCGGCCCCTCGCAACCGTTCGGCACGTGATATCACGGTCCGTGAGCATGCCGATCAGCCGCCGGCGAGCTTTGTCCTCCACGATGGGGATGGCCCCGCAGTCGAATTCCACCATCAGGCGGGCCACCTCCTGCAGAGGCGTCTCCGGCGTACAGACGGCGATATTCCGGGACATGATGTCTTTGGCCTGCATCGTTCGGCACTCCTGCAAACCAGGACCTCCGCGCCGCGAGGCCGTCCCCGCGGAGCGGTCGGTCGACGCAGAACCATTGTATGCCCGGCATGCCTGCCGCGGGCGGGAAACTTCCTGAAGGAGGGGCGGAAAACGGCTGAGCCCGGCACGGTGCCTACTCGAGGTAGCCCAGGTCCGACAGCCGCTTGGTGAGTGCCTCTTTTTCAGCCTCGGTGTAGACCTCTTCGTGTTCGGCCACCTGGATCGCCTGCGGGGGCTCCTTCTCGATCGTTGGTCGCGTATCGAAGAGATCCACGAGCACCTGGCCTTCCATGTCCGCTGGCACGCGAAGCCCCACCGCCGCCAGCAGCGTCGGCGCGATATCGGCGATATTGCCGCGGACCGTGGCCCCGTTTCGAATGTGTGGGCCGTTCGCGACGAGAATGCCTTCCACGCGGTGCGTTCCTTCCATGCGGTACCGCGACGCCCATCGCACCGGGTGCGAGCCGCGGATCTTGCGCACCACCGCCAGCCCGGGATGCGGCACCAGCAGCAGGTCCGGAAGCCACGGCTGCTCTGCCCGCGTGCAGTGGTACAGTTCCTCGGTCTTATGGACCTCCGGGAACACCTGGATCTCCTCGCCGGACGGGTTCACCGACCGCACGGAGAGGAACCGCTGCTGCAGGTCCTCGCGTACCCGCTCGTAATCCTGCGGGTCCACGAGCCCATTCGGCTGTCGCCCCTTCAAACTGATGTAGAGGAACCCGTAAATGCCCGCATGCATCACGCACGCGCGGGTCTGCGACCAGTCGAGGTCCAGCTCATGTTCGATCCCCAGGTTCGCGGCGAAGCGTTTTGTCGTCCTTCCGCGAAGCCGGTCCATGATCCGCTGCGCCCGCCGCGTAGCCTGCGTGAGCTGGCTCTTGATGTGCAGGTAACCCCACTGGCGCAGCAGCAGGTTCGGCTGGGCTTTCCCGTCCAGGCTCCCGTGTCCATGGTCCGACATCACCAGGATCACGGCATCCTTCGACCGGGCGTACTGGGCGAGCCCGCCCAGGGCGCGATCGAGGCTGGCGAAGCACGCCGCCGACATCTCCGCGCGTGCCGGGTACCTGTCCGACGTCTTCGGATCGAGGTACTTCCAGGCCTTGTGCTGGAGATTGTCCACCAGCTTGTACAGCACCATCATCACGTCCCAGCCGTACTTCTCGCCGCAGAACGTGGCGAGTTCGCAGCCCTGCTCGAAACTGCGCTCGATGTACCCGAGATTCCGCCGGAACAGCTCGTCTCCGCCGAATGTCTTCCGCTGCCAGTCCGAGCGGTAGTTGTAGTCCGGCCACCGCCGCAGAATCTCGTCCTTCAGCTCGCGCGGGTAGGTGAAGTCTTTCTCCACGCTCGGCGTCTCGAACCCCGAGATCATGAACCCGTTGACCCGGCGGGGGGGGTACGTCATGGGCACGTTGATCGAGCCCACGCGAAAGCCCTTTTCGCTCAGAATCTCCCAGATCGTCTTTTCGCGAATCTCGTACGTGCTGTTGAACGAGAGCTGGTTGGTGCGGACGTCGTACTTCTCGAAATCGACGATGCCGTGGCGCCCCGGTCCCTTGCCCGTCATGAACGTCGTCCAGGCAGCCGGCGTGATCGGCGGCTTGGTCGAATCGAGGATGCCGGCCGTGCCCGTCCGGATCAGCTCGCTCAGGTGGGGCATCCGTCCGGCCTTCATCAGCGGATCGAGGATGTCGAAGGTCGCTCCATCAAGCCCGATGATCAGCACCCGTCGTGCGAGGGGGGGCAGCTCACGGCGGGGCTCGACCGGAAACGGCTTGGGCGACGACTGGCCGGCGGCGTCAGGGGGCGAAGAAACTGTGTCCTGAGCGAGCGTTGTATTCATGTGTGGTTCCGCGGGCCGCCTGCGCCGACCCGATCCTGTCCGGATGTTCCGTAAAGACTGTCCACGTGCCGGACCGACCCCCTGTCCGCGCCTCGGCGAGGGCCGATCCCCCGAATGGCCGTTCTGCCATCCCACCAGTTTCGCAATTCTCGCCGCCGCGTCAACATCCCCTCCGAGCCGCTCCCTTCGCGGACCGCCCCCGACAGCCCCTGCGTAAAGCCGTCATATCGGGTGCTTGCCTCCTGCGCGCGTGCGCGGAGCGCGACTCCGACACGGTGCCTTCGTTGTCCGGGCACCTCGGGCGAATGGACGTCCTGGATGACGGGTGGGATGGGCGGCAGCCTGCGCTGCAATGTGCCGCGGCTCAAGATGCAGGTGGCGCTTGGGAGTCCCCGCGTGTCCGATCCGCCTTGAATTGTGCCGGCATCAGCTCGTGCAGGGCATCGAACACGCGGGATTCGACGTCCTCAGTCAGCCGCGTCGGCCGGTTCTCGTAGATCATCGCCTCGCCGGCCTCGTACCCGCCTTCGCGCCAGACGCGCTGAGACGGAATGTAGCACGGCATCGCATTCGCGTACGTCGTCACCCAGACCCGCATGCGGTCATACTCACTCCTGAGACGCAGTGAGTAATCCGCCGTGGGTTCCCCCGGCAGAAACACCATCGCCAGCGACTCGCCGAACGTCCATGTCTGCACCAGATACGGCAGCGTGGTCGGCAGGGCCTCGCCGCGATGCAGCACGCCCAGCTGCAGTTTCGCGTGATAGGCGATCCACCGGTTGTCGGATTTCGCCCGCTCCTCCCACTCTGCCCGCGTGGGGAGCGTGTCGTAGGTCAGCGCGATGCGTTTCGTCCGGCAGGTCAGCCGCCCGTGCACCGGCGCCAGCGGCCCGCCCGGAACCTGCTTCACCGTCTCGACGATGCTCCGCGCGTTCTGCTTCGTGAACTCGAGGCCCACGCGGGGATACGGATCCTGGTCGCCCCCGCAGCCGATGATGATGAACGCTGCCGCGCCCGGGAACTCCTCCTCCAGGCCGGCCCGCGCGAATCCCGCCCAGTCGCCCGCCACGCCGTCATCCGGACCGCACGCCTTCAGGTTCGTGCAATGACAGCCGTAGTTCGCTACGACGGCGATCATCTTCCCGCTCGTCTCCCGGACCAGGAGTGTCGGCACGTCGTTGTCGGAAGGGCCGCCCTGCGGACGACGGTTCTTGCCAAACGTCGCCTTGCCGCAGCCCGCGGCCAGCGTCGCCGGACGCCGGTTGGCGAGCGCCTTCTCCACGACCTCCACCAGCTTGTTCTCGAGCTGCTGCGTGTACCGATCCACGCGCATCTGCTGGTCCGCCGGGAGCGGGTGCCCGTACATGTTTACCGAGAAGCCCGATACCATCGGGGTGCTGTGCGAATGCGTCGCGCACAAGGCGAAACGCTCCGACACGACTCCCCGCGCGCCCAGCCGGCGAAGCACGCCTTCCCGCAGCGACTCGGGGAAGCCGATCCCGTCGAACACCACCAGTACCGCCGGCGGCTCCTGCCGAGACGTCGCGTCTGCCGCCTCGCGCCCAGGGTCATCGACCACCAGCGCCTTGGCCTGCAGGCGCTGGAGCACGCTCGATGTCTCCTCCGTGCGGCAGGCGTAGCCGCACAGGCGGATCGGCAGCTCCGGCGTGATGTCCACGCTCGCCACGCCGACGCCGTATGGCTGCGCCGCCGGGGCCCCGCCGAAGCAGGCGGCCGTCGAGACCAGGAGGACACCGAGCGAGCAGGCCTGGAGTGATTTCATGGGCGGGTCGTCCGTCAAGCGAGAGAACGGGATTCCTCAGACGCGAGAGCCACAGTTGTGCCGCCGACCCCGACTGCGTCGCCGGGACCAGACCCGGCATTCTACGGGTCCTTTCAACCCGCGCCTTCCCTGTTTTCCGTGTTTCACCTCAGAAAAGGCGCTGCTCCATGCGGCTCGGCATGCCTTGCCCCGTTTGGTTGCGGCGACCCCGTGGCGCTCGAGGTTTATCACGGCGTCGCTCAGGCTGGCGGATCACTTGCAGAGTCATCTCGTTCACGTGTTCTTCCTCGGCGTGTCCGGATCCGAGACAGGGCCGTGTGCCACCTGAAAGTGCTCAAGACAGTACATGTGCACTGAAAGAGGGCGGTTTTTGACTTGAATTCTGCCGGCACGGGTGTATACGATGGACGGAGTGGCGGTCGGCTGCGCGGGCGGCCGTATCCGCGAGAATCCGGTCGGCGGCAACGGGCACCGGCGATCGGTGGGGGGCGGTGTTCCTTTCCTGAAGTCATGTCGAGGAGAGCTCATGTTCATCCGGTCTCGTTTCGCGCTGCG
>CAZJTF010000311.1:0-8448 GCA_964548565.1 uncultured Planctomycetales bacterium | reverse complement strand
ACCCGGGTCGGGCGGCTCGGGGGCCGACCCAATGGCTCCGTGGCTGGCAGATCTGGGGCGGGCTCGGGGTGGCTGCTGCGGCCGGCTTCCTTCTGCTCGCGTTCAGCCTGCGATCACGCCCGGAACTGCAGTTCGAAAGCGATCCCAGGCCCGTGACAGCAGGGAACGTTTCGGATGCAATCGCCCGCGTGGAGATCGCACGCGGGGAATGCCTTGGCTTGATCGGCGGATCTCGCCGAGCTTTGCCGGCTGACGCGTCTCTTCGTGCGGGGGACACGGTCGAGGCGGGCGCTGGCAGCTGGGTCAAGCTGGCCACTGCTGACGGCAGCAAGATGTGGCTGTGCCCGGGCACTGCAGTGGTCATGCTCGGTCCGCGTGACAGCCAGCAGCCTGTGCTCAAACTCGTTCGCGGGGAGATCCGCGCCGACGTTGCCCATGACGAGACCAGACGATTCGGCGTTCAAACGCCGGCCGGCGACCTCCAGGTCCTGGGGACGGAGTTCCACTGCCGCGTCTTCCCGGCAATCGATTATCCGCAAGAAGATTCGAGCGCGCAGGGCTCCCGGTCGAAACAGACACGAACGCTTCCGCCCGGCATGCTGCTGACCGTTCTCTCCGGGGCGGTTTCTGTCCGGACCGCACAAGGGGCGGAGGTTGTCCACGGCGGACAGCGCGTCATGGCCGTGGGCGACAGCTGCTCGACGCAGAATGTCGAGCAGCAGATGGAGTACATCCGCCACTGGCTGACGCAACCCGTCACGGAGAGCCTCACCGAGGTCCTGTCGCTGGCCGGCGTCCGCGAACACCTGATCACCGGGATGTGGGCGGCGAATCCGCAGACCGGGTCCGTGCGGCACATTACCGACTTCCTGTCGCCGGATGCGCGGGTCATCAGGCGGCTGGGGCCAAACCTGGCTCTGGTGAACCGGTCAAGCGTGCTGTTGACACTCTCCGGCACCGAGCCGATCGGGGGAGCCGGCCGGCCGCTCGTGAGCAGCGCGCCCGTTCTGGTGAACCTGCGCACCGGTGCCAAACTGGAGCTGAGCGCACTGGAGGGTTACAGCGCGTGGTACGCGGAGCTGTCTCCGGATGGTCGCAAGCTGGCCTTCACCGGGTACCGAACGGCAGATCCGGATGATGCATCCGACGGACCGCAGGGTGGTTTGTATGTTCTTGACATGGAGACACTTGAAACGCTCAAAATCAGCCAGCTGGTACGCGGCAACTTGACCACCACCCCGCACTGGTCACCCGACTCACGATGGGTCGCGGTCTCGATCGCGGAGGGTTACAGCAATGTGCAGTCACTGGCCCTCGTAGACACGCTGAGTGCCAGGGTGGTCGAGACCGGGATCAACGCGGCCGACGCCTATTTCACGCCGGACGGCAGGCAGATCGTCTGCTGCTCCGGGTTCAAGGCTGGCGGCTTCTTCATGTCGGGCGTGCCGGTCTGGGGAAACCTGTTCATCTTCACGGTGCCCGATGGTAAGCCTCGCGAGCTGACTAAGCTGCCAAGAGGCGGAGCGATCCAACCGAATTTCTCGCCCGATGGAGCCTATCTGACCTACTGGGAATACCCGCACGACCAGTCCGCCATGCGTACTCTCCACATCGTCGACATGAAGACGGAGCGCGACACACCGGTGACGAAGGCCGAACGCCCGGAACTGGAATGGCTCTCGCCCACCTCGCTGAGCCTGGCTCCGATGGTCGTTGACGGGAAGCCCAGGGAGCTCAAGATGCTCGAGCTTCAGGGTGAGGAGTGGATCCCGCGGCTGGTGTTGCTCAAAGAGGCCCGGCCCACGCCGGAGCAGGCAAAGTCGGCGACCGCATTGGCAGACCAACTCTTCGCGGCCTTCCGGGCCTATCGTAACGGGGCGGATGCCTGCGATCTGCACCAGATCGATAAGGCTCAGACCAAGTTCAAGAAGGCGCGCGATACGCTCCGCCAAGTTCAAAAGACTCTGCCCGACGGCGTCGAGCCCGGTACCGGATCACCAGGCGGGTTGGGCCTGACAACGAACGATCTTGCCCCGTACATCCGGGAATTCAGCCGCGACGCGGACATGACTCCTGACCAGCGCATTCATGACATCGTTCGAAACAACCTGAAGTACCGCATTCGCGGCTTACTGGAGATGTACGTCCGCGAGGAGAAGAAGCTGCCGCAGAGCATGGAAGCACTCGCTCAGCACGCGTTTGCAGGACGTGGGACCACTGGAACAATTCGCGCGCCGCAGCTCGTGTTCCTTGTCCCCGGCGAGAATCCGGACAAAACGACAACGTCGTACACGATCGTCAGCCGGGACGATGCAGCCGGCATTCTGACAGTCGAGAGTACGGCTCTGCGGGATGGCACAAAACTGCGGGCGACGTACACGAAGGAGGTCTCCGCCGACGGGACACGCGTCTCCTTCAAGCAGCCCGTGATCACGGAGGAAGCCAGGTAGCGTGCGATTACGGCTGCCGGCCGGAGGAATTCAATGGGCAAAATCAGCGGTCAAACCGGGCGGCTGTGTGCGTACGATGCGCTACATAAAATGCTCCTGCTCGGAAAAGTCCCCGCAGGCCAGCGGCTGCATGAGGTCGAATGGTCGAAACTTCTCGGAGTGAACCGGACCGCCGTGCGCGACGCGTTGGGCCACCTCTACATCGAGGGGCTGGTGATCAAAGGTGAGAAAACCGGATATCGGGTGCCCGACTTCAGCCGGGGCGAGATTGAGGACATCCTCGAGGTCCGCCAGAGCATCGAAATCACCGCGACGGCGCGGATCATCCGGATGGGCCGCCATCGGCGTGGCGGTCTCGGATCTCTGGAACTGCTTTGCGACGAACTGGAGTGGATGCTGGAGCGGCAGTACGCGATCGACTTAACGGAGGCCGATTATCTCTTCCATCGTGCTCTGGTTGAACTCTCCGCCAATCGACGACTCGTGTGGGCTCACCAATGCCTTCCACAGGTGAGACCGAAGTGGACAGGACAGATGCCCACAGCCAGGGATCAGTTTCTCGTGGTCCTTCGGGAGCATCGAGCGATTCTCAGCGCCGTCCGCGGGGGGAATCTGCGGTTGGCGCAGAGCCTCATCAAGAGGCACATCAGCAACGGACGGTCGAACGGCCCTGAGGACACCGTGACAACCGACTCCGGGACGCGGGCAGCGGCGACTGCCGCACGATCCACCGCAACGCTGGCTGGACGCCGGCCGTGCTCAGTGAGGATGAGTCGCTCAAGGCGTCGTGCCGCAAAGACCGCTCGGCCAACGCGAAGCCCCGGCACGATCCAACCCACGGCAGCACGACTCCGCCGTGCAACGGGGCCTGCAGGAATAGACAAACGTTGCCCCGGAGCGTCACGGCTTGCCTGCAACCATACCCACCGTGACGATCTCGTTGGGCTTGAGTGCCAGATCGATCCCTCCATCACGAACCGGCACCTCGTCGAAAGGCCGTTCGACCACGTCAGCACGGAATACTTTCGAGATCGTGACCCCTGGCACTGACAGCCGAAGGGTACACTTCGCGGGCGCGCCGCGTACTTCGAGCAGTCGGACGATCACCGCATCGCCTGTCTCCGCCGTCTTGACGCAGCTGACGATGATCGGATCGCCTTCAACACGGATGGCCGAGGTCGCCTGCGGTGGGACGGATGCCCCCGCCCCGGCACGCGGGGCCGCGATCCAGGCGGGTTCGAGCGGCTGGAATGGCTGCCAGGCGAAATGGGTATCGCGGATCGCATCGGGAGGCCCGGCATAAGACGTCAGTCGATAACGGAACTTCAACGTGCCGGACTGTCCGGCCTTGAAGTTGGTGCTCCAGTAATTGTTCATCACCAGCGAATAAAGCCGGCCATGGGGGAAGTCGAGGCGATCCGCCCATTTGTAGACGTTGAGATCGCCCAGCACGACGATCGGAGCCTCCACGGGCGCCAGAACAACCGCGAAGCCGTCACCGGCGATGTTGGTCCAGTGCTGGATGGAGTAGAAGTCGTGGCAGGTCTGCGGCGGCTGGTCCTTGCCCGGGCGCATGCTGGCGTCGGCAATCTGAACGCGAAACTCGGGCCCGGGCACGTCGAATGGGAAGGCGAAGTAGACACCTTCAGGCTCGAAGGTCTCCTCTTTCTCGACGACGTTGATGATGTCGACGATCTTGAGCTCCTGGTAGAGGCGCACGGTCTGTCGAATGCGCGGGCAGAACGGGAGTGCGGTTTCCGAGGTTTGCTCGGAAAAAACGGGACCCGCCTGGGCCGGAGAGAGCCGGCTCTTGGCGGCGGCTGTTCGCCGGAACTCGACCGGCTGCTTGCGGTCGATGGCCGCTCGGCCGCCTGTCGGAACTTCCCGCAGCGGCTGATTCAGACTGTGATCGGCGCCGCGGTCGACAAGTTCGCGTTGGAGCTGTCTGTCGTACAGGCTGGTCCAGCGCCCGGTCCCAGGGTCGAACTGGAGCCGGTAGAAAGGGCTCTCGAGGTCGGGGGGCGCGGCAGCGGCGGCCTTCGCCGACGACGTCGTCCTCTGCACTTTGTAGACGGCGCACCCTAAGGCCGGGACGTCACGGGCGATGAACCAGGCCAACTGACCGTCCGCGTCCAGCTGGGCGGGGCTTGGCTGACCCGTGCGCTGATCAATCAGGACAAGGCCAGGAGCCCCCTCAACCGGCGAGCCGGTCAGCTTCAATTCGACAACGTCGGTTCGCGACCAGGCCAGGGTGTTCCAGACGGCAACGGCAGGCTCCGCGCCCGATCGAAGGCCGGCGGAGAGGCCTTTGATCGCTTCTTGGTAGAGTTCAGTGGTAAGCTTCTCGGCGTCGTAGGCGCACTGGGCTTTCCACCGCCACTGGATGGCGGTCTCCTCGGATGTGGGACGATCAATGCTGCAGGACGCTCCCCAGGTATGCTCGTCATAGTGGAGCATGCGATCATAGGCTCTGTCGATCCGCTCGCGGGGATAGGTCGCATCGGAGCGCGTGAGCCGCAGGAGCGTCCACAGGGCTTCGGCGGCGACCAAACGGTCGTGGACTAGCCGGTTCATGCCGGTTTCCAGCGCGGAGCTGGCTGGCCCCTCGGCCCACCAACTCGGGATGTCGCCGCGGTACGTCTTCGTGCGGGCGCCGTACCTCTTCTCGAGCAGCTCGAGGTATTCGCGGTTGGTGGAAACGACGACGCGGGGCCAGAGGTACTTCTCGTTCCAGGCGCGGGCGTTTTTACTGGTGTTGAACTCGGGCGGCAGATTGTCGCCCCCCATGCGCAGCTGGATCTCGTCGACCCAGGTGCCGGCGCGCTCGTTCTGACGGATCACATTCAGGAAGTCGGCTTCGTGCAGGCCGGGAGCGCGGAAGAAGTTGCCCTCGCGGTAGCTGTCGGTGTACCACACGAAGATGCGGTGGCCCGCAGGACCTTCCCAGTAGAACGGGCGCTCCACGGCCCCGGAGCGGTACCACAGGAACTGCCCGCGGATGCTGTTCGCGCGGAAAGCGACGCGCCGGATGCCGAATTCGCTGAAGAGCTGCGGCAGCGCCCAGGCGTAACCGGGGACGTCGTTGATCATGGCCGTGTCGATGGTGATGCCATACTTGCGGCGAAGGCCTTCAGCGTAGTAGAGGCAGCGGATCAGCTCCTCGTGGCCGACAAGCTCGGTCGGCATGTTGAGGTAGTAGCCACAGATTTCAATGCGACCCTGGCGGACCAGCTCGATGAACCTGGCAACCTGATCGGGCGTGTGGCGCTCGGCATAGTTCTTGAACAGGCCCGAAACTTCGACGATCCAGCGATAGCGACTCTCCGGCGGCCAGTCGGCGGTTTCCTCGCAGAACCGGACGGCTGCGTCCATGTCTGAGGAGAGGCGATCGATCACTTTGGGCTGCGGCTCGGTGAAGCCGATGTCATAGTGGGTGTGCGGGGTCATATGGAAGGTCCAGCGGCGCGCGGGAGCGATGCGGACTCCCGCGGTGAGACGCTTGCCGAAAGAGGCAGTGAAGGTGACACCAACGTGGGTGGGCTCGGCGGGTTCGGGGACCTGCACCTCGTAAGCGCCGTCGGCGAATTCGGCGGTTTTCACGTCCCGGGCGGAGCGCGTCTGACCGCACACGAGTTCGAGTCTGCCGTCGACGGGTTCAGGCTTGTCGTTGAGCAGCGTTCGCAGGAGGAGTCGCCGATGCGGGCCGGCCGACGAACGGACGACGAAGGGCGTTTCTTCGAGTCTGATCTGCAGGCCGGCCTCCAACGACTTGAGGCGGGCCTCCCTGTCCTGTGCGGACTGCCGGCGCAGCGCGGCGACTTCCCCACCCGAGCTGATGTGCACGGGACCGAAATCGACGCGGCTGCCGTCGTCAACGAGCAGGCCGGCACCACCAGGGCGGCGGTCGGGACAGGTGGCGCGGAGTTGCCAGTCAGGCTCTTGTGCCGCGTCAGCCGGCCAGAGCTTGGCCAGGATCAGGTCCTCTACCACCGCCGCTTTGAAGCGATACCATCGGTCAGGAGCGAATTGGAGCTTGCCTGAGGCCGGCCCCTGCCGCTGTACCTGGCCGGCCTTGTAGGCCAGGAGTTCGAGTGCATCCGCGGCGTCGTAGTAGCGCACCACAAAGCAGGTCCCGTCATCCTGGGCTCTCAAGATGACACCGAAGTTGCAGCGCCCGGTCGCATCGCAGCGGACCTCGGTTCGAATCAGCACGTCTGCCGTGGCGTTGAATTGTGCCAGGCGGCCGGTGGTGTCTTTCGGCTCGGCGCTGGTGAGCACCCCTTCGCGGGCAGTCCACATCCCCTCGGCGAAGTAGACGCGCCAGCGATCCAGGCCCGCAGAGAAATCGTCCTTGAAAGCATCGTCCGCCGCGGCGGCAGGACTGGCGGCAAGTGCGGTCGCAAGCACAGCCAACAAGAGGAATCGCAGGCCGACTGGGTGCATGGGCATACTCCCGCGTTCGCGGCATTGGATTGGACCGTCACGGCGCTGCCGTCGCGTCCATGATCCCGGTGGAACGCAGGAAAGCAGCGGCGGTAAGCGTCAGAGGAACGCCGCCATAACCCGGCGGAGGCTTGGAATCAAGGACATGAGGCAGGATGTGGCCGATCGAGCCCGACGAGAGTCCAGCCCGGTCGACCCGGGGCGCCCCGTGAGAATCTGAGGTTCCGAACGTCCGCAGACCGATAAGTGCGGAACCGGCCTCGACATAAGAAGAGACCGGCGGGCATCTTGACTCCCGGAACGGACCCGCTACACTGAACCGACTCAAGCCCGGACGGCGACCCCGCCCGGCACCGGATCCCCGATAGCTCAATGGTAGAGCGAGCGGCTGTTAACCGCTAGGTTCCAGGTTCGAGTCCTGGTCGGGGAGATCTCATAAAGCACGCCGAATCCAGAGTTTCCGTTATCTGCCCGCGTCGGGCAGCGCGGCTCGAAAGCCTGCCAAAACGGTATGTACCGTTTTGGACTGCAGGAGAGCCGCTCATGCCAGCCCTGAAGTTCAGGATCCCCTCGTATCGCCGTCACAAAGCCTCCGACCAGGCCGTGGTCACGCTCGATGGCAGAGACGTTTACCTGGGATCGTACGGCACGCCGGAGAGTCGAAGTGAGTACGAGCGCATTCTGAAGGAATGGCTCACCAATCACCGGCAACTGCCTGCCGCGCCGTCAAATCGTCCCCGCCCCGCCGGTGCGGACGATCTGACCCTCAACGAGCTCTTCCTGGCTTACTGGGATTTCGTTCAACAGTACTACCGCAAGAATGGGCGACCGACGAGCGAGGTATCTTCGATTCAACGAGCGCTCAGGCCGCTCCTGTCAATCTACGGCAGTCAGCCCGCGCGCACGTTCGGGCCGCTGGCGTTCAAGGTCTGCCGACAGGAGATGATTGACTCTGGTCTTTCCCGGGGCGTGATCAACAAGCACGCCAGCCGGGCCAAGCGGTTCTTTCGATGGGCGACGGAGCACGAACTCGTACATCCCGATGTGTACAACTCGATCCGCACCGTCGCCGGTCTCCTACGGGGGCGATCCGTTGCTCCGGAGAGCACACCGGTGTCCCCGGTTCCCGATGAGGTGGTGGACGCTGTTCTACCGCATCTGAATCGATACGTCGCTGCCATGGTCGAATTGCAGCGCCTGACTGGTATGCGTCCATGTGAAGTCACCATCATCCGGGGTCGCGACATGGACACCACAGGCAAGGCGTGGAGTTACCGGCCGCGGGTTCACAAGACCGAGCACCACGAGCGGGCCCGCGTGATCTATCTGGGGCCACAGGCACAGCGGGTCATCAAGCCTTTCCTGTCAGCCGATCCGGAAGCACATCTTTTCAGTCCCAAGCTCGCGGCAGCGGAAAACCGGGCTCTTCGGCGTCTGCGTCGAAAGACTCCGCTTACCCCGAGCCAGAGACAGCGACGCCCCAAGCCAAATCCGCGAAAGGAACCAGGCGAGTGTTACACCACGAGCAGCTACGAACACGCGATCTGGACCGGCT
>CAZJTF010000310.1:0-8449 GCA_964548565.1 uncultured Planctomycetales bacterium | reverse complement strand
AGACACTCGGGCCCCGTGAGGGGGAGAACGTCCCCTAAACAGCGCTGCAGCAGGCCGAAGTCGTCGGGATCCACGTCCCTATCACCGTCGAGGTCGCCAAGGTCCGGATCCGGGCTCAGGACGCTCGCTGGTCCGGAGACGGACCGGAGGATCTCCATGTCCGCGGGGCCGACGACGCTATCCAGGTCAAAATCGGCAATTCGGACGGGGTAGATGATTGCCCCGGCGTCGAGACCGAAATCCGCCAGGTCCTCGACCGGTGCGAAACCGGCCAGGAGGTCGAGGTTGCGGCGGATAATGTCGCCCTTCGTGGAGAGGAGGTCGCCATCATTGATGGGACCAAGGCGTGCATCCTGGAAATCTACCTCCGTCGAGAACCAGATTTCACGCTTCGGCCGCAGGATCACGACGTCCAGGCCGAAATCAGCCGGCAACGGACCGGCGGTCATGTCGAGCGGGCGGAAATTCGCGAGCAGTTGCGCGTTGGTCTGGACCACGCGTCCGCGGTTCGACAGGAGGTCGCCGCGCCGGATGAGGCGACCTTGAGACTCGCAGAAGAAATCTGTCTTGACCGAAAAAAGAATCTCACCGGTCGGGGCCCGCGCGACAGCATCGAGGCCGACATCGGCAACGGGCGGCATCCGGATAAAACGTGCGAGCAGTTCCTCGTTCGAGGCGACTACGACTCCGGCATCGGAGAGCAGGTCGCCGTGCTTGAGCCACCGGCCGAGGGTCTCGCTCCAGATGCGAGGCGTGGATGCCTCGAAGGAGAACAGGATCCGGCGTCCGGGCGTGACGGCGACCGCGTCGAGGCCGACGTTCGGGACAATCGGCTGCACGCCGAGTCGTCGCATGAGCTGCGCATTGGTCCGCACGACGTAGCCCCGACTGCTGAGGAGATCGCCGGGCGTGATCTTCGCCGGCGTGGTCGTGCTGCTCGTGACCAGCTTGCCGGCGGTGAAGCCGACCGTGGTCGAGAACCAGATTTCCGGCGGGGGGGGCGGCAGGGGACGTTCGCAGGCGCGGACGTGCAGGACCATCTGGCCGTCGGCAATGGGTCCGTTATCCCCGGAAACAGACAGGCTGCCGTCGGACAGAGTTCCAGAGAGGCTGACGGTCCGAGGAACCGGGAGTGAGCCTTCCACGACCGCCAGGTTGAGCTCGAAGCTGATCGCGCCTGTCTTCGTGTTCCATGCACCGATCGAACGTACCCGGGGATCGAGCTGCAGGATCAGGGGCTCCTGCATGACCAGGTTCGGCTCGAAGTCGGGGGCCACGAGGTCCGCACGCTCCACCGAGAGGCCGACCATGCCCTCGAGCGCGATCACCGGAACCGTGGGATCGCCCAGGAACAGCTGCAGGGAGCCAGTCAGGCGCGACCGTGTTCCACCCACGAACAGCGAGAGCTCCATGCTGCTGGCGGCCGGGTCGAGCACGAAGGGTGCGTGGCGGGGGAGTGGCTCCGGGGCAGGTGCTGCATCCAACGTGATCACCGTGTCGAAGCAGTACCGGTTGTTCATCGAGATCGGGATGCCGATGTGCGGGAACGCGTTGCCACCGGAAACAAGCCCGCTGTCGAAGTGCTGGGGCGCCCCGCCATCGGTGCTGAGGTCGAGCTGGAGTTGGTGCAGGGCAGCGAACTCGCCGCCACGCCGGTATGTCCCGCTGCCGGTGAGCCGGCGCGTGGTGGTGCCGAGAGCTACCTTCCATTCCACGTCTTTGACCGCGTAATTCCAGTAGAGACCATCGAATCCGCCGGGTATGAGGCGGAAGGACCCCTGGATCGAGCTGGCCATCTGGATCGGGCACGCGCAGGGATCGAAACATCCGGTTTCGTACGTGCTTTTTGGGCCGAGCACGTACAGCGATCCATGCGGGCAGGTCGCGCCCGGTGATGATTCCTGGGCCGATACGACCGCCGGTCCGAACACGAGTGCGAGCAGCCCAATGCCGATGCCCTGCAGCAGAGTGCGTGTCATGACAGTCGCTCCAGAACAAGCAATGCTCAAACGGAAGGTGTGAAAACGCCGTGGCTGCGTGGCAGGATCACCGCGGCGGCCGCAGCGGCGTCGGACACCACTATACCGCGCCGAGGCTCGCGAGTGCGAGCCATTCCCCTCTGGCGTCTCTGGCGCGGCGGGGTGCCGTGGCCACAGCTCAGCAGGAACTCCCGGGGGGGCGGGGCGGAACTACCGGACGCACCAGAACTTGTGCTGCTGCACCGACAAGCGCCAAACGGGATGCTGTTTGACGAGCTGGATGCACCAGGCGAGGGCCCGGGCATCGACCTGTTCGCCAATGAAGGCGGGGGAGATGAGCTTGTAGTCCGCTTCGACGACCGTGCGGGGGATGGCCTGCCCCCAGCCGCGAACGTATTTCACCTCGCTGGCTGTTCGCTGGCGGATGGCGTGTTCGGCCACCTTCGGGCTGACGGTGATCCAGTCGATCCCCTCCGGCAGGGCGATACTCCCGTTGGTTTCGATCGCCAGCCGGTACCCGGCAGCGTGCAGCGCATCGATCAACGCGCGGTCCACCTGGAGGCCAGGCTCGCCGCCGGTGAGGATGACCCACCCGCAGGTGTGCTGGGGCCGTCCGGCCGGCATTGCGGACGCGGAGGCGGATTCGGATCCAGGGGGCGTGGACATGTCGTTTTGTGTCGGTGGTTCCTTGCCATCCTGCACCTGCAGAGACGGATCTGTGGGTGCCATCCGGCCCGCGCCGAGGTCGCTTGGCGCCGCATCCTTCACATACACGGACGGAGCCGCAGGGGCGACCCCGACCGTTTCTGCTTCGGCTCGCCGGAGTTCCGCCACGATCTCCTCGAGCGTCATCCGGCGTCCGCTGGCGAACTCCGTGTCGCAGTCGAAGCCGTGCGTTTCAAGGCGGCAGGTTTCGTTGCAGCCCGTCAAGCGCAGGAACAGGTTGGCCGTGCCCGCCCGCATTCCCTCTCCCTGGAGGGAGTAGAAGATCTCGTTCACCACGTAGCTCTTCACAGGGAGGCCTCGGCGCAGCAGTTCTCCGTCTCCCAGAGGACGACCTTGACCAGCGTGACGCCGGTGCCGGCGAGTTGTTCCGGCCCGACCACGCGGAGCAGGTAGTCGGCCATGTTCTCGGCCGTGGGATTCCGGTCGATGACGTGCACTTTCTGGCCGGGGATGGCGGCCATCGCCCGCAGCGCCTCGGCGTCTTCGCGGTGACAGATGAAGCCGTGATCCCAATGCTTGCAGATCCAGCCGCCCAGGCGCTGCTTGAGGACACTGAAGTCGACGACACGCCCGACGTCGTCCATCTGCTCCGCGGTGACGTGGAAATAGGCCACGTAGTTGTGGCCGTGCAGGTGCGCGCACGTGCCCTCGTGTTGCCACAGGCGGTGCCCGGCGCAGAACTGGATCCGTCGGACAGCGGTGATCATGCGGGGCGATGCTCCTTGTCGCCGCGCTCGGCCGTCGCCGTGACGCTGATGCCGCCGCGGGGATGAAAGTGCCCCTGCACGCGCAGCCAGTGCGGGCGGATCTGGCGGTGCAGGTCCGTGGCTATGGCGTCGATCAGCGATTCATTGAACGCCCGCTGCTCGCGGTAGCGCCAGAGGTACAGTTTCATGGACTTCGTTTCGACCAGGTGGCGGTCGGGCACGTACTCGATCGTGAGCTCGGCAAAGTCGGGCTGCGCCGTCACCGGGCAGAGCGACGTGAACTCGCTGCAATCCAGGCGCACCACGATCCGCTCCCCGGTCCAGGGGATCAGGTCGACGGTGTCGATCGGCTGCGTTGAGGGCTTACCCAGATGTCGAAGCTCGTCAGTCACTTCCGTTCACCACAGGCCGCAGGCCCGTTGCATCACAGCAATTCTGCCGGAGATCCGCCTCCGCAAGCTTGACCTTCATCGGGATAGCTGCCCCAGGTGGAAAGTCGCGGCACGCTCAAATGATCCCGCGCACGCTGATTGATCGCAAGCCCGATCGGCGGCACCGCAGCGCCGGGAACGGGCGAAGGTAGACACGCGGGATCAATGATATGGCAGGCTGTCGTGGCCGGATTGGGAATCAAAACACGGCATCCGGAACCTCGGTGCCCGCCCGCGCGTCCGGATGCGGCCCTCCGCGCGTGCTGCTCGCGCGTCGGTTCGTTTTGCGCGGCTTGGCACGCTCAGTCGGCGCAATGCAGGTCCGCGGGTCGCCCCGGGCCGCTGAAACACCGCTGGAAGACTCCGAAGTCGTCCATGTCGACGTCGCCATCGTCGTCAAAGTCCTTCCCGGAGCAGCCCGACGCGTACGGCACCGCCGCACGCGACCCGCAAACGCGGAAAGCATCGAGATCCGTCTTGTCGACGTCGCCGTCCTCGTCGAAATCCTGCGGGATGGCATGACCTGCGACCAGCGCCAGGGCCGTGGGGGTCTGCTGCCGTATCCACACCAATCCCGGCGGAAGCGCCGGCAGAATCCACGTGGCAAAATCGCCCGAGCAACTCCCGAAGGTCAGCACGCTGAGTTGATCCCCCGCATTGGGGCTGTAGGAGGAGCCGCTGACACGCAACGTACCGCCCAGGCTCGCATGCCCGGTGATCGCCAGGCGATCCGTCGCAGCACCGCCACCGATGCGCTCTGTCACATCCAGTTGGATTTCTCCGGCCGCCGGCTGCGTGTAGTCCCCCTGAATGTTGAGAGTCGCGTTAACGACTGCGGCGGTACCAACCCTGATGATTCCGCCGTTTTCGACGTTGGCTACGATCGTCCCGCTGCCTCTCAGCGTACCGCTGTTGGCCAGCGGCTTTGTGCCGGTCACCATCAGCCCTGTGCCCCCGACCGTCAAAACACCGTCCGCCGTATTCTCGATAGCACTGGGGTAGCCCGTGCCGGCTGCGGTGATCGGCCGGGTCGCATCCGCGGTCAGGCTCGCACTGTTCACCAGCCGGAGACAGGAGAACGGCACCGATCTGCTGAACACGCCCTGGTTGATCAGATGGCCGCTGGTGAAAGTACCCGCGCTGTAGGAGAACGTGCCGGTATTGGTCAGTTCACCTCTGAACTCGCCGCCACTCATCGTGAAGGTGCCCGCATTGGCGAACTGGCAGATCCAGAAGAGACCCGGCATCGCCTCCGTGCCTCGCAGCAGGCCGTTCTGCAGATGAATGGCGTTGTTGTTCTCGAGGATTCGAATGCGGCAGTCCGCGGTGCCCATGATCGTCATGTTGGCAGCGTGGTTGACCAGCTTCGGGCAGCTTGCGATTCCGCCGGAATGCTGGAATGTGGCGCCCGCGTGATTGGTGAACAACGACTTGAGCGTAGCATTGCCGCCGGACTGGCCGAAAAAGCCGTTGTTTGTGATAGGGCCGGCGGAGAAGGTACCGAGCGTGATGCTGCACAGGGAGGCGCCGCCGTTCGTGGTGGTGACGGCAGTGAATGTGCCGCCGGACTGCTCGAACGTCCCGTAAGGAAGGTTGAGCGTTCCTGCGTGCAGGGAGCCGCCGCGGAGATCGACCTTGCCGGCCGGCGGATTGCCGAGTTGCACCTTGAGTTCCCCAGCGACCGCGGCATTGCCGCCGGTCTGCAGATAGTTCGCGTCTACGGTCAGAGTGTCAGGGTCTGTGCTCCCGCCTTCAACATTGTAGAGGGAACCGTCAGCAATCCAGAGCGTGCCGGGGTGATGAACCGCGCCACTCGACAGGTAAAAGTAGCCGACGCCTGCGCCGGTGCCGATCTCGGTCGAACTGCTCGTGAGTTGACCGGTGCCCTGCAGCCGGAAGGTTCCGACGCCTCCCGCCCACTCACCCAGCCGCAGAAGACTGAACTCGGCCAGCCCTCCGCTCTGCGTCCAGGCGGCAGGGCCGTAGATGCCGACGGTTACCGTCTGGGCTTTGAGCCTATCCTGTGCCTGCGTGAAGCTCACGCTTCCAGTCCCCGTCGGCGTATCGGCCTGGATCGAGAGGAGCACGGGTGAGGATGTCGACCGGTACTGCGGTGTCAGCACGCCGCCATAGCGGGAGTACACGAAGCCCACGTCGTTTGTGCCGGGTACGACCGGCGGGTTCCAGCTGTTGGACTCGTCCCAGTAGCCATTCGGCGCCCCTTCCCACCAGTGGTACTGGGCGGCCGGAGCGACGCCGGACCGGCTCGACAAGAGAATGATCGCAGCCCAGATCGCTGCGTTTGCGCCGTGATGCAGACGATGACCACGCATCCTGTGCCTCCTCCTAAGGTGATGAACTCTCAGTTGCTGAGGCGTCGCCGTCGCCATCCCGGGCGTTCGGCAGTAGCCCGACTTGCCGCTGGCCAAACTGCAGGGGGACGCACCTGCCCACAAGGCCATAGGATCGAAAAGGAAGACGATCGCGCGCTGTGGTGAGCTTCGTCCCCCCGCGGGTTTTCTGGATTGTGACTATATCTCGTCTGGCTGGATCCGGGAAGCCCAAACCGCCTTACATACCACGTTCAAGAAGTGGTGCTCTCCACTCTGCAGCTGTGGGCCATCAGGCGCTCGCAGCGACGCGAGGTCCGGGAAAGATGTTCGGCGAGCATTCACGCGTAGCGAGTTGGATCTGGAACGGCCGCGACATGGAACGCCTCGCGCCGCTCGACGCACGTACCGCAACGCCCGCAGTGCCGCTCGCCGCCTTTATAGCACGACCAGGTGCGTTCGAACGGCACGCCGAGGCCGGCGCCCAGTCGCACGATATCAGTTTTCGTCATGCCCACGAAGGGCGCTTCCAGTCGGACGCGGTGCCAGTCGCAGAGCTCGGCGACCCTGCGGACCGCCTCCACGAATTCGGGGCGGCAGTCGGGGTAGATGGCGTGATCGCCGGCATGTGCCGCATAAGCGACAGCGTCGAACCGCAGACTGACCGCCCATCCGATCGCGAGGCTGAGCAGGATCATGTTGCGGTTCGGCACCACGGTCAGCTTCATCGTCTCCTCTTCGTAGTGCCCCTCGGGAACCGCGACATCATCGGTCTGCGAGCTGCCTGCCAACAACGACCGGATGCTCCGCAAGTCCGCGAGGCGGTAGGGTACGCCGATCGACCGGCAGATGGACTCCGCGGCCTCGAGCTCGCGCCGGTGCCGCTGGCCATAGTCGACGCCCAGGCACCGCACCTCGACACCCCCGATTCGGAGCTTGTAGAGCAGGACTGTCGAGTCCAGGCCGCCGCTGTAGGTCAAAACCGCTTTCACTGCCCGTCCGTTTCTCTGAGGCTACTGCAATAACGAGGAGCCATTGTACCCTCTCCACACGTCTTGCGTCGCGTCTGATCCGTGGCGGGCGGGAACGCGAAATGGGCGAGGTTCGACATGCCTTGCGGAACTGTGGCCCGTCCGATCAGGGATAAATCAGCGTATCTGTGTCGCTCGCCGGCGTCTCGGTGCCGGTCGGTCGGAGGCCTCGATGCCGCGCGTAGCCGGGCGTTCCGGTCGGCGAGGACCAGCGGGTGTAGATGTTGTCCCTGCCGACGCCAACAGCAGGGTCCGGATGGAACTCTCCATGGGAGGCGGCGTAGAGGACGCATTGCCCGAGACCGCGGTGGTTCGGTGAGTTGAATGGTTTCCAGAAGTTCCTGGGCAGCGACGTGCCTGCGGTGACGTCCGGCGGGACCGGAGGCGCAGGCGTGCCCGACTCCAGCGCCGCGCCGTACGGCCCACGGTCGGCGATCAGCGGCACCCGGCTGTCGATGTCCGAGGATGGACGCGCGAATCGTCCGAACGGCACCTGGTAACCGTAACTGACTTCGGAGTAGCCGCGGAAATCCCAGAAGGCCTTCGGATCCGGATCCGCGTTGGGTTTGTCCTTTGTCTCCGGGCAGACGAAGTTCAGCGGCGTGAGGCCGGCCTTGACGTGGAGGAGCTGCCACAACCCGCGCGTGGTCGATGCGACCGGATCACCCTCGCCCGCCTGCAGCCGATTGGGGTCGATCTGCACCTCGCGGCGATACCCGATCCTGCCGGGAGCGTAGGTGATCGTTCTGGCGCCGGAAGCGAAGGCCTTCCGGTCAGCCGTCATGGGCCAGTCGTCCTTGTGATCATCGGCGAAGGTGTAGGCAGCCGTGCCGAAGGATCTCACATTCGAGAGGCACAGCGCAATCCGCTGCTGGAATCGCACGTCCTGGATCCGCACCACCAGAATCGCCCCGAGTACCGCGACGATCGCGACAACGATCACGAGTCCCGGAGCGTGAAAGAGGTTCGTTCAGCGGGCGGGCGATACATGATGCTTGGATACCTCCGCTTTCCGATGACCGGAAGTATAACGGATCCCAGCCCCGCCCGTCTCCTGCTCCACCTCCGGCTGCGACAGCAACCCTGGATACCGAGCGGGGTTGCCTCGAACTGCCCGCGGCTATACAATCTTCAGAGACTTCTGAAATCAGGAGACAGCCGATGCAGGACGCGCTCGATCGATCCAAGGCGCTCTTCATCCGCCGGTGGGGCGAGATGGGCGGGTACTGGGGGATCAACCGGACG
>CAZJTF010000309.1:0-8459 GCA_964548565.1 uncultured Planctomycetales bacterium | reverse complement strand
GGCGCGGCCGGTTCTACGCGGCGCCCGATCGCTTCAACCTGCCGGAAGTGATCATCAAGCAGCCGGACAGTTCGCTGCTGCCGCCGCTCGTCGAGCAGGAAGTTACCCTTTCGAACAGCGCAGGTGATCCGGTGCTGGACGGCATCGATCTGGCCGGTGCGCCGGCGATCACCGGTTACGTGGAAACCGACGCGCGACCGACAGCGGACGTCGTGCTGACCTCGAGCCTGGGGCATCCGATTTTGGCATACTGGCGGTACGGAACAGGCGGGGTGGCGGCGTTTACGTCTCAGCTCGGCGGCGACTGGTCGAGGGATTTCGGCGCGTGGCAGGGCAGCGGCACACTTTTCGCAAATGTAGTGCGGTCGCTGGCCGCGCCGGATGCCCGGCACGCGCTGTGTATCACGCCCGTCCAGCGGCCCGGGGCGATTGAGCTGCAGATCGTCAACCAGTTGTCATCATCCGGCGCGTCCGTGGCAGCCGTCCGGGTTGTTGTTACCGGTGACGATCGCTTCCGGCGGACGTGGACGCTCGATCCGGTGCTGCCCGACGAATGGAATTTGCGCGTGAGCGGACTGCCACCCGGCTCGTACCGCGTGACCGCTGAAACTGAGGACGGAAGGCTGGCAGGAGAGGCCGCGGTTTCAGTTGCGCCGGAGCGTGAATTCTCCGCCGTCGCGCCGGATGCGGGATTGCTGAGCGATCTCGAAACACTGTCTGCCGCTCCGTTTGCCGGGGTATCTCAGCGGATGCGCGCGCGCGAGCTGTGGCCCGCTCTGGTCGTTCTCGCGTGGCTCCTGCTGCTCCTCAACGTGCTGATCCGTCGCTGGCCGAGGCGCGTGCGGGCGGTAGCCGCTGCGCTCGCGCTGATGTTTACGCTGCAGGCCCCCGGTGAGGTGCGAGCCGCCGAGAGCCTTGCTGCCTCAGCACCAGCGACCGCGACGAAGCCTGCCGAACAACTCCCGGACAGCGCTGCTACAGCCGCCCATACGGCGTTGGAGGCATCGGACCCGGCCACGAGTGAATTGCAGCTGGCGGAGGCCCTGCAGGCGGTGCTTGCCGATCAGGGGAACCCCGACGCGCTGCTGCACTTCTTCCGGGCGCGGGTCGACGGCAACCCACACACGAAGTGGGCCCTCGCGCGATGTGCGGCCAGCTGCGGCGAGTTGCAGCTTGCACGTGAGACGTTGTTGCAGATGACTGTGCAACCGTCGAGCGATGCCCGGGTGTGGGCCGAACTTGCCCGCGTGGAGGAGCTGTCGGGCAATGACAAGGCAGCGCTTGCGGCCATCGAGAAGGCGCTCGGGCAAAAGTCGGCGCCGGAGCAGGCGGTCGCGCTGCGCGTGCGCAAAGCCCTGATGTTGTATGACGGCATCGATCGCGAAGGCGCCTCGCAGATGATTCGCGATCTGGCGTCCCAGGCGGGCGGCGATGCGGCGGGCGCACAGTACGCCGCCCAGATTGCCGCGCTGAATGGCGACAACGCGACGGCCGCATCCATTCTCGACAGCGTTGCGCACGGCGACAAGGATCTGGCACTGCACCTCTTCCGCGGGCTGTTCCTCCTGCGGTTGGGCCGGCCGGCCGACGCCCAGCGCGAATTCGAGCAGGCGTACACGGAGGCGAGTCTCTCACGGGACCGGCGTTTTGCGCTGGAGCGCATCGTCACCGCGGCCCGCGCGGCCGGAACGCTCGAACAGCTCGCGGATACGTGGGTCGCCACGAAAGACCTCTCCCCCGACCGTCTGTCGGCCCTCCTCCGGATCCTGCGTGAACTCGGACGCTCCGCGGATGCTCTGAAACTGCTCGAACGCACCGGCACCAGCGAGCAGGAGCGTACGTTCATCGAGTCTCCCGAGTTTCAACGCGAGGTGATCGCGGCAGCGCTGGCCGCGGGCAAGGCCAGCGAGGCCGAACAGGCCTACCGGCGCCTGCTGGAACGCAACCCCGAGCAGGTGGAGTGGCGGGTGAGCCTCGCCCGGCTGCAGCTGCTCGACGGGCGGCGCGACGAAGCCGCCAGCGTCTTCGCGGAGGGTATCACGCGGTTCGGCGATGCCAGCACGCTCATGGCGCTGGCGGAGGGCGCGCGGCAGCTTTCGCTCGATACGCCGGCTCTCGCTGCCGCGCGAAAAGCGGCTGCTGCGGGCCCGATGGAGCAGGTCCATGCCACGCTCTTTGAAGCGGAGCTCGCGCGTCAGCGCGCGGAGCCGGACCGGGCGCTTCAGTTGCTGCGGCAGCTCAGCGCCAGGCCCGGATTGGACCCGCGTGCCCTGCAACTCGTGGCGGAGGCGCTTGAGCGCTACGGCGACAAGGCTGACGCACTGCGACTGCTGCGGAGCGTTTACGACAAGACCGGCGCGGAAGACACGCTGCTGCGGGTGGCATGGCTGCTGGAGGAGAACCAGCGATACGAAGAGGCGCTCGAGCTGTGGAAGGCCATGTGGGCCACCACACAGGTGCCCGCACGGCTGAGACAGTCGCAGGAGCGGATGCTCGACCTGGCCGCGCGCACGGGCAGGCTCGCGGACCTGGCAATCGAACTCGAGGAGCGGGTCGCCAGCAGCACCGGCGGTGAACGCGACCTCTCCCTGCTGATCGAGATCTACACTACGGCGAATGACCCGATCTCGGCGGCCGAGATCCTGCAGGATTACGGCAAGCGGAGCGGCAACCAGGTGGAGGTACTCCAGCGGCTCGCGCGTGTGTACCTCAGTTGTGAGCAGTTCGGGCGCTGCAACGCGGTGCTGCACCGCCTCGTCGCGCTGGACCCGGCGAACGCGAGCGATTACCTGCAGCAGATCGCCATCGTGGCCCTCGAGCGCAAGCAGCCGCAGCAGGCCCGGCAGGCGCTCGACGAACTGGGTCGAATCGCCGGCGGCGGGGAAATCGTGGACGAACTCTCGGCCGGCGTGCTCGATATGATCGGCCTGCACGACGAGGCGGCGCGCAGCTACGGACGCGTGCTCGCACGCCACCCCGACCGCATTGAATCCCTGCTGCTCTGGGCGAATGCCATGCGCGACGCCGGCCAGGCGGACCGGGCGATCGCGCGCCTGCAGGTGATCGTGGAAGAAGCGCCCGAGGATGACCTGTTCACGGTTGCGGTGGATGGGCTGCTCAATCTTCAGGCAAGACCGGCGGTGCTGACGTCGGCGCTGCGCCGGGTCTGCGCGCGGATCGCCGCCGCGCCGCACAAGGTCTTCCTGTACCAGCTGGCGGTCGATCTGCTCGAACAGCTCGGGCGTCCGCAGCGGATGACGGAGGTCCTCGAACAGGCGGTGGTCGTGGCGGGTGAACGCCGCAGTGCGCTCCTGCGGGAGTTGATGGAAAGCGCGCGGGCGGACGGTCGGAGCGATGATCTCATCCGGTTCGGCAGCTCGCTGGTCGCGCTCGGAGACGAGGTGCCGCCGCAGGTGTTTCTCGATCTCGGCGAGGCCATGATCAAGCAGGGGGAACTGGTCGCGGCCGAGCGCGTGTTCGAGCGGGCGAGCCTGGCCGGCGACTTCGCGGCGATTCAGCAGCGCGTCGCGGGCTACTACGAAGACGCCAACATGCCCGGCGACGCCGACCGCATCATCCGGCAGCTCCTGATCAGCGACCCCGACAGCGTGCAGTTGCTGATCCGGTCCGGGACGCTCAGCGAGCAACTCGGAACGTACGAGCGCGCGTTTGCCCAGTATTACCATGCCGCGGATCTGATGCTGCGCCGCCTCCCGGGAGCACTGCGCGCCGAGGCGACCAGTGCGCCCGCGACCGCTACGGCGGAACGCACCGTCAGGCGGGCCACGAACGTTGATGAAATGGGCCAGTTTTTCGACAGCGCAGGTAATGGCCTGCTCAATGCCGCGCGAACGCCGCAGCTGCGTGAACAACTGCGCACGGATCTGCTCCGGCGGATCGACGAGGAGCTTGCGGTCCTTCAGCGGGAAAACCGCGTCATGCCGACGCTCGCGCGCAACCCCCGGCTCGAGCGGCTCGCGCGATTCCTGCGGCAGGTGGCGTTCTCGCTCCACGTGCCGGAAGCAGCCGACCAGATCGACAGCATGCTGATGCAGCGATATCCCCAGGACAAGGCACTTCGGGCGCTCGTGGTCCAGACGCGGCTCGAGTGGGGGCTGTACGCACGGGCCGGCGCGCTGGGGCGGGCGGGAGGTGCGGAGCTTCCGCTCGAACTTCAGATCGCTTCATGGATGGCGGAACCTGCCCAGCTCGACACGCGAATCGCGTCCGGGCTGGATTTGCCCACCGGTGCGCGAGTAACGCCGCTGCTCATCGCGATGGGGCGCGAGGAGCAGGCACGGGCGGTCCTGCGCGGCTGCCGGGTGAAACCGCCGGTGGACGCAGCGCAGGTGGAGAGCCTGATTGTGTGCGCGACTGCGCTCGACGACACCGCCGCGATGCAGCAGTGGCTCGGCATCGCACTCGACTCGGCGGCCAGCCAGCGCAAGGGCTCGCAGTTCACGTCAGCCGTCGAGAAAGCGGTCCGGCTTGTATGGAATCGTCTCGGCGAGCAGGATCGCAAGATCCTCGTGGAACGCCTCGGGCGCATGGCGGGGGAGCTGGGCTCGGCGGAGCGGTTGCAGCTCGATTTGATCCGGATGTCGCTCGCGCAGGCCGCAGGGGCGCCGCTCGGCGACACACAGGCATCCATCGAGGCAGGGGCGCAGGATGCCAGCCTGGGGGCGGAGACCGCGCTGACACTGTTAAGGTTGAGCACGCCCGAGAGGCGGCCTTCAGTTTTGCGGACAATGCTGACGGCCCGCAAGCCGCCCGCGCAACGTGCATTTCTACTCGGCGTGGCGGGCGGAATTGAGTCGGCCGACGAACAGCTTGTGCAGACGATCGTGGCGGGGTTCGAGGCGGCGCCGAAGCAGCGGTTCGAGTCGGCTTCGGCTTACACGCTGGTTTCACAGTCGGCGTGGAATCGCAACCGCCGATGCCCGGAAGTCGGACGCAAGCTCGGCGAAATCCTTCTGGGGGAGTCCACCAGCGAGACGCCGGTGCTCGTCGCGGTCGCGGTTGCCCGCGAGACTGCCGGCGCGCACGACGAGGCCCTGCCGCTGGCCCGCGAGGCGCTGGAGGCGCTCCTGGCCGTCAAAAAGATCGAACACGACCACAAGCGGATGATCGATTCGATCGCCGAGATCCTGCGGCCGGACGAGATCGAGGCGGCCCTGGCTGATCTGCAGGACCGGATGCAGATCGAGCAGCCTGCGCCGGCGCTGCTGTTTGCCAAAGGCCTCCTGATGGAGGGTTCCGGCCGGCGCGCGGATGCCATCACGGCGTTCCGGGCCGCGTTCGAGATGGCGCCGAGCCAGAACACGTACAGCCGCAAAATCATTTCCGCCCTCCGGCAGAGCGGGAGGCACCTTGAGCTCGCGGAGCTGCTCTCGAAGCATCTCACGAAGAGCACGATCATGGAGTCGTACGAGTGGCGGACCCTGACCGAGCTCAACTACGACCTGTGGCGGCTCCCGGATGCCATGCGAGCCGCCCAACGTGATGAAACGGCGCTTGCGCCGGTGGACATGATGCGGATCGCCCGCCGCATGGGACGCCCGGACGACGTGCGCACGATTTTCCGGCGGTTCCTCACGCGGAACCGCGACGACGGTCGGTTTTACACGCCGTTCTGGCCGGCGGAGTCGTCTCCGGGGGGTATTCCGGGGTTCATCGAGCGGACGGAAGTCCCGATGTGGAAACGGGCACGGCTGTTTGAGGCGCTTGCGGATCTGCCGTTCGCCGAGGAAGAATTCCAGGGGCTTCTACTGGCCGCGCGTCCGGAGCGCAAGGACATCCCGGGGCTCATCGACGGAATCCGGCGCGCGACGCGGCTGAACGGCACCCGCGGCGAGCTCGCCAGGCAGCTGGCGGAGGCCATCCAGCGTGACGCGCTCACCGTCAAAGACCGTCAGATGATCCTGGCGATCGCACAGGAGGACCCTGCGGCGCTGCCTGAGCCGCTGCTTGCGGCCGCCGACGAGATTCTCGTCCATGCCGACCCCGCAGACACGGTGACGCTCACGACGCTCGCCCGTTTCTTCCAGGCACGGAATCGCACCGATCGCGCTCGGAGCATCTTCAAGTGGGTCATTGCCGCCGACGTGCTCGACGGGCGAACCAGTTCACGCATGGACAACCCGTTTGATCGGCTGGACGCGTACCTGTCGCTGCTGGGTGAGCAGGAGCGTCACCGCGTAGGCATGCGGTTCCTGGCGGATGTCGCGCCGACGCCGGTGGACGCGCTCTCCGATGCATTCGACGCCGCCCGGCTGGACCGCCTGGCCGGTGCGGTGCCGGCCGCGGAGTTCGAAGCCGAGCTCCAGCGGGTGCGCAGCGATGTGGAAGATGATCGGACCGGTTGGCGCTACCGGGGCCTGCGCGCGGCGCTGGCCCGGCGCGACGCGGCCGCCGGCAGGGTCGAGGCATTCGCCAGGCAGGTGAATGTGTGTTTTCGTGCCGCCCGGTCAGAGAGTATCTACGAGCAGCACGTCGATCCGGGCACGATGCTTCCGCCCGTGGCATCGATAAAGCAGCCGGAGGCGTGCATCGATGCGATCATCGGTGCCATCGCCTCTGCGCGAGCCGACCGGGCACTCGGCGGTGAATCGGCGACGTGCTCGCTGAGCCTGCTCGCCGCGTGGTGCTTCCGCAGCGAGATGGCGGCGAAGGGTGCCGAAGTCCTGCAGCAGGCCGAGGCCGGGGCCGGCGATCCAGGCGAGCACTGGCTCTGGATCGCGGATGCCGTGCGTGCGGGCGGCCAGCAGGCCAGAGCCTTCGCCATCGAGGAGAAACTGCTGGCGTCCGGCATGCTGCCGATCGTACGGGTGCCGGATCTGCTGACTTACGTGGCGTCGGCCCGCGGCGAGGCGGCGGCGGGCGAAATGGCGGCCGGCGTTGCCCGATATAGCGATCACCCCATTGTGCTGCAGCGAGCGGCCGCCTGGGCGGAGGCTCGGGGCGAAAAAGCGGCGGCGGAGGCGATCCGGAAACGTCTCCCGGCCACGGCCACCTTGCCCGCTTCACGCGCGGCACCGTAATTGGCGCCGGAGTGCCTGGTTTCGGCTGGCCCGGGGTGAAAATACCGCATTTTACTGTGCGCCCACCGAAGGATGCGGTGCTCCAGCACGTTATACATGTGGTTTTAATGAGCCAGCGATTCTGATAACCTGTAAACGCAGATTGCATGCACTTCCAAGGAGATTGCACGATGAAACTCAGATCCGCGCTCGTGTCCGTCCTCGTCCTGGCCGGTGGCACGCTGTGTTGGGCCGGTCCGGCCGAAGACGCCGCGGCCGTGTTCTCGAAGGGAGCGGCACTTCTCGCCAAGGCTGATTTCGACGGCGCCCTGAAGGCCTTCACCGCGGCCGCGAAGACCGATCCCTCGAACATGGACTATCGCAACCAGTACAGCATCCTGAAGCGCGTCATCACCATGCGCGAAGGCCTGGCGAAAGAGAAGAACCCTGAGAAGTGGAAGGCCAGCGCGCTCGCGCTGCGCAGCTATTACCACTCGAACAAGATTTACAACGAGGCGCTCGCGCTTGATTCGGATATGCACGCGCGCCTGAATTCCGCCGAATCCGCGGGAATGCTCGCGCAGACACAACTCGCGATGGGTAAGCCCGATGCCGCCGAGAAAACACTCAGCGCGCTCGACGACAAGTCCGCCACACCCGAAACACAGATCCTCAAGGGCATCGCACTGGCACGCCAGGGCAAGACGGAGCAGGCCAGGACGATCGCTGACAAGCTGGCGCTGCCGGACGATGCCGGCCCCGGGCTGCTCTACAATGCCGCGTGCCTCAAGTCTCTGGCCGGCGACCTCAAGGGGGCACAGTCGCTGCTGACCAAATCCTTCGAATCCACGCCGCCCAGCCGCCTCGACGGTATGAAGACGGCCGCCCGCGAAGACAAAGATCTGGCGGCGACGGTGGCCAGTGCAGGCTTCGCCGACGTCGTGAAAACTGCGTCAAAGGTCAAGGAATCCAAGTGTAGCGGCGGCAGCAGCTGTGGCTCGTGCCCGAGCAAGGGAAAGTGTTCCGTCGGCGGCGACAAGCCTGCTGCCGGTTGCACGGAGAAGCACTGAGCCGCCGGCTGATGCTGGTTGATGTGCTCGCGGGGTCGTGTGAGGCTACGCGCGGGCCGAGTGTGCTTTGGGCGTCACCGTTCCGCGTGCGGGCTGCGATGATCGCGACCCGGGGGCATCGATGAAGTTCAATCGCCGGCTGATCCAGCTTGCGTTCCTCGTTCTCACCGTCTCCGGCGTGTACCTCCTGAAGGGCAACGCCGAACGATGGTGTCCCTTCGGTGGCGTCGAGGCCATCTACACCTACATCAAGGAAGGGAACCTGCTCTGCTCGCTCGGGGTGTCGAACTTCTACATCCTCGCGGGCGTGCTGGTGATGACGGTGCTGCTGCGCCGGGCGTTCTGCGGCTACATGTGCCCGATCGGTGCT
>CAZJTF010000308.1:0-8471 GCA_964548565.1 uncultured Planctomycetales bacterium | reverse complement strand
CGTCCTTGAAGGTCGCCTCCTGCATTTCGAGCCAAAGGTCGTTGCCCTCGCGGGTCCGCTCGCCGACGCCGGCAAACACGGAGTAGCCGGAGTGCTCCCGTGCGATGCGGGCGATCATCTCCTGCACGATGACGGTCTTGCCCAGCCCGGCCCCGCCGAACAGGCCGATCTTGCCGCCACGCACGAACGGGGCCAGCAGGTCGATGACCTTGATGCCCGTTTCCATCATCTCGGATTTCGGCGTCAGGTCGGCGAACTCCGGCGGCTCGTGGTGGATGGGGCGCCGCTCTTTCGCGTTCACCGGGCCGCGCATGTCGATCGGATCCCCGACCAGGTTGAACACGCGCCCGAGCGTCTCGGTTCCGACGGGCACCGTCACCGGCTGGCCCGTATCCTCTATCTGCGTTCCGCGGACGAGGCCGTCCGTCGAACCGAGCGCCACGGCCCGGATGGAGCCCCCGCCCAGGTGCGAAGCGACTTCGCACCAGAGCAGTTCTTTCTCGCTTCGGCCAAGCACCTTCCGCTCGACCGGCACCCGCAGCGCGCTGTACAACGCGGGGAGATTCGCCTCATCGAACTCAGCATCCAGCGTGGAGCCGATCACCTGCGTCACTCGTCCGATGTTCTTGCCGTTTGTTCCAGCCATGCCTGTCGATCGTCCCGTGTATTGGTCCAGTCCGATTTCGTCCACTGGTCAGTTGCCTTGCACAGCGCTCGGCTGTGGATTCTCAGTTGTCTTACTTGATCGCCTCCGCCCCCGCCACGATGTCGAGCAGTTCGAGCGTGATCTGCGACTGCCGGGCGCGGTTGTACTGCTGCGTCAGGGATCGCACCATCTCGCCGGCGGCGTCGGTGGCGGCCTTCATCGCAACCATGCGGGCAACCTGCTCGCTCACCGTCGCATCGATGAAACACTGGAAGAGCCGCACCTTCACCATCTCGGGCAGAAGGTGCGCGAGCAGGGCCTGGGCCGACGGAATGAACTCCCACTCCACCGCACTGTCGGAGTTCTCTTCCTCCGCGACCGCTGGCGGCTCGATCGGGAGCAGCTGAACCGTTTCGACCCGTTGCACGCCGACCGAAATGAACTTCATGTAAGTCACGTGCACCGAATCAATCGTCCGCCGCTGGTAGGCGTCGATCAGTTCGGACGCCAGCGCTTCGACATCCGCGTACAGCGGGTTGTCGGCCAGGCGGTCGTCGCGCCGCCAGATAGCGAGCCGGTGAAACTTGAGGTAGTTGATCAGCTTCCGGCCGACCGCAAAGATGTCGACCTGGTCCGAGCGTTCCTTGAGCGAACGGTAGGCGTCGCGCGAGGTCCGCATCAGCGACGCGTTGTACCCGCCGCAGAGTCCGCGGTTGCTCGTGATCACGATCAGAACAGACCGCCTGGACTCGGTATTCACACGCAGCAGCGGGTGCTGGAGTTCCTTCTGATGGCGGGCAACCCGCTCGACGAGTTGCGTGATGTGCTCGGTGTAAGGCCGAGTCTTCGTCGCCCGCGTGAAGGCGGCCTGGTACCGTGCAGTCGCGATCAGCTGCATCGTCCGCGTGATCTTGCGGATATTCTGCACGGCTTTCCGCCGCTTGATGATGGCCCGCGCCTTCGCCATGAATGAGCGCCTCTATGCCTTTCGCCCTGCCGGGCTCAAACAGCCGCGGCCGCGGGGGCAGCCTGACTGAGAAACGTCTTTTTGAATGTGGCGACCACGTCCTTCAACTTCTGCGCGAGCGTGTCGGGCAGGTCTCCGGTCCGGATCAGCTCATCGCGGAGCTCCGGATGGTGATCCCGCACGTGCTGGAGCAGTTTCTCCTCGAACTCCGCGATCCGGGGCACCGGGACGTCGTCCAGGAGGCCCTGGCCGCCGGCAAAGATGCTGATGACCTGGTCGGCCACGTTGTAAGGCTTGTACTGCCCCTGCTTGAGCAGCTCGACCATGCGCCGGCCGCGGTCGAGCTGGCGCTGTGTCGCGGCGTCGAGCTCGGTGCCGAGCTGCGCAAACGCCTCCAGGTCGCGGAACGCCGCCAGATCGAGCCGCAGCGAGCCCGCGACCTTCTTCATGGCCTTGACCTGGGCCTTGCCACCGACACGCGACACGCTGATGCCGACGTTGATCGCCGGACGGACACCCGCGAAGAACAGGTCAGGCTCCAGGTAGATCTGGCCGTCCGTGATTGAAATCACGTTCGTGGGAATGTACGCGGAAACTTCGCCTTCGAGGGTCTCAATGACCGGCAGTGCCGTCAATGAGCCGCCGGTGCCCGGCACCTTTCGCACTTCGTGATCGTCGCGACCGAGCTTCTTGAGGTCTTCTTTGGCCTCGTGCCTGCCAGGAACGCCGACGTATTCCTTGTCCGTGATACCCTTCGTCACGTCCTTCGGAGCGCTCTTCGGGACGATGATGTAGCGTTCCGCGAGCTTGCAGGAGCGCTCGAGCAGACGGCTGTGGAGGTAGAACACGTCACCCGGGTAGGCCTCGCGGCCCGGCGGGCGTCGCAGCAGCAGAGAGAGCTGGCGGTACGCGGCCGCCTGCTTCGACAGGTCGTCGTAGATGCAGAGCGTCGCCCTGCCCTGGTTGTACATGAAGAACTCGGCCATCGCACAGCCGGCGTACGGCGCGATGTACTGCAGTGGGGCCGGATCGGAACTGCCGGCGGCCACCACAATGGTGTAGTCCATCGCCCCGTTCTGGCGGAGGATTTCCACGACGCCGGCGGTGGTCGATTCCTTCTGGCCGATCGCCACGTACACGCAGATGACGCCGGTGCCCTTCTGGTTGATGATCGTGTCGATGCCGATGGCGGTCTTGCCGGTCTTGCGGTCGCCGATGATCAGCTCACGCTGCCCCCGTCCGATCGGGATCATGCTGTCGATGGCTTTGATACCAGTCTGCAGCGGCTCGTCCACCGGCTGCCGCTCGGCGATTCCCGGGGCCTTGTACTCCAGCGGCCAGCGGCTGGGGGTCTCGATCGTGCCGCGATCGTCAAGGGGGCGGCCCAGCGGATCGACGACGCGCCCGATCATCTGGTTCCCCACCGGAACGGAGAGGAGCTGGCCCGTCCCGCGGACCGAGTCGCCCTCACGGATGCCCAGGTAGTCGCCCAGGATGACGGTGCCGATCGAGTTCTCCTCGAGGTTGAACACCACGCCCATGGCGCCGTTCTCGAACTCGAGCATCTCGCCCGCCATGGCATTGCCGAGACCGTGGATCCGGGCGATCCCGTCGCCGACCTCCAGCACCTTCCCGACTTCCGCGACGTCGATGTCGCTGCGGTACTGCGCGATCTCCTCGCGGATGACCGACGTGATCTCATCGACTCTGAACTTCATGCGTCTGTCCTGTCTTGCTCGTTATGCCTCGATGAGGCGATCCGTATGGCTGTGGATTTCCAGCGTGGCCCGGTCACTCAGTTTCCTGCGCAGGGCCGCGATTCGTGACGCCACGCTCGCATCAATCTGCATATCCCCGACGCGAATCACAATGCCGCCGATCAGTTCCGGATTGACGCGCTCGATCAACAGCGCCTCGCGCCCGATCTGGCGGCTCATCTGGTCCTTCACGGATTGCCGGAGATCATCGGTGAGCGGAACCGCGGTTTCGACGATCACCTCCTGCTGGTCGCGCCGCTCCTGCATCCGCAGCTGACCCGCACGGCCGATGGAGCGCACGAGCCACAGCCGACGCCGCCGGTTGAGGACCTGCAGCAGATTCAGCAGCAGGTCGTCCATTTTGCCGCGGAACATCTTCTCCAGCGATTCGCGGCGCGCATCGTCGTCGATCGAGTCCGCCGTCAGGAACGTGGCGAACTCCGGGTTCTTGTCCATGTACCGGATCAAGTCGGCGAACTCCGCCGCGATCGTATCGGTACGCCCCTGCTCGTCTGCCACTGCGATCAGCGACTCCGCATAGACGTCGGCGAGGGCCAGTTTTTCATCCCGGAGGACCGGCATGGTCAGTTCTCGCTTCCCTTCTGATGCAGCGCGGCCATCGCATCACGAACGAGTGCCTGCTGGTCTTCCGACGTCAATTGCCGCTTGAGCACGGAGCCGGCCAGCGTCGTCGCGAGCCCGGCGGACTGCTCATAAAGATCCTTGAGCGCGGTGTCGCGGGCGATGCCGATTTCGCGTTTCGCGCGCTCGAGCATCTCCTCGGCGCTCTGGCGGGCCTCTTCCTCGAGGCGACGCTTCACGACCTCGGCGTCCCGACGGCTCTCCTCGACAATGGCGGCCGCCTGCTCGTGCGCCTTCTGGATCCGCTGCTCGTACTCACGGAGCCGGGCCTCCGCCCCCTCGCGGTCGCGCTTGGCCGCCGCGAGCGACTCGCGGATGAACTGCTCGCGGTTCTGCAGCGCACGGAGCAGCGGATTCCAGGCGAACTTCCCGAGCACGAACAGCAGCAGGAAGAAAATCGCCAGCGTCCAGATGGCGTTGCCCAGGTCACCCGCGAAGAGACTGGGCTTTGCCTCGGACGCATCCCCCGCGTGCTCCGCAGCAAGCGCCGTCAGTCCAGACAGGGCATTGACGGCGAGCGCCAGGGCCGTCCGTCTCGTTCCGCTCAACATTGCGCACACCTCACGAGCCGCCGATCCGTTCAGGAGCACCGCGGAGGTCCGTACGGACCTCCGCGGCTCCCCGCTATCCGCTAGATAAACAGGAGCGCCAGGAGGCACACCACCACTGCAAACAGCGTCGCGCCTTCGACCATTGCGGCCGTGATCAGAGCCACGCCGTTGATCGAACCCGACGCTTCCGGCTGACGGGCCATGGACTCGACAGCGCTGCCGCCGATCCGACCGATGCCCGCCGCGCCGCCGATGATCACCAGGCCGGCGCCGATGGCACCACCCAGGAACGCCGCACCCTTGTCCTGCAGGAGCAGAAAGCCCCGGCCTTCCTCCGCCGGCGCTGCCGCCGCCTCGGCGGCCCAGGCCGGTGCCGCCGACAGCAACACTGCCGTCAGGGCGATCAAACCAAGCTTGCGAATCATCTCTGAACCCTTTCTCTTCTCGAAGCCGGCGGGAACGGCCTCTCTTCTCCAACCAAGATCGCCATCGCCTTCCGGCCTTACGACCCGCAGTCCCACTCCACGGGCATGGCAGGTTGAATGCGAAACCAGCTATTGGCTATTAGCTATTGGCTGTTAGCCGTTTGCTGTTAGCTATTGGCTCTCCATCAGCTCTCATCTATCAACTCTCGGCTGTTCAGTTGCATGTGGCACCGGTTTGAAACCGGTGACCGTCTCACACCCAGTCATGTGGCACCGGTTTGAAACCGGTGACTTTCCCACTTTCACGCGTGCTGCGCGTGCGCGGCGCCGCCCTCGTGCTCGTGCGCGTGGGCGTGCGGCTCATGCTCCTCATCGCCGTGGTGGATGTTCACCGCCATCCCGATGAACACCGTCGTCAGGAACGTGAAGATGAACGCCTGAAGAAACGCGACGAACAGTTCGAGGCACATGATCGCCACGCTGCCGAGCACCACCGGCACGGCAATCGCGAATCCCATCGCAACACCAGCGGCAAACGCCATCCCGATGAAGCTCAGAAGAACGGCCAGCAGGATGTGCCCGGCGACCATATTCGCGAACAAACGCACGGCCAGAGCGAACGACTTGAAGAACAAGCCCGCAATCTCGAGGACGCCGATCAGCAGATTGATCGGGAACGGCCCCATGAAGAAGTGCTTCACGTAGGCCATCCCGTGCAGCCGCAGACCATTGGCGATGATCATCACAAGGCTGCAGACGGCCAGAGTTGCGGTGACCCAGATATTGCCCGTGGCTGTTCCGTAGATCCCGTGATGAAGGCCCAGCGCGTGGGCAATCGGCTTGGTCAGCGGCTCCAGCGGCAACAGTCCCAGCAGGTTGCACGTCAAAATGAAGAAGAACACCGTCCAGATGTAAACGATGAACGTGTCCGTGTAGTCGCCCAGGTTGGGCCGGGCGACGAACTCGCGCAGGAATTGGCAGATTGCCTCAAAAGCATTGCGTGAACCATGGGGCGTGAGGCGATCCACGTCCTCGCCGGCTGCCGGCACCCGCACGAGCCGGGGGATCAGCAGCAGCATCAACGCCGCCGCGATGATCATCATGACAATGTGGTTCGACAGCAGCGTGAAGTTCGAAAACGGCTTCCAGATCGGCACGTCCACAACGTGCGTCAAGGGGTTCGCGCCAGCCGCCAGACAATCCATCAACATGGGCGTTTCTCGAGTACCCTCATCCAGGCGATCAACGACAGCGTCTCGATCTTGATCATCACCACGTAGGCGATGCCGACCCAGATCAGGAAAACTGCCGGATCCACAATGCCGCGCCAGGCGACCGCCGCTGCAATGAAGACGGTCGCCACGAACCGCACAACCGCTGCCGACAGCGCCACCTGCAGCCTGCGCTCCGGAGTCGCCATCGCGAGCCGCCGCATCGCAGGTACCAGTGTCGCATAGACGACGGCAAGCACCACGACCTGCGCCACGGCCATCGCCCGCAGACCGCGCTGACCGGCGAGGACAGCCGTCGGATAGTACCCGGCGGCTGCAAGAATCACGCAGCCGACCAGGGGCCACGCCGCCGGCCACCGGCGATCGAGACCGGAACTCACTCCTCGTCTCCCCGCGGCTTTCTGTGGCCGGAGTCCTCCCGCCGCTTGTCCGGCAGAAGCATCTCATGGACCGACTGGCGGATCATGTTGTAGAGGCCTCCGACTACGCCAATCGTGGCGAGAATCAGGATGCCCCACGGGCTCGTGTCGAATCGCCGATCGATCCAGTAGCCGAGGAGACAGGCCCCTCCGACCGCTGCAGCCAGCTCCATGCCCAGCCCGGCCAGTCGCATGGTGCCGCTGATTGACTTCCGCGGCTTTTCCGGCCCACTCATGGCCCTCTCCCGTGTGCCGCGCACGCCAATCGAGACAATTCCGGGAGAGCCGACAAAAAAGGAGGTGCGAATCACCCGCTTCACCGGGCGGATTCACCTCCCGTCGTCTCGGCCCGCGTGGCTTTCACGGCCACTGAAAGCGAAAGGAGTCTAGCGAGCGGGCCCGTGCGCCGTCAAGGGGTTACAAACCGCCGCACAACACAGCGGTTTACTCCTCCGTCTCGGCTGCCGGCGCATCGGTTTGCGTCACTTCGGCCTTGCAGATTTCCCGCAGAACGGTGGTCGCGTAACAGCCGGATTCCAGCGAGAAATGCAGCACGACAAACGGCCCTGAGTCGTCCTGGCCCGCCTCGACGGCACTGTCGCGCGGCTGGAAACGCAGCGGACGCCGGCCGCCGGTCGCACGGTGCGGACCCTGCTTCCACGCCTCGGGCGTGAGCCCCTCTTCGGCGAGTACCTGGCGCTCGATCTCGCCCGGTTCGCCCTGGGGATCGCTCATCCGCTCGCCGAAGAGCGGCCCGGAGGGTGAGATCTCGAATGCAGTGCACCGCGGTTGCTCCCGTTCGACGTCTTCTACGCGGAAAACCGCGCCGTTTGCGTGCCGCCAGGCCAGGTCACCGGCCATCAATCGGTCGAGCCCTCCGATCCGGTGTGCGACAACCTGGTTGAAGAACTGCGACTGGTACGCCGACACGTAAAAGCGTCTCATCTGCGGCTCGACTGCCCGGAACGCCTTCCCGACGTTGCCGCCTGCCTTGACGACCGCCCAGCAGATACGTCGTTCGTGGTTGAATGGGTACGGCCAGGTCTGCGCTGCCTGCTCGTACTCCCCCCGGTCGAAGAACTCGCGTGCAGCCCGGACCTGTCCATAGTCATGCGGCCCCGCGCGTCCGACCATCAGACGCACCGCCTCTTCGTGGTCGCCGCGGAGCATCGCCCGTCCGATCTCCCACGTGTCGCCACGCGCGCCGAACCGCTGCGGCCCGAAGTAGTTCGGAACCCCTCGTCGCGTGAGCAGTTCAAGCGTCTCCTTCACGCGGGGGGTCACCGACGGATCAACGTCCCGCAGACGGACCGCGAAGCGATTGCCCGCGAGGTGCCCGAGTTTGAGCTTGTTGCGGTGGCGGGAAACGCTCACGACTTCGATGCGAGGAAGCTGCAACGATTCGATCCGCGCCGGGTCGATATGCTCGAGGCTGAGCATCTGGGTGGTCACGGCGTCGGCATCCTTCAGCCCTGCGTAGCCGATGTCGCGCGCGGCACGGCCAAGCGCTCGTGCGATGTGCTGGATCGCCTGCATCGTCGAGAGGCCGGTCTTTCGAATCCGAAAGTAAACGTGCGTGCCTTCTCCGGACGCTTCGTACAGCGGGAGTTCGTCGACCACGAAGTCCGACGGTTGCTGCTTGATCGTGCCTCCCACCCCGGGGATGTCTGCAGTCAGGTACGGCAGTTCATGAACGTTCAGCATGCTGAGCTTTCAATGGGCCCGGTCAGGCCCGGAGGGACTCGCGGTTGAGCCGATCCAGGAACGAGACCAGGCGATATTGCACGTCGATCGTGGGAACTGCAACGCCCGCGGCTGCGGCCCGGCGCGAC
>CAZJTF010000307.1:0-8514 GCA_964548565.1 uncultured Planctomycetales bacterium | reverse complement strand
GCCGCAAGTGCGTGCCGCGGCCAGGGCCTCCCCAGGGCGGATCTCGCGTTCCTGCGCGACATGACCCGCGATGTGATCGAGTCCTCGCGCGTTCCGCCGGGGTCGACCGGTCGAGACGGCTGGCCGATCGTCAACACCTGCGGCTTCACGCTCATCGCGCCGGGCCGGCACTCCTACACCGCCTACTGGCCGCGCGACTTTGCGATGTCGGTGGATTCGGGATTCATCACGCCGGAGGAGTTGCGCAACCACCTGCTGCTGACGTGCCGGGCTCAGAACGACGGCTCCGAGCTCAAACTCGCCAACGGATTGCACGTTCCGCCCTGGTCCATCCCCGACCACATCAACTACGACGGGGGTCCGGTCTACTACCCGGGCACGTACTCCTCGGGCAACGATCAAGGCAGCGGGGTGTGCGGTATTGTGCCGCCCATTGACGACCACTACGAACTGGTCCACATCGCCCATGTGTACTGGACCACCACCCGCGACCGCAGGGTGTTTGAAGAGAAGATCCGCGGCCTGACGGTGTTTGAGCGGCTGACCAGGGCGTTCGACTGCCCCCAGATCGACCGTGCGACCGGGCTGGCGGTGACGACGGAAGCGGATCGCGCGGTGGGCTTCGGATTCTGTGACGGCGTGACCCACACGGGCAAGCTGTTGTTCGCGTCGCTGCTGCGCTACCGGGCGGCCGGCGAAATGGTCGAGTTGTCCCGTGCGCTCGGATCTCCGGAGCGGATCAGGGACTACGAGGCGGCCCGACGACTGATCCGCGCGAACGTGGTTCCGACCTTCGGGGACCCGAAGGCGATCGGCGGCTGGCTGCGGGCGTCGACCGGCCTGAGCCGGCAGGCCGACGTCTGGGGAACGCTGTTTGCCCTTCACCTGCGGGTGCTGGATCAAGACGCGGCGACGGCCGCCCGCAAGACGGTGGCCGACGCGGTCCGTCGCGGTACGATCGCGCTCGAAGGCGGCGTACGCCACGTGCCGACCGACCTGGACTTCAGCCCGACGACCGCCTGGGAGCGACCCACGTGCGCGGTGAACACCTATCAAAACGGCGGCTACTGGCACACCGCTTCGGGCTGGCTGATCGAGGCACTCTGGAACGAGGACCGGGCGCTGGCCCTGCAGGTATTCGCGGAGATGATCGCGCACCTGCGCGCCCAGGACTTCCGCCGCGGCGGCGGCGCGCCCTGGGAAGTGTTCGGTCCGAATGGTCAGGCGCGGCAGAACGCGGTTTACATGGCGTCCGTGGCGTTGCCCTACGGCATCCTGAAGGACGGGCTTTGATTCGTCGCCCACGGAGCCCAGGCACGAGCAAACGGGACGAATTCGGGGTTCGATGCTGCCCTGGTCGGCTCTCCGGCTCTGCCGGCGGGTAGTGCGGCCGATCGGGGGGGAGCCGGACCGGGAAGCGGCTTGAGAGGGGGACTCGATCAACGTTTAGGCAGTGCGCGCTCGGCCTGCTGAAGGTCTCTCACCTTGCCGTTATCACTCACGTAGATGGGGAGGCCTTCACGGCGGAGCGTCTCAACCTCGCGGTCTATAGCCTCCGTGAGGCCGTCTCGCATCTCACGGAGCCGCTGCTCAAGGAAAGCGGGGTCAATGCTCGGCTCAGGGCTGCCGCTTGGCTGCATGTTGGATCTGGTCGTATCGCTGTTGGTCATAAACCACCGTCGGTATAGCGGCTCCGCCCTGGGCGACGATCACAAGCCGACTCCCTGAATTAATCGCATCGAGTCCATGTGTTTACCACAGGACAGTATATGTCGAAGAAATTCCGCAGCCCACGCCAGTAACGGCGTTCAATGTCACCGGGGGGATGTCGTGCCCGCCTCTGCGGACGCGAAGTGCAATGGCCCTGGCGAGCTCCGAATTGACCAGGCTGATAAAGGCAAGATGGACCAGGTAGCCGGCCGCCTGGGCGTCTTGCAGAAACGGGACATGAACCTGAAAGGCCCCTCGGCCCTGAGGCGAGCGTCCAGCGTCAGCCCGAAAAACCAAAACCTCGAAACCGGGGTAGGCGCAGCTCGGGTTCGGGCCTTGTACAATAACGGCACCACCCAGCGGTTCAGCCGGGCGAGGGCAAATGGGAAATGTCGGATCACAGATGTCATCAGGGGCGACCATCATGTCGAGAGAAGCTGCAAAGGTCCTGGGCATCGTGTGGGCGGGGCTCCTCGCCGCGCCGGGGTCTGTCCGGCCGGTTCAGGCACAGGCGAACAAACCGCCGGCGACGCCATCGCTTGTCAGCCCAGAGCACGCCGCAGTTGGTGTGGGTCTGACGCCGACCCTGGAGGCGTCGTCCTTCTCCGATCCGGACGGCGACGGTCATGCAAGCAGCCACTGGCAAGTGAGCGGAAGCGCAAACTTCATAGAGCTGATCTGGGACACCGGAGAAAGCTACCCGGCAAGCACGCACGAAGCGGTTCCGCCCGGAGAACTGGTCTACGGCACCACTTGGTACTGGCGCGTACGCTACAAGGATGCTCGTGGGGCATGGAGCGCGTGGTCGGCCGCACGAATCTTCAACCCCGGCGTGTTTGCCGACTCTGACCACGACGACGATGTGGATATGGAGGACTTCGGATTACTGCAGCGCTGCCTGACCGGGCGTCGCGTCCGACAGGATGACCCAGCCTGCCAGGCTGCTCTGATCGATGGCAACGACTACGTCGACCAGGACGATGTCAGCCTGTTTCTCAGCTGTCTGATGGGAGCCGGAATTGACGCGCCCCCCTCATGCCGGCGATACGTTGCCACGCCGGGGTTCAGTCCCCCAAGCGGTACGCGCTTCGTCGGTTCGGTCGATGTGGCCATCTCCACCGCGACTCCCGATGCTGAAATCCGCTACACCACCGACGGCAGCGAGCCGACCCGTCGCAATGGAGCGGTATACACAGGGCCTGTGCACCTGACCGACTCCACGACGATCAAGGCGGTTGCCAGTGCAGGCCTGGCGGACAGCGAAGTCGGCTCGGCTACATTTACGGTGGTTGCCTCCACACCGACTTTCGATCCGACGGACGGCACGGAGTTTGTCGGATCGGTTGACGTCACGATTTCGGTTGCGACTCCTGGGGCCGAAATCCACTACACGACGGACGGCACTGATCCCACCACTTCCACGGGAACGCTGTATACAGAGCCGGTGCAACTGACGGCCACGACAACGATCAAGGCCATCGCCTGCGCGGAGGGCCTGGCAGAGAGCGACATCGGATCGGCGACGTTCACGGCACTCGTCGACGCTCCGACTTTCAGTCCGCCGGATGGCGAGGGCTTCCTGGCAACGCTCCAGGTGTCTATTTCGACAGCCACTCCGGCGGTTGAAATCCGGTACACGACGGATGGTACCCTACCCACCCGTTCCCAGGGAACGGTATACACCGGTCCGATCGTCCTCGGTCATACGACCTCCATCAAGGCCATTGCCTATGCGGAAGGCATGGGCGACAGCCCGGTCGTTTCGGCAACGTTCTGGAAAGGCCCATGGCGACCATTGGACAGCGGCGTCGGCGGCGCACTCGGTGAGTACCCGAACGTGTATGCCCTGACGGTCCTGAACGGCGATCTTATCGTCGGTGGGCGCTACGTTACGGCAGGCGGAAAACCCGCCGGCGGCACCGCAAGATGGGATGGTGATGTTTGGTGGCCGGTCGGCAGCGGGATTGGTGGCGCTATCTACCCTGAGGTACGCGCCATGACGGTTCACGACGGCGCGCTGATTGTGGGCGGCGCCTTCACAACGGCGGGCGGAGTTCCAGCCAACCACATCGCCAGATGGGACGGTGCTCTCTGGCAACCGCTCGGAGGGGGGATGGACAACGGGGTAGTGGCCCTGACTGTCTACGACGGCGACCTGATTGCGGGGGGCCATTTCAGTATGGCTGGGGGATCCACCGTTCATTCCATCGCGCGATGGGACGGTGCCTCATGGCAGCCGCTCGGCAGTGGGTTGCGCCCCGGAGTATCTGCCCTGGCCGTCTACGATGGCGAGTTGATTGCAGGAGGACACTTCTTAACGATAGGTGAAGCGTATATCAACTACATTGCCAGATGGGACGGCGCGTCCTGGCAGCCGCTGGGCAGCGGGATGGATGGCTGGGTGCATGCCCTGACTGTCCACAACGGCGAATTGATCGCGGGGGGCACGTTCTACAGGGCCGGCGGGAAAGTATGTCACCGTGTCGCGCGATGGAACGGATCGTCCTGGCAAGAACTGGGTACCGGTCTGGCCGACCCTGTCAGCGCCCTCACTGTCCACAACGGCGAGCTGATCGCGGGCGGTTCCTTCTCACGGACGGTGTCCGGCGTGGCCGTCAACTACATCGCGCGATGGGACGGGCAATCCTGGCAGCCGCTGGACGGCGGGATGAACAGCACGGTCAACGCCCTCACCGTCTGCAACGGCGAGTTGATCGCGGCGGGCTTCTTCACCACGGCGGGTGGGAGGCCGGTCAACCGCATCGCGCGGTACGTGACCGCTCCCGAGCCGAACGTTGCCGCGACGCCTGCGTTCGATCCTCCGAGCGGAACGGTTTTTGTCGGGTCAGCTGACGTGACTATTTCAAGCGCCACTCCCGGTGCCCAGATCCGCTACACGAGCGACGGGACCGTACCGTCTTCGTCCCACGGAACGGTGTACACCGGACCGGTGCATCTGACGGCCACGACGACGATCAAGGCCACCGCCTACGCCGACGGATTGACCGACAGCCGGATGCGCTCGGGCACCTTCACGTTAGCGACGGTCTCCACACCGACATTCAGTCCACCGAACGGCACAAGTTTCATCGGCTCGATCGACGTGGCGATTGCGAGTGCCACGGAAGGAGCCGAAATCCGTTACACCCTGGACGGAACCGACCCCACCGCCTCTACGGGAACTGTTTACACCGGCGCGGTTCACCTGACCGGTCCGGCGACGATCAAGGCCATTGGCTGTGCCGCCGGCATGATCGACAGCGCAGTCGCCTCAGCCACGTACACGTTCGTCCGCGTGGCCTCACCGACATTCGATCCACCGCCAGGGACGAAGTTTATCGCCGCACTTGACGTGAGCATTGCGTGCCCGACTTCTGGGGCTGAAATCCGCTACACCACGGACGGGACGACGCCCACCCGTTCCACGGGAACGGTATACACGGGTCCGGTGCACTTGATGGCCCCAACCGTCGTCAGGGCCATCGCCTGGGTGGACGGCATGGCCGATAGCGCGGTCGCCTCGGCCACCTATCCGTTCGTTCAGGTCTCACCGCCGACGTTCAGCCCCGGGAACGGCGCGGGTTTCATCGGTTCGCTTGATGTGACCATTTCGACGGCCACGGCCGGAGCCGCGATCCGCTACACCACGGACGGAATTGAGCCCTCCCGTTCCACGGGCACGCTGTACACCGGACCCGTTCAACTGACGCAGGCAACGACCATCAAGGCCATCGCCTATCTGGACGGCATGGCGGATAGCCAGATCGTCTCGGCCAGGTTTTTGGACGACGGCATCTGGCAGCAGGTGGGTGAGGTGAACCGCGCGGTGAATGCCTTGACTCTCTATAACGGCGAGTTGATCGCGGGGGGGCAGTTCACCATCGCAGGTGGAAGGACAGTCAACTGCATTGCGAAATGGAACGGCTCCTACTGGGAGCCACTGGGTAGCGGGATGGCCGGGAACTGGCCCTGGGTGCTTGCACTCACTGTTTATAGTGGCGAGTTGGTTGCGGGCGGCTACTTCACTGCCGCGGGCGGGACACCGGCCAGCCACATCGCGCGATGGAACGGCTCCTCCTGGCAGCCATTGGGCGGCGGGACAAATCAGGGGGTGTTTGCGCTGGCCGTCCACAACGGCGAGCTGATCGCGGGGGGTGACTTTGAGACCGCAGGCGGGACGCCGGCTAACCGTATTGCCAGGTGGAATGGCGAGTCCTGGCAGCCGTTGGGCACCGGAATGACCGGGGATGTGCAAAGCCTGACCGTCTACAACGGCGAGCTGATCGCGGGGGGGCTCTTCTTTAATGCGGGTGGAACGCGTGCCGGCTGCATCGCCAGCTGGAATGGTTCCTCCTGGCAAGCGCTGGGCAGCGGGATGAACAACGCCGTGATTGCCTTGACTGTCTACAGAGGTGAGTTGATCGCGGCAGGCGAGTTCAGCACGGCCGACGGGGCGCCGGCGAACCATATTGCCAGATGGGACGGGGCGGGCTGGCAGGCGCTTGGCGACGGTTTGTCCGGCCGGGCCTTCGCCCTGACCGTTCACGATGACGCCCTGATCGCAGGGGGTGGTTTCGGGCTGGCGGGCGGGAGGATCATCAACGACATTGCGAGATGGGACGGTGAGTCCTGGGGTGCGCTGGGCAGCGGTGTGGGCGCCGGTGTGGTGGCGTTGACGATACACGATGACTTGTTGATCGTTGGGGGCGACTTCACCAGCGCAGGCGGAAGGCAAATCAGAAATATCGCGCGGTGGGTCCCCGCTCCGGGCCAGTAGGCATTATGCGGCACAGGGCATTGATCGCAACGGCGCGAGATCGGGGGTGGTCCCGGATTCCCGGGTGCGACGGTATCCCTTCCCGCTGCCGGTCAATTCCGGCAACAGTCTACACCCTGGAACCTGCCACCGACACATCCTGCGCATCGGGCGGCAGGATTGTTCGATCCTGTTCCCGGCAGGCACCGCCGGGGCTTTGTCGACCGAATCTCGCTACGGCCTCTGTTCCTCCAGCGCCAGCGGCTCACTGGTGAGTGCCCCCGTGAACAGGTGCACGGGCAGGTCGGGTACGTTTCCGGCCGGGGCGTCTTTCAGATCCTTGGCGCTCACAAGAGAGGTGTAGCGGGCGACGAGCTGCACCCCTTTGGCATCCCACCCGGCGTGGGCGAGACGGGCCTGCAGGCGCTGGATGGGGATGCGGGCAATGGCCCGCCGCTCGCCCGGCGGGAGGGGCACGATCTTCCGCGCATGGACCTGGATCTCGAGATTGTCCGGCTCGATCTCGAGCGGCTCGCCCTCGCCGTCGTCCTCGCGCGCGAGCTGCCAGAGCAGACGTCCGTTGAGCCGGAGGTCGGGGCCGAAGTTCAGATTCACCCACAGCGTGCAGTCCCACGTGCTGTGCAGCTCGGCGACCATCTCCTCGCCGACGCGTTGCACCTCCAGCACCATCGCGACCTCGGCGCCGCGCACCTCCTCGGGAGCCCCGCGCGTCACTTCCAGCCGGAGGGGATCCGATCGCACGCAGCCGAACCCCGACGCCGTCCAGGATTCGTCCTTCCACTGCGGCTGGTACGCGAAGCCGATCGTGTACTCACCCGGCGCGAGCATCGGATACCGGGCCCAACCGCGGTTGAACAGCAGGATGTCGAGGGACGCCCGCGCACCGGGCGGGATCACGTGCGAGGGCGGGTTGTCGCGGGCACGCAGATTGACCTCGCGGTAGACCTCCGGGCTGCGGTCGATTGGCTCGACGCGCAGATCGATCTCTTCCCCGTCGGGTCCGGTGACCACCAGGAAATCAGCGGCATCCATCATGCAGGCGACCTGCCGGGCCTCGCGGGCCGCTTCGGACGCGGGCTGGGAGGCGGGCGGCTCCGGCCAGGGCACACGGAGCGGCCCCGGCGTCGCATTCTCGGCGATCACCGTCAACGTGACTGGCTCATCCCAGGCGATCCGCGTGCGGTCGAGCTGCAGGCGGACGGTGGCCCCGATGAGGATGGCCCCCTCGAGCTCCTGCAGCAGGGCACGCGCGGACAGCGCCTCCTCGTGGCTCCCGCGGGCGATGGCGGCGCGCAGTTCCGGAAAGGCGAGCGGCCCCCACTCGGCGAGCTGCCGGATCGCGGCACGGCGCCGGGCCGGCTGGGGATGGTTCAGGTCGCGGACCACCTTGCGAATGGCTTCGGGCGCCGGAGCACCAGCCGGACGCGTCGCGGCGGAGGGGTTCGACGCCGGCTGCGAAGTCGACCGGTCCTGCCCGCCAATCCCGGGGTCGGACCCCGGCGCGGCTGAATGCCCGTACCCGGCCAGGCACCCCAGGATGCTGGCCGCGACGCAGATGGATCGTGGGTGGAACATTGCCCTACGATAGTCGAGCCGGCGGTGTTTGGGCAGATTCACGGCATATCGCGACACGCGGGGGCATGGTATCCTGTAGGGCTGCCCGGGGCGTGCGGGCCATGCCCGGAGCGTTGAGCCCGCAGCGGCGCGTCCGCCCACGATGGAGCGGAGGCCGCGGATCACGGGCGAGAGTCCCCGGCGGCCGGCGTCCTTGGACATCCCCAACGATGGGTCCGGCCAGGCGGGGACCGCGGAGGGCGTCCTCGGGGCCGGTTCGGCAACTTCTGATGAGTCCTGAACTTCTGACATGCTTGACCGGTGGGAGCGGCTTCGCGGTGGCGGCCATCGCGTCGTACGCCCAGATCCGGCGACGGATTCGCATGGGGACGGCCGCCCTCCTCATTGCCGCGGGTCTCGCCCTCTTCACCAACGCCGTCTACTTCGCCCGCGGCATCCAGGCAGCCGGCGCG
>CAZJTF010000306.1:6958-8565 GCA_964548565.1 uncultured Planctomycetales bacterium | reverse complement strand
GGTTTTTGATACACGCCCCCAAAAGAACGGAGAGGGGGGGATTCGAACCCCCGGTACGCACGAGGCGTACACAGCCTTTCCAAGGCTGCTCGATCAGCCACTCCGACACCTCTCCGGAGAAGCTTCGGATGCCCGGGATGGTCGCGTCCGCCGGAGGCGGGGGGCGGCGCCCGGGAGCAACCGGACTTCAGGACTTGAGTTTACGGCACGCGGATTGCAGGGTCAACCACCCGTCTCTATACTCGGGGCCGATGAACCGTCTGATTGCCGAACGGATCTCGGTCGTGCAGGGCGATATTACGCGCGTCCAGGCGGACGCAGTCGTCAACGCGGCGAATACGAGTCTGCTCGGAGGGGGTGGGGTCGACGGCCGGATTCACGCGGTTGCGGGGCCGGAACTGCTGGCGGAGTGCCGCACGCTGGGCGGCTGTTCGACCGGCTCGGCGAAGATCACGCGGGGGTACAAGCTGCCCGCGCGGTCCGTCATCCACGCAGTCGGCCCGGTCTACCGTGACGGTCGGTCAGGAGAGTCTGACCTGCTGGCGGGCTGCTATCGCACATCGCTGCAGCTGGCCATCGAAAACGGCTGCGAGTCCATCGCATTTCCCGCGATCAGCTGCGGCGCCTACCGCTACCCGATCGAGCAGGCAGCGCGGATCGCGTTCAGCGAGGTTATCCAGTTCCTCCAGGCGGAGCCCCGCCTCAAGCGGGTCATTTTTGTTCTATACGACCAGTCTGCATATGACGTGTACCGCCGGATGTACGAGGCACTTCTTCAAGCGCAAGCGGAGACAAGATCGTGAAACTCACGTGGGAGCGGCGACGGCTTCGACTGCAGCATCCGTTCAACATCGCGCGCGTTCAGGCCACCACCAGCGTGGACAAAGAGGTGCTGCTGGCCCGGATTGAGTACGGCGGTCAAACGGGCTGGGGAGAGGCCGCTCCAAGCACGTACTACAAGCAGTCGCTGGATTCCGCCGAGCGGATGTTCGCGTCGGCCGCGGACATGCTCGGCCACGATCCATTTGCGCTCGACGCGATCCTGGACCGGCTCTGGGCGAAGTTTCCGGGCGAATCGGCGGCGATCGCGGCAATCGACGGCGCGCTGCATGATCTGTGCGGCCGGATCCTCGGGGTTCCCGTATGGAAGTGGTTGGGGCTCGATCGCTCGCGTGCACCCCTCACATCGATGACGATCGGGATCGACGAACCGGACGTGATGGAGCAGAAGGTCCGCGAGGCAGCGGAGTACCCGATCCTCAAAATCAAGGTGGGCACACCCCGGGACGACGAAATCCTGAATATGATCCGTCGGCTGGCCCCGAAAAAGACTGTGCGTGTGGATGCGAACTGCGGCTGGACCTGCGACAACGTGCTCGAGCGCTGCCGCTCGCTCCGTCAGCACAATATCGAGTTGATTGAGCAGCCCACACCCGCGGGTGTTCACGAGTGCCTTCCCCGTGTCCGGGAGGAACGCATCGCGCCAATCATCGCGGATGAGAGCTGCGTCGGGTACAAGGACGTCCTCAACTGCGCAGGGGCGTTCGACGGCATTAACATCAAGCTGAGTAAATGCGGCGGGATCCGCCGGGCCGTGCAGATGATCC
>CAZJTF010000306.1:0-6948 GCA_964548565.1 uncultured Planctomycetales bacterium | reverse complement strand
GTCCTGCAACTCGATCGTCGCCAGACGCAGACCGACGTTCTTCCGCCCTTGTTCGCTCAACTCCAACGAGTCCGCGGCCACAGCGTCCCTTGCCGCTCATTTGGGGCCGATGGTCGACTACATCGACCTGGACGGGCACCTTCTGCTGGCAAACGACCCGTTTGAAGGGCTCGGCGGCGCCGGCGGGCGGCTCACACTGACGGACGAGCCGGGGCTGGGCATTCGAGAGTGCGCGAGCCGGTAAAGGGTGTTCAGGCAGGGCAGGCTTCGGGCTCTGGCGACGCGTGAGCCCGTTCAGAGTCGGCGAGTTCGCCTCTCAAGCGGCGGAACTGATCTTCCCGGCTGAAAAAGGCCGACACGACGTCCGGGTCAAAGTGCGTGCCGATCTCGCCGCGGATGATTTCGACGGCCGCTTCGTGCGACATGGCCTCCTTGTAGCATCGCCTGGACGTGAGCGCATCATACACATCCGCCACGGCGAGAATCCTCGCGGGAAGCGGGATGTCATCGGCGCGCAACCCCTTCGGGTAGCCGGTACCGTCGTATCGCTCATGGTGAGCGTAGGCGATCTGCATTCCCATCTGCAAAAACGACCGGGTGCGAAGCTGTTCGACCACGGAGCGGATGGTATCCCCGCCGATTGTCGCGTGCCGCCGCATCACCTCGAATTCATCCGGCGTGAGGCGACCCTGCTTGAGCAGGATGTGGTCGGGGACGCCCACTTTCCCGATGTCGTGCAACGGCGACGAGCGGACAATGTTGTCAATAAACTCGTGGTCGATGATCCCCTCATACTTGGGTGATTGAGCGAGGGCCTCGCACAGAATCCGGCAGAACTGCTGAACACGCTCGAGATGGGCGCCGGTCTCGGGATCGCGGTGTTCGGCGAGCTTGGCCAGGGCGAGAATCGTTGCGTCTCGAGCTTCATTGCGTTCGCGGAGGCGGATCTGGCCGAGGAGGGCGATGGCTGCGGATTCGGCGATGGCCTTCAGCTGCGCGAGGGATTCATCGTCGTAAGGGCGCCCGCCCTCGTGGTCCGTCACGTTGAGCACACCGACCGGCTGGCTCGGTGTCACCAGCGAGGCACAGACAAGTGGCGAGCTGACGAAGATCTGGCCGTCGTAGCGATGCCCGCCGGCCGAGAGCTCCGCGGCCTCGTTGGCGACGATCGTCTGGCATGCGGAGAAAACAAAGCCGGCAATCGGCGAGCCAATGGGGACGCGAATTGCATCGCACACTGCGTCGGGGATCCCGACGGCCGCCGCCATGCGGAGGTACTCGCCGGATGAATCGGGCAGCATGAGCGAAACGCGTGAACTGTGGAGGATTTCTGCGGTCGCCTTGACGACCGTGTCGGCAACATCGTCGAGTGTTTCGAGCCCGTTGAGATCGGAGACGAACTGATGCAGGCGCCGGAGCGAGTGCGTCCGCTCCGCCACGCGTCTCTCGAGCCCCTCATTGAGCAGACGCAGTTCGTCGTTGGCGCGGTTCAACTCAGCGGTGAGAATCCTCTCGGAAATGACGAGTCGGTACTGATCCAGACAGATGCGGAGTGTGTCCGCAAGGGCTTCGCCTGAGCACGGCTTGTTCAAGAACCTGAAGATCCGGCCGTTGTGCAGCGCCTCCACGACGACATTGAGGTCGGCCAGCCCCGTGAGCATCACAAGGACGGTGTCGGGCGCTTCGGCGTTCACCTGCTTGAGGAACGCGACGCCGTTCATGCCCGGCATGTTGTAGTCGGAAACGACGACGGCAAACGGCCCCTCGCGACGGAGGACTTCCAGACCCTGCTGGCCACCCTGGGCGATGGCCACGTCGAATTTGGCGCGGAGTTGGCGTTTCAACGCCTGAAGGATGTTCGCGTCGTCATCGACGCAGAGAATCTTGCGGCTGAGCTCGGGGGTCGTTGCTGCCGGCATACCTGTACTCGCGGGGCGTTCCTGATCGCTCATGCCGTGGCCGCGGCTTCGCCGGCCGCGTACTTGGCGTACATTTCGCCGGCGAGGGAAACCCACACCTCAACCCGGCCTGCCTTTCGAATCCGCTCAAGATAGCTCTCGTCCATTCGGATCTCACCTGCCGTCCCGGCGATCAGCCGGTGGACAAGGATGTCGGCGACGTGAACCGCGGTGAGCGCGCAGAGGCCGTCAAAGGCGATTTCCCCCGGGTGGTGATGAGCGTCGACGGCCTCGACGATACGATCGGGGATTCCCCAGATCCGCAGGAGATACGCACCGATCTCAGCATGACTCACACCGAAGGCGGCCCGTTCGGCTTCGTGAAGGTCCGCGCCTGCCTGGACGGATCCAAGAATCTGCTCGTACCGGTCGGTCTGGCGGCAGGCGAGGATCAACTTGCCAATGTCATGCAGAAGGCCCGCGGTGAATGCCTGGTCCTGCCGCTCGGTGTCGAGTTCCTCGGAGCGCGTGATCTGCCGCGCGATTTCCGCGACGAGGATCGAGTGCCGCCAGAAATCTTCCATCGAAAAGTGCATGACCGGGCGCGGCGGCGCGAATTGGGCGGCCAGGTGCTCCTGCAGCACGAGACCCTTGATCCGGACGACGCCGAGAAGGGCAACTGTCTGCTCGATGCTGGAGACGCGGCGCCCGATCCCGAAGAAAGAGGAGTTGACGAGCTGAAGCAGCTTGGCGACAAGGGCGGCGTCGCCGGAGACGATTCGGGAGATCGTTCGCGCGTCGGTGGAGGCGGACTCGACTGCTTTCGTGAGCTCGAAGTAGATGGAGGGCACGCTGGGGAGCGTCTGGCAGCCGCCCAGGACCTCACGCATCCGTGCATCCTGTACCACGGTCTGCCCCGCACAGGCACTGGCAATGGCCTTCTTGAGTGTTTCAGCATCCGTCGGCTTGAACAGGTACTGATGGGCGGCTTTGATCGCGCGGGGTGTCAGGCTCTCATCGGCCCGCCCGCAGAGAATGATCCGGACCGTCTGCGGGTAGTCCTTCATCGCCCGCTCAAGGAGGTCCGTCCCGCTGATCCCCGGCATCTGCAAATCCGTGACGAGAACGTCCGCCGGCTTATCCGCCATGTGCCCGAGCGCCTGGGCGGCCGTGGACACGAATACCATGTCCCACTCCTCGCGCTGTCGCCGCAGCATGCGACGGAGTGCGTCGAGAACGTTTGCCTCCGGATCGACGAAGATGATGCGTTTACCCTTCATGTGGCTTCTCCCCGGGAGCGGGTGGGCTGGGCCTGTGGAGCGGCAGGCGGATGTAGAAGGTCGTTCCGCAGCCCATTTTGGTGTCGAAACTGAGACTGCCGCCGTGGTGCTCCACGATGACGCGGTGGGCAATGTTCAGACCCTGGCCGGTGCCCTTGCCGACCTCCTTCGTCGTGAAGAACGGGTCGTAAATCCTGGTACGGATCTCTTCCGGGATACCTCCGCCAGTATCACTAATCGCAATTTCAAGCGTCTCGGCGTCGTGCAGACGCGTCTGGACGGTGATGGTGCCACGCTGTTTCGTATCGGCGATGGCATGGGCTGCGTTCACGATCAGATTCAGCAGGACCTGGTTGATTTCGCTGAGGAAGCATTCGACCGGCGGGACATCGCCGAGCTGCATGACGACGTCGGCGACGTACTTGTACTCGTTGCGGGCAACGGTGAGCGTGTTTTCAACCGCTCGATTGATATCAACGGTTGCCATCTCCTCGCGATCGACGTGAGAGAAGTCCTTCATCGCGCGGACGATATGCGCCACGCGCTGCACGCCCTCCAGCCCCTGGCTGATGGCCTGTGGCGCGTCGGAGAGGATGTACTGCAGGTCGCGCTGCTTTTCCGCCTCCGAAATGGTGTCCAGCGTGCTGGTGGAGATGGTCATGTCCTTCCGGGCCTCCTCGAGGGACCGGCGGTAGGCTTCGATCAGCTCCGTCATGTCGCGGACGAACTCGGAGAGGGCGTGCAGGTTGTCGCCAACGTACTGAATGGGCGTGTTGATTTCGTGGGCAATGCCGGCGGCGAGCTGGCCGACCGAGGCGAGCTTCTCGTTGTGCATCATCTGGCGTTGCGCTTCCACCAGCTCGCGGGTGCGGGCCTCGACGAGGCTCTCCAGCTTGTCCCGGTGGGCGGCGAGTTCCTGCTCGGCGCGCCTGCGCTCCGCGGCCACTACAAACAACATCGTCACGGAGCAGGCAAGGGCGGCGATGAGAGCGGCGTACGTGTAGTGGACCAGGGTCGCTCTTTCCGGATGGACCAGGACCGCAAATCCTGCAACGAAACCGGCAAGGGCGCCTGTCACGACAACCATGGTTCTGGTACGGCGTGACATTCACGGGCTCCGGGCCGCACACGCAGTCCTGCGGGCGGCGTTTCGTCGTCCTGGCGGGCGCGGCCGATAACAGGTTGGCCTGGTGATCACCAGCGCAGGACCCGGCACTGTTCTCGGCCCGACACAACTTGTGCTTGAGCCTAAATGGCGACCGGGACCGATGGATGCAAGGTGAGACAGAGGTGCGTCCAAAAAAAGGCCCGCGGAACACGGTCCGCGGGCCGGATAGAGCCTGATGCCGGTGCTTTTACCCCCATCAGACCTCAGGCAGCTCGAAGCCCTTGCGATACTCGCGGCCCAGCAGGGCGTTGGCCTCGGCGTCCTCGATCTTGAGATCGCGATCTCTGAAGCAGAGCTCCTTCTCGTGATCCCAGAAGATCCGGCGACCGACGCCGAGCGAGACGTTCGCCAGGTGGCAGGCGGCTACCGTGTTGTAGTGGGACTCGATGTTGGCGAGCGGCTCCTTGCGGTTGCGGATGCAGGCAAGGAAGTCTTCCACATGCTTCTTGTGGGCAGCTCCATCCGCGCCGCTGTCCACGCGATTCTTCTGCTCCTTCGTCATGTTTCCGAGCCGCCACTCGGAGCCGTTGGCCCCGATGAGGGCGTTCTCGCCGTACCGCTTCCAATCCCACTTGTCGGGGTCCGTGATGTAATCGGTGCGAGTCAGGTGGACCATGCCGTTGGTGCCGTGGAAGTCCATGCCGTAACCGCCGGCATCCCACGGCTTGCCGCTGACCTTGCTCATCGTGTAGGTCTGCACAAAACCCTTGGGGGCATTTTCCATGGGGCCGAATTCGTAGACCGCCTGCATCAGGTCGGGAGTCGTGCGGTCGTCGGTCAGGACGTACTTGCCGCCGACGCAGGAGACGGAGACCGGGTAGCGCGCCCCCAGGGTCCACATGATGATATCCTGCAGATGGACGTTCCAGTCGCCGACCATCCCGCAGCCGTAATCGAAATACCACCGCCAACTGCTGTGGAAGCGGCGGCGGTTGAACGGCCGGACGGGCGCGGGGCCCAGCCAGCGATCGTAATCGACGCCGGCGGGAACGGGTTCATCGGGGGCGTGGCCCATGCCGTCGGGGGACTCGTTGCCGTACGTGTACGTGCCCGTCCGGCTGATCGTGCCGAGCTTCCCGGCGCGGATGAACTCGCGGGCCTCCTGGATATGCGGGATCTGCCGCTGGTGCGTGCCGACCTGGACGACGCGCTTGTACTTCTTTGCGGCATCGAGCATGGCGCGTCCTTCCCGGACGTTGTGGCAGCATGGTTTTTCGCAGTACACATCTTTTCCCGCCTGGCAGGCCAGCATCATCGGGGCGGCGTGCCAGTGGTCGGGCGTGGCGACGATGACGGCGTCCACGTCCTTCATCTCGATCACCTTCCGAAAGTCCTTAATCTGCTTCGGGGTGGTGCCGAGCTTCTTGTTCACATCGTCGGCAGCGCCTTCGAGGTGCTTGTCATCGACATCGCAGACGGCGACGACGTTGCACTGACCGCTCTCCATGAAGTTGCCGAGCTTGTAGCGGCCCATGCCGCCGCACCCGATCAACGCAATGTTGAAACGCTCGTTGGCCTCGCCGGCGCTGGCCTCGCGCAGCATGGTGTGCAGCGACAGACCGGCTGCCACACCCGCCGCGGCTTTGCCGCCCGTCCCCAGGAACGCGCGGCGTGTCACTTGATTGCTCATGAAGTCCTCCATCCTGATGAATAACCGGTCCGCCCCGATGCCGGATGCGACGCCGGGGGACCGTTGGAACTCGGTATTGGAACCGCAAGACCGGCCGCGGACAAGGGGCCGATCCGGGCGGTTTGCGGGCGTGCGGGAGGAGGGATGCGACCACAGCACGACCGAAATCGCCGGGCATCCGCATCAATCCGCGAGGAGCTCCACGGCCATGGCGACTGCCTCGCCGCCGCCGATGCAGAGGGAGTCGATGCCGATACGGGCCTTGCGACGACGCATGGCGTTAAGCAGCGTCACAAGCGTCCGGGCGCCGCTCGCGCCAATGGGGTGGCCGAGCGCGACGGCCCCGCCGTGGACGTTCACCTTCTCGTGCGGGATGCCAAGTTCCCGCATGGCCACCATTGGTACGACTGAGAACGCCTCGTTGATCTCGAAGAGGTCCACGTCTTTGACGGTGAGCGACAGGTTATCGAGCAGGCGACGTATCGCGAGGACCGGTGCGGTTGTGAACCACTCCGGCTCACGCGCTCCGGCGGCGTAGCCGAGAATCCGCGCCTGCGGGCACACGCCGAGGGCCTTCGCCTCGCCCTCGGAGAGGACAACAACGGCGGCGGCCCCGTCGTTGATGCTGGAGGCGTTTCCGGCGGTGACGGTACCATCCTTGCCGAAGGCCGCGCGGAGCTGCCGCAGCTTCTCTTCATTGAACCGACGGGGACCTTCGTCTTCGGAGATTGTCTGCGTGGACTTGCCGGCGGGGGCCCTCACCGGAACGATCTCGTCAGCGAAGGCTCCCCGGGAGGCGGCGTCGATCGCGCGCCTGTAGCTGGTCACCGCGAAGTCGTCCTGCTCCCCGCGCGAGAAGGCATACTCGGCAGCGCAGCGGTCGCCGCACGTGCCCATATGGACGTTGCCGTACACATCCCAGAGCCCGTCGCGAATCATGGCATCGACGAGCGTGCCGTCGCCCATGCGGTA
>CAZJTF010000305.1:0-8576 GCA_964548565.1 uncultured Planctomycetales bacterium | reverse complement strand
AATCGTACGTGACGGCGTCGATGTACGGCTTGTGCACCTTGAGGTCGTCGATCAGGTCCGGGTTCGCCTTCTTTGCCCGCTCCCACACGTCAAGCCCGGCGACGCCCGGCTTGCGGAGCAACTCGTCGTATGACGCGACCGCCTCCTGGCGCCCTGTCGTCTCGCACTCCCAGACCGGCAGCGGCGTCCCCCAGAAGCGCTCGCGCGAGAGCGCCCAATCAACGTTGTTCTCGAGGAAGTTGCCGAACCGCCCGCCCCGGATGTGCGGCGGCAGCCAGTTGATGGCCTGGTTGTTGGCAAGGAAGGCGTCCCGAAACGCTGTCGTTCGGATAAACCAGCTTTTGCGGGCGTACTGAATGAGCGGGTCCTCCTCCGCACGCCAGCAGAACGGGTACTCGTGCCGGTACTGCTCGCGCTTGAGCAGCACGCCCCGCTCCTTGAGCACGCGGATGATGTCGGCGTCCGCCTCTTTGCAGAACCGACCGGCAAAATCGGTGGCCTCGGGCACAAACGTACCGTCCGGGGCAATGAGCTGCAGGAAACCGAGCCCCTTCTCCTGCGCGACGCGATAGTCGTCCTCGCCGAACGCCGGCGCGACGTGAACGATGCCGGTGCCGGTGTCGAGCGTCACGAAGTCGGCTGCGATCACCTCGTACGCACGCCCGCCCACGGGCTGCGTGTATGCAAACATCGGCTCGTATTGCATGCCGACCAGTTCACTGCCCTTGAGCTCGCGCAGGACCCGGATCTGCTCGGGCCTCACTGGCAGGCCCTTGAAGACGGCCGGGATCAGGTCTCTGGCGAGGATGAACTCCTCGTCCTCAACAGCGATCTGTGCGTATGTGAAATCCGGGTGCACCGCGAGGGCGACGTTGCTCGGCAGCGTCCACGGCGTGGTGGTCCAGGCGAGCAGGCTCAGCGGACGTGCACTGGCGGCGGCGACGCGGAATCGGACCGTGATCGAGGGATCGTCCACTTCGCGGTAGCCCTGCCCCACCTCGCCGGATGAGAGCGCGGTGCCGCCCTGCGGCCACCACCAGACGATCTTGTGGCCCTGGTACAGCAGCCCGCGCCGGAACAGTTCGGACAGCGCCCACCAGACGCTCTCCACGTACGACTGGTGGTAGGTCACGTATGCCTGGCCGAGGTCCACCCAGAAGCCGATACGCCGGGTGAGCTCCTCCCACTCCTTCATATAGCGGAACACGCTCTGCTGGCAGAGCTGGATGAACTTCTCGACGCCGTACTGCTCGATCTCGGCCTTGGTGTGAATCCCGAGTTCCTTGCAGACTTCCGCCTCGACCGGCAGGCCGTGCGTGTCCCAGCCGGCCTTGCGCTCGCAGTAGTACCCCGCCATCGTGCGGTAACGGGGGAACACATCCTTGATCGTGCGCGTCAGGCAGTGCCCGGGGTGCGGCAGGCCGTTAGCGGTGGGCGGGCCCTCGTAGAACACGAACGGCGGGCAACCCTGGCGCTGCTTCAGTGACTTCTCGTAGATGCCGTTCTCCTCCCAGAAGCGCAGCACCTCGCGCTCCGAGGCGGGGAAATCAAACTGGGCGGGCACGTCCTTGAACATGTGGATTCTCTTTTCGGATCGAGCGATCCGGACACCCCGGGAGAGAGCAGAAGTCCACATCCCGGGCCGCTCCCGATCGCCATCGCACTCCGTGGCTCTGCACGAAAGCGGGTTATGTTACGCCTCTGCGGCAGGGCTGCCAATGCGGCTGTCGGCAGTCGCCAGGCCCGGCTCGCCGGGTACCATCTCGACCGGCGTGACGCCGGCATCGGCGGGCTGCGGCTCGTTTCGGCCGATGACGTCGAGTTCCTCCCACCGCCCGCCCCGCCAGCGCAGCCAGAGCACCACGCCGATCACGATGACAAACAGTGTTGCGAATGCCCACGGACCGGATGACTCCCACTGCGGCACGTACCGCGCCGTCAGCACCCCGCCCCCGACCATGACCGACCACGCGAGTGCCGCTCCGACGACCATCGGCCAACGCGTATCGCCGGCTCCCCGCAGCGCGTTGCTGTAGGTCAGGGCGACGGCATCGAAGAGCTGGAACACCGCCACGAAGATCAGGAGCTGAGTGCCGACGGCAATCACATCCGCGGCATCGGCGAAGAGGGACATGAGCTGCGGGCCGAGCAGCACGAAGACCGCCCCCATCGAGCCCATGTACGCCATGTTCACGATCGCCCCGAGCCGCACGCGCCGACGCGCCAGCTCCGGGCGACCCTCGCCGATTGCCTTGCCGACCAGCGTCGAGACGGCGAAGCCGATCCCGAGCGCCGGCATGAACGAGAGTTCCGTAAACCGCCAGCAGGTCGCGCTGGCGGCCAGATGCGTCGTGCCGAACTGCCCGACAATCAGCGTCAGGAAGCATGCCCACGCGGCGATATCGAGCGCGATGGCGACGCCCGCAGGCCATCCCACATCGAGCAGGCGCCGGACCTTGTCGCGATCCCAGCGAATTGTGCGACGTGCCTCGAAGCGGGCCGTCCTCGGATCCCAGCACATCGCCGCGATGAGCCACGCGCAGCGGAGCACGCTCGATGCGACCGACGCGAGTGCAGCCCCGCCCACGCCCATCTCCGGCAGCCCCCACGCCCCGAAGACCAGACCGTACGTGAGGAAGCCGTTCACGATATTGGCGAGAATCACCGAGATCGCGTTGTGCAGCGGCTGATGGATGCCGTTGAAAAAGTGCCCGAGCGCGACGGTGGCGCCCGCCACGCCGATACCGAGCATGCGAATCCGCGTGTAGTCCACTTCCATCGCCTGCACGTCCGGCGCGTGACCGATCAGGCGGTACAGCTCGGGCATGGCCGGCCACAGGACGAACCCCAGGACGCCGAAGATCATGCTCAGCCAGATGCCCTGCCAGGCATAGGCCGAGCAGTCGCGCGGACGATTCGCCCCGAGCGACTGGCTCACCACGGTCGTGACGCACAGCATCATGCCGAGCAGGAACGCATACACGGTGAAGAACACCATCGTGCCCGACTGGACGGCGGCCTGCGCGGCGGGGCCGAGCTGCGAGACGATGGCGTAGTCGACGAAGCTGAGCATCGTCTCGCCGGCCGTCCCGACGACGTTCGGCGCTGCCAGCGTGAGGAGCAGACCCAGGTCGGTCTCGCCGAACCGTCGGCGCGCACCAGAGGCGAGGGCGGGCTCTGCACAGGATGTGTCGGTGTGTTGTTGCATGGCCAAAAAAAATCCCCGGAAAGCTCGGAGGCTCCCGGGGACGTGTCAATCTCGTCTGGAACAGGAGCGCTATTCCGGCATCAGAATCCTCGCGTCGTTGTCCGGAATAGCGATCATGGCATCACCTCTTCAACAGCAAAGGAGGGTATCTCGAAGCCCCTCACAAATCAAGCCCGTGGCGAAACGGGCGGACGAGCTCTTCGGATCACAGGCCGACGCCATGCACCGCGCGACCGGCGGCATCGTCGACCTGCTGCTCGAGCTCGCTCTTCGGACGATTCCCCGTATCCGAGCGCGGCTCAGGCTGGGCCTGCGGTTCCGCAGGCGCCGGGGCCTCACCTTCCGGGGCAGGCGTCGGGCTGGTCGCCTCACCCGGCGGACGGTTCAGCTCCGCCTGAGCGGCCAGGGCGTCGGCGATTTCACCACTTTCGACGCGGGTCGCGACCTGTCGGACGTGGTCCGCCAGCTGAGTGAGTTCCGGCTTCATCGCCTCGATGGCCCCGGCCTGGGGCAGGTTCGGCAGATCCACCTGGAACTTGCCATCCACGGACTTCACCGGAACCGCCAGTGTGGCCGGACCGCCGCCCTCCTGTTGGAGGGTCACCACGGTCTGATCAGGATTGGAGGTATCGGCCGGGCCCACCGTCCAGCCGGTCGTGATGACAGCGACCAGCGGGTTTGCCGTCTGGATCTGCGGAGCGGCCTGGAACTTGGACTGCATGGCGGCCTTGAGCTGCGCCCAGGCCGCCGCCAGGGGCTGGAGGGCATCGGCCATCTCGGTCGCAACCGCCTGCTGCTCGGGCATGACGATGGCGGGCAACTGCTGCAGGCGACCGGTCGACACCATCTCGACGAACGCACGGACGACGCCCTCGGCAGTCGTGTCGTCAATCGTGATCGGCGGGGCCTCGGTTGCAGGCGTCGCGCCGGCGGCGGCCTTCGCCGGTTCGTCACTGCTCGCAGCGGGGCCGAGCAGCGTCTTATCCCCCGTGGCGTCGGACACCGTCAGGGGTAGCACACCCTCGACGGAAACGGCGCTCGGCGGCGGGCTGGAGTCCTTGCGGCACGCCCCGCACAGGCAGAGCGCCACGGCGAGGGCCGGCAGCAGTGGGTGCATGCGGCTGGTGATCTCTCTCATCGGATTCAGACTCCTTCTGTGCAAGTCCATGCGGCAGCGTCACTCCCCATTGAGACCGGCTCCGCGGTAGGCCGCGTCGAGCAGGTCGATGGGGTGCAGTATGCGGATGTTACGCCCAGTCTCACGGGCATGCGAGATCAGCTGCATCAGGCAGCCCGCGTTGGCCGTCGCCAGCACCGCGGCGCCCGTCGTGTCGGCACAGGCCAGCTTGCGCTCAGCCAGACGCGTAGACATCTGCGGCTGAGTCAGGTTGTATGTTCCGGCCGCCCCGCAGCACCAGTCGCTCTCGGGCAGCTCGATCAGTTGCAGACCGGGGATGCTGCGGAGCAGGGCCCGGGGCTGCGTGCGAATCTGCTGGCCGTGGCAGAGATGGCAGGCCTCGTGGTACGTCACCTTCAGCGGGACGGCATGCGTCGGCGCCTTCAGCGGCAGGGCGTCGAGGAACTCGCTGATGTCCTTCATCTTCGCGACGAAGGCCCTGGACCGCGGGCCGTACACCGGATCGTCGTGGAACAGCTCGGTATATTCCTTCAGCATGGTGCCGCAGCCGGCCACGTTCGTGACGATCGCATCCACATCGAGGGCGAGGAACGTGTCGATGTTGCGTTTGGCCATCGCTTCGGCATCGTGGCCGCGTCCGCCGTGGTGATGGATCGCGCCGCAGCAGACCTGATTTGCCGGGACGTACACGTCGCAGTCGTTGGCGAGCAGGACCCGCCACATGGCGCGGTTGCTTGGCCCGAAGATGCTCTCGCTGACGCAGCCGCGGAACATCGCCACTTTCGCCCGCACGGCACCGGACGGGCGGCTGTGTTCAGGCAGGGGCTCGCAGGCCTGGATGTCCGGCGGGAGCATTGCCTCCATCTTGGCGAGCTTCTCGGGGAGAAGTTTGACGAGCCCGCTGCGGTGCAGGAACTCGTTGAGCCCGACGGCCTGCCCCATCCGCGCGAGCCACAGCCAGCGATTCAGACGTTCGGGATAGGGGAACACGTCGAACATGAAGCGGTCGAGGAAGCGATCGGCCCAGGTCTTCTCGCGCACCACGCCGGAGGCCGCGAGTTGGCCGCGCATGGACTCGATGAGTGAGCCGTAGCGTACGCCGGACGGGCAGGCCGACTCACAGGCGCGGCAGTCGAGGCACAGGTCGAGATGTTTGAGCACGTTGGGCGATGCTTCGAGGGTGCCCTCGCTGAGCCGACGCATCAGGTAGATACGTCCGCGGGGGGAGTCGTTCTCGTTGCCGAGCTCCGAGTAGGTCGGGCACTGGGCCAGGCACAGACCGCAGTGCACGCAGTCGAAGAACCGGTCGGCGATCCGCTCGCTAAGCTGCAACGTTTGCATAGGCCGGGCATTATAGCAGCATCGGCGGCAGAGGCTCAGAGGGGCTCGCTCGTTCGCCCTCGCTTGACGCGCGAGGCGCACGGCCTGTCTCCGCGAAACAGACGGCGGAGCCAGACCGTGCCACACGACGTGCGCCCCGATCCGGAGGTGCCACACCCGCTGGGCTGGAGCCAGACCGTGGCACAGAGATGGGCCGCAGCGACGCAGAGAGCACGAAGAGGTGGTGCTTCGCTAGACTCTATAAGCCTCTTCTTCCACTCTTCAGGCGACCGGCTCGCCGGCAGGGGTCGGCACGGGGTCGGTCGCGGGCACGCGCCGGCGGGTGAGGAGCGAGATGGCCACGAGCACGAAGAAGCCAAGGGGGATGGTCACCAGGCCGGGCTGGCTGAACGGCGCCAGCGCGTCCTCGGGGTTGAGGCCGTAGACGTCGCGGTATGCCTGCCCGCTGAGCAGGATCCAGCCGAGCGACGCAAGCATGCCCACGACGATGGACGCCGTGATCCCCTGCTTCGTGGTGCCCTTCCAGAACAGCAGCATGATCAGCGCCGGCAGGTTCGCCGAGGCTGCCAGGTTGAACGCCCAACCCACAAGGAAGCTCACGTTCATCCGCTGAAACAGGATGCCCAGCCCCATCGCGATCACGCCGACCACCACGGCGGCCGCCTTGCCGGCGCGGACCTTCCCGTGGTCGTCGAGCCGCAGCTTCAGCAGGTTGGTGAGCAGGTCATGCGCGACCGCGCCGCTGGCGGCCATGATGAGGCCGCTGACGGTGCCGAGCACCGTGGTGAACGCGATCGCCGAGATGATCGCGAACAGCCACTTGTTGAAGCTCCGCGCAAGCAGCGGGGCCGCCATGTTGCTGTCGCTCAGGTCGAGCGAACCGCTGACCATCGCTCCGAGGCCCAGGTACAGTGTCAGGAAGTAGAAAAAACCGATGCTCGCGATGCCGACGACCGTGCTCTTGCGCGCCGCGGCCTGGTCCTTGACCGTGTAGTAGCGAATCAGGATGTGCGGCAGCGAGGCGGTGCCACAGAACAGGGCCAGCATGAGGGAAATGAAGTCAAGGCGATCCCGGAGGCGTCCCGTGGTGAGGCCCTTGAACGTCGGGCTCCCGCCGGGCACGAGCACGTCCGCGCCGGATGTCGGGCGCGGGTAGTAGACGGTCGTGACGGAGCCCTCGGCTCCTTTCACCTTCTCCGACGACCACAGGACGACAGTGCTGTCCTGGATCGTGCGGAAGAACTCCAGGGGGCCGAGCGGTCCGGTTTCAGCGGCTCCGCCCGGCAGCTCTGCGATGTGTCCAACAGGGTGCAAGTCGCTCTGGCCGGGGCCGCGACCCTGGGGACGGCCGTTCACGAGGCGCTGCCCGGAGAGGGTAACGGTGATGGTCTGCGTTTCGAGGAGCGTGTCGGCGTTCTTCGTCGAACGGCGCCAGACCTCGACCCGCCCGTCGGCGTCGCGGACCCTCAGGTAGTCCTCGCCCTTCCAGCCGGCGTCGGGGGCGAGCTCGGTCACGCCCGGTCGCGCGAGCAGCTCGGCCCGGGACATGGTACGGGACTCGAAGTGTGGATGGCCCTCGGGGCTCGGGTCGGTCGTGAGCCCTCGGTTGAGGATCATGGCCACGAGAACGACGCAGAAGATGACCAGCATCGAACCTTTGATGAACTGCACGTACGTGGTCGAGACCATGCCGGCCGTCACGACGATGAGGATGACCACCACGCCGACCGAGAGCACACCCGCGTAGTGCGGGAGCCCGAGCAGCGGCTTGACCAGGGCACCGGCCCCGACCATCTGCGGGATCAGGTAGAAGATGCTCACGACAAGCGTGCTGATGGCGGCCGCCAGCTTGATGCCGCGGGAGTTGAAGCGGCTGTCGAGGGCGTCGGCGAATGTGAATCGGCCCATGCGTTTGAGGGGCTCGGCGATCACGAAGAGGGCGACGATCCAACCCGCCAGGTAACCGATGGAGTAAAGAAATCCGTCGTAGCCATAGAAGGCGATCAGTCCGCATATCCCGAGGAACGAGGCCGCGGAGAGGTAGTCGCCTGCGAAGGCGATTCCGTTGACGGCCCAGTGGATTTCCCCGTGGGCAGCGTAGTAGCCGCTGGCCGACCGGGCACGAGCTCCGAGGTAGAAGCTCAAAGCGAGCACGATCCCCACGAAAAGCAGGAAGACCGCGACGGCTGCGAACGAGGTGTCGTAAATCACGCCCGCACCCCCTCGCGCTGCGCGGTGTGCCGACACAGCACCATGTACACCAGTGCGAGGACCAGGGCGCCGACAATCAGGCCGATTCCGTACAGGATCGCAACGTTCACGCCACCGAGCGGCGTCCGGCGCATGAGCCCGGGCAGGAACGTCGCCAGGAGGATGAAGCCGGCGTAGATCAGCACGTAGCCCCCGAAGAGCCACAGGCCGTAGCGGGTATTGCGCCGGGAGGCGGCGTCCTCGGGCGGGCGGCTGGCAGCTTTTCCGGCGCCCGGCGATGGCTCTTCCGGCGGCTCTGCAAAAAGGGAGGGATCCGGCTCGCGCGGTGCGTGCATACAGGCGACTCCGACTTGTGGTCTCGATCGGGAACCACCCCGGCCCGGAGCGGTCGACGCCTGGATTGTACCACGGCTGGGTCGCAAAAACGGAACGCCACAAGGCCCGGACGTGCGGGTCCGGTCAAGCGTCACGACCTGGCGTGATGATCTGCTCGCAGCAAACTTCGACGGTCCTGCCCCGCCAGTTGATCTTCGGGTCGCACTCGACGGAGGCGGCCCGCGTGCCGAAGTTCACCACCACCGTTTTTGGGTTCGTTTCGCCATAGGCGGCCCGGCGGACCGTATGGTCCGGCGTGAGGAACTCGAGCCGGGTGAGGCGCTCGTGAGCAGTCGCCACAGG
>CAZJTF010000304.1:0-8599 GCA_964548565.1 uncultured Planctomycetales bacterium | reverse complement strand
ATTTCGCGGCGCATGTTGCGTCAAAGCAGTCGCCGATTATGCAACTGAGGGGTCTAGAAACGATTCATCGGCGGCGGCGTCCGGTGTGGACTCATCCCACGGCTCATTGGCATAAGCCATGCACAAGTCAACGAACCGGTAAATCGGCGAACGGAAGCGGAAGCTGCCGTCGTCGATAAACTCCAACACGCCCAACTGTTGAAGCACGCGCAATACTCGTTGGTAGAGCGTGGCGGGGGTCAGATCCAGGCTGGCCATCATGGTGCGATGCTGCACTGTCCCGAAATGAGGCAACTCGTCGATCACAAACCGCTTGGTCGTCAATGAGCGAATCCACGTGTGGTCCGGTTCCGCCTGCTTGTTGTCCTCCAGATGCTGGAAAAGCAAGAAAACAAAGAGCGTGATGGATTGCAGCCCGCGCGAGGAGAACGTGCGGCCGCCTTTGAGGTAATAAAAACCCTGCGCATGGTGGACCAACTCATACCCCAGGCCCTCCAGCACAGTGCGGTAGCGGTCCTCTTCCTGTTCTACGATCCGGTAGTTAGCGCCGTCCTCCACGCAGATGTGCCGACCGGTTCGCAGCAGGCGGAAGACCTCCGCAAGCTTGTGCGGCAAGGCTTCACTTCGGAGCTTGGCCCTTTCAGGTTCCACGCTTGCTCCTCCACGCCCACGGCGAGGCGTTTACCGACAGGCCGTCGAACAGGTAGTCCCGTCGCTCCTCACAGGCACGTGTTGCATCAGATCGCTGCGCGATCAGCCGCTCCAGCACGGCGAAGGCCTCGTCGGGGCGTATGGTCTCATACTGGCGCTGTAGCCACAGCACCAGGTCTGCGACTTCCCCTGCCTCTTCGAGCTCGGCGACAATCCGGTCCATGGGCCAGGCCGGAGCAATGCGTTTCGGTGCCTCATGGCTGATCCGTGGCGGACCCTCCTTCTCGGCCCGTCGGACCATGTGCATGTAGTTCCGCACGCTCTGGTCGCTGAACAGGCGCCGGACAGATTCGTCCTGGATCGGCAGGCGGGCCTCCAATCTCAGTTGTTCCCATCGGTCCAAACGGATCGCCTCCAAGGCACGATGGACACCCTTGGCGATGCGGGATTCACGCACGGCGGCTTCGCACAGCGGCGCCAACTCATGTTTGGCTTCGTGGGCCCGCCGGATCACCGCTCGGCGCATCCACTGCACGTCCGATCGCACGGCTGCCGCCAGAGGACCGGTGCGACCGGAATCCATGCCGGTCAGGCCCACCAAGCGGCTGCAACAGATGAAGACACGGTCGGTCACCGCATGGAACGCACCACTGATGTCGATGATGTGGATGACCGGATCAAGGTAGTCGTCGTGCAGGCGGATGAGACGGCGAAGACGGTTGCGGATGCGGTTGACTTCTTCCATTCTGCGGAACTCGTTGACCTCCACCGTAATCCGGTCACAGTTCTCTTCGACGTTGCAGATGATCGCGTGCAGGGCGTCGCGGATCTGTTCCAGCAGAAAGATGGTGTCGTCCTCGTCCCCGAACGCTCGTCCGCGCTCGAAGCCTTCGGCTCGTGTCTCAAGTTCCTGCACGAGCTTGTCGATGGCCCGCACCGAGGCCCGAACGATTTCGGGAGTTGCAAAGGCGTAAAGGTTCTGCAAGTCGCGAAAGAATCGCACGAGGTAGGCCGGGACCGACCAGTCGCCGGCGCCGCAAGTCAGGATTCCAATCTCCTTCATCCGGCCAATCAGCCGCGCGGGATTGGTATCCCCTTCGTTGAACCGACGGACGAAGGCGGCGATCTCCTCGTCGTTGCCAAAACGCCGCCGTTCGGCACACATCCCCGCGACGATCCGATAGTGGTCGGAAAGGAACCGCACGAATTCGACAGGATTGCGGGGCATCGCGAAGTCAATGGTCCTTTCTTCCGTTCTCCAAGGCCCTTGGCGGATTTGCGTTACAGCCGATGCTTCCATCCTCGACCGTGCAGGATACTCACAAGCGACGCATTCGCATCTATCAGCGTGACGCCGTGGCGGAGCAAGCCCGCCGCCAGAGCCTCGTTACCTTCAGTCGGAATCCCACCAGATCAGCGGAGACGTGGAAGTGGGCTGCGATCTCGGCCGTCGGCTGGTGGCCATCTACCATCCCGCGTAGTGCGACATACGGCACGAGGGCTGCAGCTGCCGACCAATACGCCTCCCGCTCCATAGCCCGGTTGAATTCACGCTTCATCAGACCCGTCATGGGGCACCGCTTAATCCTGGTCGGTTTGTGCCCCAGGACGATATGGAAGAACTCCTCCATCAAGGTCGCGTTCTGCCGGGTCGCCGCATGCGTGTCGTTGACGATGATTATGTAGCCATTGCCGGGGATCGGCAGAGTAACGGCAGACCACCGGCAACGGGCTGGCCCGAACACCTCCGCCAGGTCTTCAGGTGGGACCATCCCTTGAAGATCTTCTCGACGTAGCAGCCTTACCTCGGGAAGCTGTTTCGCAATCTCGAAAGGAAGAAGTGGATCAGGAGACGGAATCCCAAAACGTCGCCTGAAACTGAGGCCGTTCCGCTCAGCGTGCCACTGGACCGGGTTAGGCGGAAAGTCACTTCGACTTTTGGCTCTTGGTGTATCCATCGTAGACCGCACGAACCATGTTCGCGATGGCCGAAGCTGCTTTCTTGTCCAACTTCGGGTCGGCACGCAGGAAGACTTCAATCTGCTCGACGGTGCATTGGGGGCTACGCTTGGGCTGCCCGCGCAGGTCATCAACCGTCATCCCCAACCAGTCAGCAAGTCTCATAAGTGTTGACGCTGTCGGCAGTTGTCCAGCCTCCACGCGTTGGAGCGTGGGAGCGCTGGTGCCAATCTTTGCTGCGGCCTCGCGAAGGGAGAGGCCATCCCGTACCCGTTTCTCCTGCACGAGTTCGCTCAATAGCGACGTGTCCACGTCTCTGTTGGCGGGGGGCAAGTTGTTTCCTCCAGCAAGGCACTTGACGTGCGTTTCATGCGTGATACACTTACATCAACAACGAAACGCCACGGCTCCCACCATGGTAGCCGGACGTTGTTTCACGGTCAATACGTTGTACTCGACCTCGATACGGCGCGGATTAGCGGGGTCGAACACGTACCCCGAAGGGCCGGTGGGCGGGACACGGTGCGAGTAAAACGGATCACGCGGTCGTGAGGCTGCTACGCTGGTGGGAGTGGCTGGGGCTGAGTGTTGTAAGGCCCCCTTGACTTGATGGGACCGCGATCATCCTGCGGAGTAGACGATGCTCGAAAAGGTCGACAAGCTTGAAATCTACGATGTGCTCAGCGTTCTCGTCCCGGGCGTGTTAGTTGTATGCGTCGTCCCGCTCACTTCCCCCGCAGTGGCGGCGGCCATCGCTGCAGTGAAGCTTCCTGGTGAATTCGCATTCCTGGGGCTGCTCGCCCTCAGCGTGTTCGCGGGCTACCTGGTCCAGGCTTTGGCCAGCATCACCGAGCCGGTCCTGAACAAGACATGGGGCGGCCGTCCGTCCGAACTCGCCTTGGACGGTAAGCTGCCAGATCGCTACTTCCCCGCTGACAGCGCGAAGCGAATCCGAGCCAAGCTCGCGGCGCTGGCGCAGTCAAGTGCGAGTACTCGGTCGTTGTTTCTCATCGCCATGCAGCGGGCCGAGGCCTGCAGCTCAACTCGGGTCACCCGATTCAACGGTCTGTACGCGTACCACCGCGCGCTCGTGCTTCTTACGACAGTCAGCATCCTCCTCTTCCTCTTGTCGTTCCGTGAGGGCCTTGCGGCCCAACTTACCTGGAAACAGAATTCCACAATACTCGTTCTCCTCGCGTTACTGCTTGTGCTGTTCTGGCACCGTACAAGGCAGCGTGGTTTCTACTATGTGCGGGAAGTGCTACTGTGCGCCGAGCAGCACCTGCCGTCAGTTCAGACCAGCGGCGCGGCAGAAGGGAGCTAACCCTTGGCTGAGCGAAATGTCGCTCGGGATGTGTTGTGGCCCAAGGACCGGAGGATCCTCGTCCGTGTGGCGTTCCTCCACGTTGGACAAGGACAGTCCTCGATCGTTTTCATGCGGGACGGCACGTCCTACCGCGTCCTCGTCGTCGATACCAATCTCGACCGGAAGGTGGCCGGCATTGACGTGCCCAGGCTGGTTAAGGAGTTGCTGGACGGACAGCCGCTCAATGCCTTCGTCAACACGCACCCACACGACGACCATCTCTGCGGGACCAAGGAGCTGTCCGACGCGGTCGAGATCAAGGAGGTGTGGCACTCCAATCACAAGCCAAGCAAGAAGTACGGACTGAAGCACCCAGAGTTGACTGACCTAATCGCCAGGGTGAAGAGGAAGCACGGCGAGAAGGCCGAAGTAATCATCGAGGGCAGTCGGTCGTCCGTACCCTACGGCGACGCCGAATACCACTTCCTGTCTCCTGCGGAGCATGTCACCGAGGACGTGAACGAAGAAGATGCCGATGAGCGCCGCGCGCGCATCCACGAACAGTGCGGCGTGATCAAGTTTGGCAAGGGCAGTACGTGGGCGATCATCGTCGGTGATGCCGACAAGTGTGCATTCGAGACGCACATTGCCAGATACCACAAGGAGCGGCTGCCCTCGAAGGTGCTCGGCGGTTCCCACCACGGCTCGCGCACCTTCTTCATGGAGAACGAAGGCGACGACGCCTACAAGGACGGACTGGACGCCATCAACCCGGAGTACGTGATCGTGTCCGCGCCGAAGCAGAAGGAGAGCCAACACGGGCATCCTCACGACGATGCGATGAAGCTATACGAGGATCATGTCGGAGCGGACAGCGTGTTGCATACTGGCGAACAGCGGTATTGCTTCATCACCGATATCTACGAGGACGGCACCTACAGTGGTGTGCAAGACGACCAGGGCGAATTGGTCGACACCTATGGCCTGGCCGACGACGAGGACGGTGGGAAGGAGGCCTCGAAAGTCGCGACCACTGTCGCACCCGCAGTGTACACGCGCACACGTGTTGACGACCGGCCAATGGGGGGCCAGTAGCCATGTCGTCGTGGATTGCGATGCACCCGCAGTGGTTCTTATGGGAGCTGGAGCTGCTCAACCGTCACTACCCGCAGTTCCGTGTCGATGAAGGACGACTGGAGCGAGATACACTGATCCTGTGGGGGGAGTTGAGAGTCCGCCCTCCGGGCGGCACGAAGTGTCATCCCGTCGCAATAGTCTACCCAGAGGGCACGCCGTACGAGCACCCGATGGTACTCCCGATAGAAGTCCTGCCCGACCTCCAATCGGCCAAGTCCCCGACCATTAGGGCGAAGTTGTTCGATCGCCGTCATCAGATGCCAGACGGGAATCTCTGCCTGTTCCAGCGAGAGACACGAGTCCGCGCGAGCGGCGACGTGCTTGATATCGCTCAAATCCTCCGCCGCGCAGAGGAGTGGTTCATGGGACTCCACACAGGGCGGTGGCCGCCTGATACGGCGGAAAGCGAGCTCGAGCCACATTTCGCTTACGCGGCCGATGTTCTGCTGGCTGCCCGCTTTTTCGCTGACGACGTGCGAGGCCACGGGCGGTTCTACATGATCCCGGATCTGCGGCGGATGATCGATATGTCGCCGGACTACAAGGACGCGTGCCCCATGATCGTTACGGCGATGACCGAGGAGAGCGGCATCGTCAGGACGCTGGACGCGCGAGGCGAATTGTCAGACATCTACCCATGGATCAGGGCTGACGAGTGGGACCCCCACAAGCTCGCTGCGGTCAAGGAGGTGAACGTCGGAGAACTCGGGCAGCCCGAGCAGGGTTATTGGTGGAGCCTGCCAGCGGAGCCCGGTCCCTTCCGAAACGGTGAAGGGCTGTTGGAGATTCTGAGGGCAGTCGCGCCCAACGACGATGCCTGGAAGCTGATCAGCGATACCCTGGGCGGCGAGCTACATACGGCCGACCGGCACTACGTTGCCCTCCAGTACCCCGCACGAACCGGGGGCATCGAGTGGTTGTTTCTCGTATTGCCGCACAGGTCGAAACGATCAGGCGGCGGGATACTGCTTGGCGGCGACAAACGCAAGGAGTTCGGTGCGCTTCCAGTCCTGTGTTACCGGGCCCACTCGATGCGTGATGAGGACCTTCGGCGGCGTAACCAGACAGTGGTTAATCAAGCCATCCGCGAGAAGGCGGTGGCCCTGATCGGCCTGGGGGCATTGGGCTCCCGCGTGGCCGAACTTCTCGCACAGGCGGGCGTTGGCCGGTTTCGGCTCTGCGACTCTGACCGGCTTAAGCCGGCGAACGTTGCCCGCCACACGGGGGGCATCTCCGACTTTGGGGCCACGAAGGCGCGCGTGGTTATGAGCCGGTTGCAGAACATCAACCCCCGGCTGGACTTCGGCAAGGTCGACATAATCGTCGGGAGTGCCGTCGGTAGTCTTGAGCGTCTTGGCGAATTCATGGCCGGGGTAGATCTCGTGATCAGTACGACAGCGGACGAGAGTGTTGAGTCAGTGATCAATCAGGTCGCAATGACCATCCAGCAGCCGGTGCTGTACGGCCGTTCGCTGCGACGGGCGAGCATGGGGCGGGTCTTCTTAGTCCGCCCTGGCAAGGATGCGTGCAAGGCCTGTCTCGCGGGATATGCCCACGCTGGCCGAGAGGGCGAGTCGGTGCCGCCAGACTGGATTGATATCCCGGAAGGCGTAGAAGATGTGTTGCTGCGCGAGTGCGGCCGCCCCGTCATCGCAGGTAGCGCAGCAGATCTGTCCTTCATCGCCACGCTTACCGCTCGCGTGGCAATCGACTTCCTCGAGGGTAAGGTTGCCGACGGCAACCACTGGATCTGGAGCGGACCTGCCGCCTCAAGCGTAGATGAGCGGCTCGGAGCCTCCCTCTCCACGTTCAGTGGCAAGGTGCCGCCCTCGCCGGATTGTTCGATCTGTCATGAGCCGCCCATCGTTGAGGTCGTCATCGATGACACGATTCGGCGGTTGATTGTCGCCGAGGCAGAGTCATCACCGGACGTGGAAACCGGTGGTGTCCTACTCGGATATGTGGACGAGAATCGCCGGGCTATTGTCACGCGGTCAACTGGGCCTGGGCCGAAGGCAGTGAGATCGGCTGAGCGATTTCATCGAGATACCGAGTACGTACAGGCGGAGATCGATCTCGCTGCAAGGGAGCTTGGCGACAGGGGAGTCTACATCGGCGAGTGGCACTCGCATCGTGAGCCATCGCCAGAGCCCAGCTCGACCGATGTGCAATCTCTCAGTGGAATCGCGGCCGCGGCCAACTACCTGACATCCAAGCCGGCGTTGGTAATTGCGGGGTACGATCCAGCGGCTAAGAGGGTGACGAGCCTTCGGTCCTGGGTCTTCGTCGTCGGGGAAAGATTCTACTGGGTACCCAATACCTGTGATGCAACGTTCGGTCGTTGCAGTTAGATGCGGTCGTGGGCAGGTGAGCCTCAAGTAGGAGTGTTTTGATGTTCGACGAAATCATGCGAGAGCTGCAGGAGCTGAGCAGGCCTCGGCAGGTCAGCATCTCCGTCCCTCTTGATGAGAAGGGCTACTACGATCGTGAGTGCCGCAATCCCGAGTGCCGTGGAGCATTCAAAGTGCTCTTTGAAGACTGGAGAGATAAGGTATCCGATGAGGTTGTGTTCTGCCCGTTCTGCCGACACGAGGCTCCCTCAGACGCCTGAAATACTGATGAGCAGCAAAGGCACATCGAGGCCGTCGCGACGGCAGAAATGGGTCGGCTCGTAAACGACGCCCTTCGGAGAGGCGTGCAGCGTTCGAAACCGATTCGGACCCGCGGGGGATTGATCGATGTCTCTATGAGCTTGAGCTACACGCCGGGTCGGATCCCGCCCGTGCTCCCAGCGACGGCGGGAGCCGAACTCCGGCAGGACTTCGTGTGCGAGGATTGTGGCTGTCGATACGCTTCCCTCGGAGCATCTTTCTTTTGTCCTGCGTGTGGCCACAACTCCGCGGAGTCCTCGTTTGACAACACGTTGGAGACCGTGCAAACGGCGGTCAAGTCTTGCGAGAAGGTTCGGGTCGCAATAGAGGAGGCGAGCAATCCCGACGTTGCGCGCGACGCCGTGCGTCAGATCCTGGAGGACCAATTCCCTCGACTCGTGGGAGCCTTCGAACGTCTAAATGAGGCTCTCTTCATGAGACTGCCGAACCCAGCACAATTGACCAAGAAGGGGAGCATCTTTCAGCGGATCGACGAAGCGTCGGCCCTCTGGCAGCAAGCGGCCGGCAAGGGATATGGGGATTTCCTTTCAGCGGCTGAGCTTCATCGCCTGAGGATCTTCTTCTAGCGAAGGCACGTTGTCTCTCATCAGCAAGGCATTGTCGACCAAGCCTACATCGACCGGTCGGGGGATCGCACTTACTCGGCCGGCCAGCGACTGATCGTGCGAGGCGCTGACGTGTTAGAGTTGGTCGGGCTTCTCGCGAAGCTCGTCAAGGGCCTTCGCGGTCTGCCGTAAGTGTTGGCTCTGCGCCGCACGACGTCCAACCCACCGAGCTGGTATCGGGCATGACTCTGCTTTTGAATGAGACTGCGCAAGTGTAACCCTCCGGTGAAATACACGTCGGCGATTGTACGCACGCGGCACTCTGGTTG
>CAZJTF010000303.1:0-8602 GCA_964548565.1 uncultured Planctomycetales bacterium | reverse complement strand
TCACCACCGGCGGCCTCAACTTCGACGCCAAGGTCCGGCGCCAGTCGATCGACCCGGTGGACCTCTTCCACGCCCATATCGGCGCGATGGACGCCTTCGCTCGGGGTCTCAAGAACGCCGCTGCTCTCCTGAAGGACAAGGCGCTCGATCGGTTCATTGACCAGCGCTACGCCGGCTGGAAAAAACCCATGGGCGCCAAGATCATCAAGGGCCAGATGTCGTTCGAGCAGCTCGAGCGCTACACGCTCCAGAACGGCGAGCCCGAGATCCAGTCCGGCCGCCAGGAAATGCTCGAAAATATCCTGAACGACTATATCCGCTGACCCGCTCAACAATTCACGAGCAACACCGGCCCTCGTCCGCCCGGCAGCGGTCGAGGGCCGCTTCGCATTTCCCCTCGCGCCTGTCGCCGAAACCGCATATGATGCTGCGACGAGGATCTCCGATGCGCATCGTCGGCAACACCTGGCGGCGGCTCAACTACACGGCCATGGCGCCGGTGTACAACCTCATCGCCCGGCCGCTCGCACCGCTCCGCCGGCGATCGATCGAAATGCTCGCGCCCGAACCCGGTGAGCGTGTGCTCATGGTCGGCGCCGGCACCGGCCTGGACCTTGACCACCTGCCGCGGGATCTGTTGACCACCGCCACCGATCTCACACCCGCGATGCTCGGCAGGCTTCGTCGTCGCGCTCGGCGGCTCAGCCTCCCGGTCGACGCCCACGTCATGGATGCCCAGGCCCTCAGCTTCGCGAACGCCTCTTTTGACGCCGCCATTCTCCACCTGATCCTCGCGATCGTGCCCGATCCCGTCGCCTGCATCCGCGAGGTGGCCCGCGTGCTGCGTCCCGGCGGACGCACCGTCATCCTGGACAAGTTCGCCCCCGACGGCCCGCGCATTCCCCTGGTCCTGCGCCTCGGGGAGCCGCTCCTGAATGCCGTCGCGACGCACGTGACGCGCCAGTTCGGCCCCATCGTGGAGGCATCCGGCCTTGAACTCGTGCAGAACGTCGGCGTCGGCCCCGCGGGCTTCTTCCGCATTGCCCTCCTGCGGAAGCCGGCCACGCCTCACCCGTAGAAACTCTCACCAGCTTATCCAGACCTGCCGATTTGCCGCGCGGCTTGCATGTTTCGTACGTTGTATACGGACATTCGGCGGCAACGGTACAGGTCCAGGTCCGCAGGCGCGGCCCGCGCGAAACAATGGCGGCCGGCCCGCGTCTAATCGGACGTGACCGCATGCAGCCGAATCCCCGCTGCACGGAGAATGCAATGAAAACCCGAATCCTGTGGCTCGTCGCCCTGGCCGCCATCCTGCTCGGTGGCTGCACCCGCCTGTTCGTCCGCACTTCGGGCTCCGGGCAGGTCCGCGTCGATTTTCGTCACCAGGTGGATGTCCGGGGCATCAAGACCGCCGTCGTCGAGACGAAAAATGGTGCGGTCGAAGTCCGCTGCGAGGGCTCGCCCGGGCAGGCCGACATCTCCGGGACAAAGCACGCCCGCGGCCAGACGCAGGAGGAGGCAACCGCGCGCGTCGAGAAGATCGAAGTCCGTATCGAACGCCACCCCGTCTACCCCGAGGTGCTCAATATCGTCGCTGTCTTCCCCGGGAACCTGCCAGACGCCGGCGCGAGCTTCACGATCACGCTGCCCGCGGACGTCGGTGTGACGATCCGCACCAGCAACGGCAATGGAACAGTGACCGGCAGCCACGGCGACGTGAACATCGACACGAACAACGGCGCCATCACCGCAACGTCAATTGGCGGTAAGGTCCGCGCCTCCACCAATAACGGCGGCGTGACACTCCGCGACGTCGCCGGCGACGTGGAGGTCATCGACTCCAACGGCCCCGTGGATCTCCGGAATGTGGGCCAGGACAGCGTGACTGCGACGACGAGCAACGCCCGCATCCGTGCGACCGACACGCGCGGCAAGCTCCGCCTTGACACCTCCAACGGCCCGATCGACCTGCATGCCGGCACACCCGGGGCGAGCCCCGATATCCGCCTCGCGACTGTTAACGCCGCCATTCAGATGGAACTGCCCGTCTCTCTGCCTGCGGACCTCGCACTCGAGACGACAAACGCCGCGGTCAAGGCCGATCTCGACGCCACCACGGCGACACAGGTCCGCACCAGCCGCGGATCCCTGGCCGCCACGCTCAACGGCGGCGGCGGGCGCGTTGAGGCCCACACCGCCAATGGTCCAATCAAGGTCAGCTTCTTCGCGCCTGCGGTACCAACCGCCGCAGCCGAAGCCGTCGAGAAGTAGCGGTCCGCGGCATGGGCCGCTTCTGGGAGATCGAAGTCGAAGATGAAACCGCCGTGACCGGCGGCTGAAACGCCGCTTTGGCAAGAGCCGCTGCCTGCACCACGCTCACGTCGCTTACGGACCCTGCCGCGGCGACTCGATCGGCCCTGCTCCGGCGGGCGCGTCATTGCCGCTCGTCGTCAGGATGAACCGGTCGAACTCAAAGCCGTCCTCCCGCTGGTAGAACGTGATTGTGTGCGGCCCCGCCGAAGGGATGTTGATCGTGATCGTGCCGTTCACGCCGCAGGGCGAGCCGCCCGTGTCGCGTTTGGCGTTCGTCCAGTTCCAGTTGCCGGTGCCGCAGTGCTGAATGCGCGTGCCGCTGTCCGGCAACGCCCCGTCGACGCCGACATGCAGCCCGTTGTCCTCCGTCCCGCTCGAATACGCCCGGACCCACACGAAGTACGTCCCCGGGTTCTGGAACACGATGTCATAGTGGAGCGCCGCCCCGCCCATCCCGTCGTAATACGAGCCGGTGGCCATCGCATCGTCGTGCGTCACGCGCGTATCTGGCAGGATCTCCATGTACGCGTCGCCTGACGCGCCGCCGTGGTACTCGTCCGGGTCCGGCCCGGGCCCGGCGGCGGCACCCGCCTGCAGGTACCAGGCCCGCGCGCCCGCGGTGTCACCCTCCAACCGGGTGTAATGCTCCGCCTCGACAATGACCAGCCCGTCCTGCTCGACGTGCGGCCCCGAGCCCCCGGAGACGCCCCCATCCGTCGCGCTCAGCCGCCCCTGCCCGGACGTGTCGCCTCCGGCGCCCGGCGCGCCGGGACAGCCGCAGATCGCCAACCCGGTTGCGATCGTGACAAGCATCTTTCCACAGTGCATCATCAACTCCAATGAGGAATTCAGTTTTGTCGGCCGGTTCCGCACGGCCGCGCCTCTGCACTCCCGCTCCCGGCTGTTTCAGTACCGCCATGAAAGGACACGGCGCGGGGCTCCGCGAGACTCCCGGCAGAGTGTCCGCTCCGCAGGCGCACGGTATCCATCGGCCAGAAGCCCGCAGCCACCTGAAATCAATCCACCCCGGCGACATCTCCCGGTTCGCACCACCCTTCTCACAATTTCCCCTTTTCTCACCTGTCCACCTTTTCAGGATTCCGCGTTGCACCTCCCGGCGTTGGCAATCCGCCACGCCGGTGTATAGTGTGCCCACGTTCAGGATCCACGTTGGACCCCCGTTCGCAAGGAGCTGACATGAGAAGCATCCATCGCACACTGCTGATCTGCTGCACGTCCGTTGCCCTCCTGGCCGGCGGAGCCCTCGCACAGGACCGGTCGTTCAACGGACTGCACATGAGCATGGGAAACCTGTCACGGCTGTCGGATGCCAAAACCCGCTCGATCTCCGCCGAGAACTTCACCGGCGAAAAAGGCAAGGGCGGCATGTCCACGACGGGCCACGCCGCCAAGGGCGCCGCTCGTGACCTCGGTCGCGGCTGGAAGGTCTCTCCCTACATCCGCGTCAAGCCCGGCGAGACGTTCACCCTCGGCGAGATCCAGGGCCCCGGCGCGATTCAGCACATCTGGCTCACGCCCACCGGACACTGGCGGTACTGGATCATCCGCATGTACTGGGACGGCGAGGAGAAGCCCTCCGTCGAATGCCCGGTCGGCGACTTCTTCGCCTGCGGCTGGGGCAAGTATGCCCAGGTTTCCTCGCTGGCCGTCTGCGTCAATCCCGGCAGCGCTTTTAACTGTTACTGGCCCATGCCGTTCCGCAAATCGGCGAAGGTGACGATCGAGAACCTCTCGGCGAACGAGGAGACGCTCTATTACCAGATCGACTACACCCTCACCGACGTGCCCGAGGACGAAGCGTACTTCCATGCCCAGTTCCGCCGCGTCAACCCCCTGCCCTACAAGCAGGTCTACACGATCCTGGAGGGCATCAAGGGTAAAGGACACTACGTCGGCACCTACATGGCCTGGGGAGTCAACAACAACGGCTGGTGGGGCGAGGGCGAAATCAAGTTCTACATCGACGGCGACATCCCGGCCGGCAAGAGCATCAAGGAAGCGGTGGCCGAGCACGGTGGTCAGAGCTTCCCCACCATCTGCGGCACCGGTACCGAGGACTACTTCTGCGGCTCCTACAATTTCGAGAACAAGGAGACGAAGCAGTACCAGGAGTTCACCACGCCCTACGCCGGCATGCCCCAGGTGATCCGGCCCGACGGCGTCTACCAGAGCCAGCAGCGCTTCGGCCTCTACCGCTGGCACATCATGGACCCGATCCGTTTCGAGAAGGATCTGAACGTCACGATCCAGGCGATCGGCTGGCGCCAGGGCGGACGCTACCTGCCGCTTCAGGATGACATCGCGTCGGTTGCGTACTGGTACCAGACGGAGCCGCACGCACCATTCCCGAAGCTCCCGGATCGCGACGCGCTCGAGGTCAACTGACATCAGACGCGGCGTCCGGAGGCCAGGCGCCTCCGGACGCCGGTTTCGCGCTGACTCGGCATGCTGATCTGCATTCTCCCCATCCTGATCGTCGTCGCTCTGTGTCTGCACGTCCTCGCATGGCGAAGAGTGAAGTCGAGACCGGCGGCCGGCAGGTGGTTGGGCACGGGGCTCGCCCTTTTCGGGATCGGCACTGTGGCCGGCCTGTACTGTGCGTTCCTCCTTGAGTACCAGGTTTCTCCGACACTGAGATTCGTGGGGTTTCCCATTCCTGTGGCAATCTTCCACTTGGAGAGTGGTCGCTGGATTGATTACGTGCACCATGGGCCGGTCGCGCTCCTGATCTGCGCAATGAATGTGATCAGTGTCGCAGTCGCCTTGCCGTTGCCCGTGGCCCTGCTGGCCATTCGGCGGTTTCCCCGGATGCGCGAGGGACACTGCGTACAGTGTGGATACAGCCTGATCGGCAACACGTCCGGCGTATGCCCCGAGTGTGGCACGCCCCTGAGCAGAGACGCCGAATGACACGGGTGACGCTCCCGTTCCTCGCCACCGGCCGCAATCGACCGGTCCTCGAAGACGCCGACGAGATCGACCGCCTCTATCATCGCGCCCGCCTGTCGATCCTCGTCTCGATCATGCTCGGCTACGGCTTCCTGTACACGTGCCGCCTCGGCATGGCTGTCGTCAAGAAGCCGCTGATCGACGAACGCATCTTCACCGCCGACGACCTCGGGAAGGTCGGCTCCGCTATTTTCTACGGATACGCGTTCGGACGCCTCGTCAACGGTTTTCTCGCCGACCATGCCAACTTGCGGAAGTTCTTCACGCTGGGCGTATTGCTCTCGGCGCTGGTAAACCTGTGCATCGGCAGCACCACCCTCCTGTGGGTATGGATCGTCCTCTGGGGCCTGAATGGCTGGTTCCAGGGCTTCGGCGCCCCCTCGAGCATCGTCTCCATCGCGCACTGGTTCAGCCGCGGCGAACGCGGGCGTGTCTACGGCATCTGGAGCACGTCCCACTCCATCGGCGAGGGCCTCACGTTCGTCGGGACCGCGGCCCTCGTCAGCGCCTGGGGCTGGCGCGCCGGCTTCGTCGGGCCGGGGATCTTCTGCCTGTTCGTCGCCGTCGGCATCTACGCGTTCATGCGCGACCGTCCCCAGACAATGGGCCTGCCGAACGTCGCCGACTGGAAAAACGACCGCCCGCCGGACACCGACACCGCCACGTCCGTGCCTGACGCCGGCCGATCACAACTCGAAATTCTCAAGCTCCCCGGCCTCTGGATCCTGTGCCTGGCCAGCGCGACGATGTACATCACGCGATACGGCGTGAACAGCTGGGGCACGCTCTACCTCCAGGAGGCGCGCGGCTATTCCCTGCTGCAGGCCGGCAGCATCATGGGACTGAACACAATCGCGGGGATCGCCGGTTGTGTGGCCTACGGCTTCATCTCGGACAACCTGTTCCGCGCCCGCCGCCCGCCGGTCACGCTGCTCTTCGGGCTTGTCGAGGTAGCCTCGTTGCTCGTTATCTTCCTCACCCCGCCGGGCCACCCACTGATCCTCACCGCGGCCTTCACGGTCTACGGGTTCACACTGAGCGGCCTGCTCGCGGTCCTCGGCGGCCTGTTCGCAGTGGACATCGTGCCTCGGCACGCGGCCGGCGCCGCCATCGGCATGACCGGCGTCTTCAGTTACCTGGCGGCCGCCCTGCAGGAACGGATCAGCGGTTGGCTCATCCACCACGGTGACAAGGTGGAAACGATCCGCGATGCGGCCGGAAACGTCGTGCGCGAAGTCCACCATTACGATTTCAGCAAGCCGATCGCCTTCTGGGTGGGGTCGTCAGTCCTGTCCCTCGTGCTCGCCGCCTCCCTCTGGCGCGTTCGAGTTCAGGAATAAGGCCCCTGCCGAAGCGAGCGTCTTCACTCGCGTCCCCGTTCCGGGCTCCGCAACCCGCACACCTTACGGCGGTGCGGTTGCTGTCGCCGTCGCGTGTTCCAGCGCATCCCGGATCGCCGCCGGATCGCGAAACACCACGCACATCTCCGCCGGCAGCCCGCGAAACGCCTCCGTGTACCGCGCATTCTCGCCCTGCTGCTTCGGATCACGGATGAGTACGCGCACAATACGCCTTGGATGACCGCGGGCGATCTCGGCGAAGATCTCGGGGTCGCGTTCGCTCCCGTCCCCCACCAGCACGAACCGGCGTTGTGGAAATCGCTTCAGCAGCCCCTCAATCAGCCTCGGCTTGTACTCCTCCGGCGGGGCAAAAAGCGTGAAGAGCGATCGGTCTTTCAGCCGCACGGGCTTGAGATGAAAACTGCCGCCCGGAAAGCCCTCGTCCCGGAAGAATGCATCCAGCATGAGGAACAACTGCCACGGGCTCGCCGACAGATAGTGGAACACCGCCCCGTGCCGCCGTTCCCAACCGGAGTAGACTTCCGCCATCCCCGGCACCGCCCGCAGCGGCTCGAGAAACGTCGTCCGGAACACGATCTTGTTGTTGCCGATGCCCGTCAGGCGCAGCGTATCGTCAATATCCGAAATGACGCTGATTCCCGTCTCCGGCACAAGGAAGACCGTGCCTTCGAACACACGATCGTCACCCGCGCGCAGCACCGCCCGGCACCGGATCCGCCCGGGCGTCCCCTGCGCCTCCTGGACCCGGGCCGCGTGACCAGCCGGAACTGTCACCTCTCCCTGGAAGTGTCCATTTGATTCGCTCGGCGGCATCCGGAAGTGGATCCCGCCGATGTCGATCGTCACTTCCCGATCTCGTTCGTTATCCACCAGGAACGGCCCAAGCCGCTCCCGCAGCCGCGCCCGCTCCCGCGGATCCTCGATGTGGTCGTCCAGGTCGAGGAGCGTCTCCCAGACCCGCAGTTCGCGATCGCTCAGTTCCTCCTCGTAGATCCAGCCGTGAATGGTCAGGCGCCACGCGCTGCCATCCGGCGTCAGGCTCGCGACCGTCGGAAACAGGACGATCCGCTCGCGCCGACCGAGACGCTCCGGCTGCGCCGGGGCCGTCGTCGCCAGCAGGACCGAAACGCTCGCAAACCACGCCATCGTGCTCATTCCGTGCGAGTCCGCAACGACGCCAGCACCTTCGCCGCGGCATCCTGGGTGGCGTTCACCTGCCTGGTGGGAATCGTGTACTGATTGCAGATCATCGAAAAGACGAGCTCACCGCCCGTCGCGTCCGGCACGTACCCTGACAGCGCACGAACGTTCGAGATGTACCCCGTCTTCGCGTGCACCTTCCCCGCTGTCGCCGGATCCTTCAGCCGCTCCTCAAGCGTGCCGTCGACGGCCCCGATCGGCAGCGAGTCGTAGAACGCCGCCCCGGCCGCCCCGCGCCCCCGCATGTACCGCAGAATGTGGCAGATCTGCCGCGGCTGAACGAAGTTGTCGCGGGCCAGCCCCGACCCGTCGAACATCTGCAGCGTCTCGGCCTGTGGTGCGCCGATATCCGCGAGCCACGCCCGGACCACCTTGGCCCCCGCCTCGAAGCTGCCCTCCCCGCCCTTGCGCCTGCCGATCGTGCGGAGGATCTGGTCGGCGAAGAAATTGTGGCTTGGCTTGTTGACGACCTTGACCAGTTCGCTCATCGGCGGAGACGTGTGCGCCGCAATCAGCCGCCGGCGATCCGGAGGAACGTCGTCGATGCGTGCGGGGGCAGCCAGGTCGCGGATGTTGACCGCCCTGCCCCCGACGGGAATGCCTTCGTGTTCGAGTTGCTCCTTGAACAGGCAGGCCGCATAGGCCGCCCCGTCCCAGACGGCGCCGCGCTCGGCAATCTCCTTCTTGTCGATCGCGATCGTTCCGACGAACCGGCGCGTGTTGCCCTCGGCCTGCTGCCACGTGCTGTCGGCATT
>CAZJTF010000302.1:0-8625 GCA_964548565.1 uncultured Planctomycetales bacterium | reverse complement strand
GTCGGCAGGGTGCTGGTTCCGTAAGAGGGATTCGAAACGTGGCAGCGAAAACACCAGGCAGGAAGGGTCGTTCCGGTGGCCTCTCGCAGAGAGCCCAGCGCGGGATCCTGATCGGGTGCGCGTGCGTTCTCTTGCTCGGCGGCGGCTGGTGGGGGTACTTCAAGCTCACGACGCTGCCCCCGCCGGACTTGAAAGCTGCGCCGATCAATGATGTCGTCGCGTTTATGGGGAACGAGCGGGGTCTGATCCGCATGGGCGTCGACCAGCGCGAGCAGTACCTGCTGCAGGCGTACAGGCAGTACTCACAAGGACCGGCTCGTGATCAGTTTATTCAGCAGCTGAACCGCATGTCTCCGTCGGAGAAACAGATCCTCTGCGACGCCGTGTTCGACATCACGCATGTAAAGGTTGTGGCGGCCGCGCGGCAGTACAACGATCTTCCGCCGTCGCAGCGGGGTGCTTTCGTGGACAACACGATCAAGCAGTTCGAGTCGATGCGCAACGAACTCGGCGGCGGCAGCGCGCAGAACAGTGTCGCACAGCCGATGAAATCGAGCCTCCCGACGAGCAGTGACGAGTGGTCCAAGATCCTCGTCAGCCGCACCAGCGGCCAGGAACGCGCCGAGGCCAAGCCGTTCGTGGACCGTGTCGCCGCCCGCTACAAGGAAATGCGCAACCAGGGCCGGTAGCCGGTCGGCTGAGAGTTCACTTTCGTTGCTGATTGCCGATCGCGCGTGAGCAGATCCCGTCCGTTCGCGCGGGCTGTTCGGGCGTGCCCCGGGGCGACATAGACGGCATTCGTTCGTCGAATCAGAAGCGCGATTGCAGGTTATCGCCCTCGGCGCGTCATGGCGCGGTCCATCTCCCGCCTGTGATCTTTCTTCCGCAGGTCTTCCCGCTTGTCGAACTCCCGCTTGCCGATGGCCAGGCCCAACTCGACCTTGGCAAGGCCCCGGTCGTTAAAATAGAGGCTGAGAGGAACGAGGGTCGTCCCCTTCTGGTTGAGCTTAGGCAGGAGTTTGCGGATTTCCCGACGGTGCAGCAGCAGCTTCCGAGTCCGCAGCGGCTCGTGATTGCGGTCGGTGGCGGGGGGGTAGCGGTCAATCTGGCTTCCGTAGAGGCTGGCCTCCCAGCCGTTGATCCGGACGAAGGCTTCTGTGATCTGGGCGTGACCCTGCCGCAGACTTTTCACCTCACTCCCCGTGAGCACGATCCCGGCTTCGACCGTCTCGAGAACGTGGTAGTTGTGGCGTGCCTTCTTGTTCAGGATCCGGCGGTCGTTTTTATCGGGCTTTTTTGCCATAACTGCCGAACCCGTCGTACATTAAGCCGATAGAACCCCTGGAGACACGGTCTCTGCGGTACCGTCCGGCCTGCGGCGGGGATTCTACCCCCGCGGCAGTAGACCCGCCAGTGAACTGCCATTGCAACCGGGCACGCAGGGACCTGTATAATGAGGTGAATATGCTATTCGTCAGGCAAGGCGAAAACAGCTCAGCACGCCTGACCAGGCGGATGGAAAAGCGCCTGGTGGCCAACGCCCGGAATGGGTCGGAAGAGGCGGCGCGCGCCCTCGTGGACGCGCACAAGGACCGGCTGTTCGCTTTCGTCTGGAGGATCCTGAGGGACCGCGATGAGTCTGAAGAGATATGCCAGGAGGCGTTCCTCCGGGCTTTCAGCTCGCTCGAGTCCTTCTCCTCCGAGTACCGGTTCAGCACGTGGATCTTCACGATCGCCTACCGGCTCTGCCTGAATCACATCCGGCGCCGTAAGTCGCTGACGGGCGAGGTCGATTTTTCCTGCCTGCCCGATGCGAGCCAGGATGTGTCGGATCAGCTCGCCGAGAGCGAAGAGGCCCGGCGACTCAAGAACATCATCTGGGAGGCCGTTGACAAGTTGTCGGTGCAGCAGCGGGCCGCAGTCCTGCTGTTCTACCGTGAAGGAATGAGCTGCGAGGCAATCGCGCAATCCATGGGAATTCCGATGGCAACTGCAAAGAGCCACCTCCATCGGGCCCGGGGACGGTTGCGGGACTCTCTCGCAGGTCTGGTAAAGGACTGGTCGCAGGTTCAATCTCTGAGAGACGCCGCGTCATGATCTCTTGCCGGGATGCACAACACCTCTTCGACCGTTATCTGGACGGCGAACTTCCCGCGTCGCTGCAGACCGAACTCCACGCCCACCGGCTCAATTGCACTTCGTGTCAGAATGAGCTGGCCATGGCGGAGAGCTTCGGCGACGTGATCGCCCTCGACCGCTGCGAACCCGCGCTGAGCGCGTCGTTCACGGATCGGTTGCTGCTCGCCAACCGGACGCAGATGCGCCCGCGGCGCCGCCAGTGGAGCCGTATGTTCGTGCTTGGCGGCTCGCCGGTCGCTGCTGCCGCCAGTATCGCCCTGGTGTTCGCGGTGATTTCTCCGCCACGCCCGCAGGTCGCCGGTGTGGCCGCTCTGGGAAACAACCCGGCCGCCCTGATCCCCGTGACCGAACTCGCCACCGCCCAACCCGCTGCCCCCGTGACACCGGCCGCCGGTTTCATCGAGGGCCTGCTGGCGCCGCTCGTCGAGCAATCCCGCACGACGCTGGAGGGGACGCGCCGCAGTGCACAGGAACTCGCCTATCTCCTTCACGTCGGTCTCACCGATACGAACCAGATGCTCGTCGCCCACTGGGAAACCGCTCAACGCAGCGTTTTCGACGGTCCTGCACCCGGCATCTACGGTGAGGACACCGATCCGCTGCTTCCTTTCCCTTCCGAACCGGATCCGCGCTCGGAAGAGGCGCCGGCCAGAGCCAGGACGCTTCAGCCGCTGTGATCAGCGGTCCGAACCGGGTTCGGCTTTCAATCTGGTGAATGAACGTGTACCGTTCCGTCGTGGAGCAGGTCCGTGCCCGCTCTCGTGCGGATGCCGTCTCGCGACCGGAATCGGGGAGCTGCCGGATCCGAACGTGCGGGGCGACTGGATTGCTGCCTCGGGCGTGCCGTGGTGCGAATCCGCTCGCTCGTGAAAAGCGGCAGTCGTCGAGGAAGGTGGGCGGCAAGCGGCTGCCTGAGTCGAAGCATTGCATGTCGCAGTCCCGATCCAGCCTGCTGGTTTGCGTGTTGTGGGGGGGGATCTTTGCATCCCAGGGGATTGCCGCGCCTGCCTCGCAGTACGCCAGCCTGTCTGGAGCGCTGCCGCCGGATGCACGCATCTTCGTTGAGATGCGCGACCTGGACGCCGTGCTGCAAACGCCGGCCGCATCCGCGCTCGGCAACCTGCTGACTCCGCTCGTCCGCCAGGCCGCCCAGACCCAACCTGCCGCCACTCAGCCCGGCACCGCGCCGGCCACGCAGCCGACAACCACGAGCGCACCCGTCAGCCGTCCGGCGACCGCGCCCGCCCGTACCGCGAGCCGTCCGGCGACGCGGCCCTCCTGGCGCCGACGTGTTGCTCACGCGGTAGGGATCGAGAGCACCGAGGCTGCCGAACTCCTCCTGGCGGGCAGGCTCGCCTTCGCCGCGGACGGATGGGGGAGCATCGGAGACGCGGTGCTGCTTGCCGAGCCTCCCGATGCCGCCGAACTCGAGGCGGAGCTCGCGCCCATGCGTGTGGCAGCCTCTGCTGCCGGAAGAATCCGTCAGTACGCGGTCAGTGCCGACCACGAGCTCGCGTGCGACGGCCGCCTGGTCGTGCTCGGCCGCAAGGTGCACCCCGGCTGCCTTTATCATCGCACGCTGGCCCTGTGGATTGCCGGCGGCCCATCGCTCGCGGACCTCCCGGAATTTCGTCAGCGGACCGGCTCCCTCACGTCGGGCGCCCAGGTTGTGCTCTACGCCGACAACACGGTCCGGCCGCCCGCCTCGCTTCCCGCGAGTCAGCCAGCCACCCGGCCCGCCACCCAGCCGGCACTCACGCAGGCATGGCCAACCTTCAACACGGTGGCGCTCGGGCTCAATGTGCACCCGGACGCTCTCACCGTCGAGATGAGCGGGCGCACGGCGACGACGCAGCCCGCCGCCCAGTCCGACGGCGCTCCCCTGCAGCTCCTGTCGCGGATGCCGGCCTCGACACTCGTCGGATGGACCCAGCAGGTCGACTACGCAGACGAGTTCCGCCGGCTGGACGCGGAGAACCCGGCTGGCATTCCGCGGTTCTACCTGGATGTCCTGCAGACGGGGCTGCCCCGGGGCGCCGTTCGTGAGCGCCTGCTCGAGCACCTGGTCGGCGAGTCGCTCTTCGTGATTGGCCAGACGCGGGCACCGTCCCCGACACGCACACCGGCCTCACCGCCCGCTGCGACGGCTCCCGCTACGTCCACGGCACCCATCGCGCCCCCGGCCGGACCCATCCTGCCAACGCTCACGATGCTGGTGCGAACCGACGCGCCCCACGATGCCGAGCCGATCCTCCTGCACGTTTCGCAGAACCTGCTGCGCCTCGTCAATTCCCGAAAGCTGGACGACGGTCCTGTCACGATGCGGAACATTCCGCTCCCGGAGGGTGGCGGCACCATCCACTCAATCGACATCGGTCGGCTCTTCGCGTCGACGGGCGGCGCGGATTTCCTCGCCTCACTCGAGCTGAGCTGGACTGTTGCGGATACATGGGTGGTCGTCGGCACGCATCCCGACGCGGTCCGCCAGGTCGTGAGGACACGGCGCGGATCTCCCGACTCCATGCCCGCCGGCCCGGCGCAGGACGCCGTTCGGCAGGCCCGGGAAGGAGGAGGTTCGCCGCTGATCCTGCTGGTGGCCCAGCCGCGCTCGGCCGCCGACGTCCTCGATTCCTGGGTCCGCTACATCCGCCAGGCGCACCCCGAGATGCTGCAGGCCGATTGGTGGCATGCCCTGCGCAGCCGGCAGAATGCCTCCCGCATCCAGCTTGGAATTCTGTCGGGCCATACCTCGCCCGGTATGATCGAGGTGACTCAAACAATCGCTGGATGGCCTGCCCATGGGCGACTGATGCCGGGCGACATCATCCTGGGGATCAACGGGCGCCTGCTGGACCAGCACGATCCCGAGAGCTCGCTCCGGGCGATCATCGCCGCTCGCGGCAACACCACGCACATCAGCGTCCGCGTCCTCCGAGCCGGGCGTGAGCAGCAGGTGGATCTGCCCATGCCGCCGGCCACGCAGGACGATGTGGCGCCGGGGATCCGCCCGGTCCAGTTCCTGGCCCAGCTCGCCGACCTGCTCCGCACCTTCTCCTCCGCCAGCTACGCCATCTGGCAGCGCTCTCCCGACGTGCTTCACGCCCGGCTCGAGCTCCGCTTCGCGCGCTGAACGTTTGACCGACCACGGAACTGCGGAGTGCAGCCGGGCGTCCAAAACGTGCCGGAGCGTTGTTCCTTGCGCGCGAGTTGGGTGTATAACAGGGTCTTCGGACCCATTCCTGCACAGGAGATGTCACGATGAACCACATCGAGCCGCACCAGGCTGCCATGCTCGGTCGAGCTGTCCTGCTGACGTGTCTGGCTGCCGGGGTCTGCCGCGGGACCACGGCTTTTGCGGGCGAGACCGCAGGGCCCGGAACGGCAATCACGATCTACAGTACCGCGACGCCGGGCGCTATCCCGCCCGAGCTGTACCGACCGGTGCCGGGACAGGATCAATACCCCGACCCGTCTGCAGTGCCCGGCTATGCGACGGTGCGGCACGAGCGGGATGTGACGATCGAGAGCGAGCGCGACGTCGTGCGTTTCACCGACGTGGCGGCGCGAATTGATCCAACGACCGTGACGTTCGCCTCGCTCACCGACCCTGCCGGAACGCATGTCATCGAGCAGAACTATCAGTTCGATCTGGTCAGCACGGCCAAGCTGATGGAGCGTTTCATTGACAAGCCCATCCGGGTCGAGCAGGTCCAGGGGGATCAGGCCGCAGTCGTCGAAGGAACTCTGCTCAGCACGTCAGGCGGCCTCGTGCTGAAGACGAATACCGGCGTCCAGGTGCTGAGCAATTACGCGAACGTGCGGTTCCCGGAGCTGCCCGGGGGGCTCATCACACGTCCCACACTCGTCTGGAATGTGGCGACCGGAAAGCCCGGCACGCACCGGGCGCGCGTCAGCTACGAGACCTCCGGTGTGACCTGGTGGGCGGACTACAACGTGGTATTCGCCGAGGGCAAGGATGCGAATTCGGGCGTGCTCGATTTCAGCGCCTGGGTGAGCATTCTCAACCGTTCCGGCGCCGGCTATCCCGACGCGCGTCTGAAGCTGATTGCCGGGGATGTGCATCGCGCACCCAAGCCGCCGCGTCCGATGATGCCGGCCCGTGCTCGCGCGATGATGGACATGGCCGGCGGGCCGGAGGAAGGGTTCGAAGAGAAGTCGTTTTTCGAGTACCACATGTACACCCTCGGGCGCCCCTCCACGTTGCCTGACAACTCAACCAAGCAGATCGAGCTGTTCCCGACGGCCCGCGGTGTGCCCTGCGAGAAGGTGCTCGTTTACTACGGGCTCGAGGGATTCCGCTGGTTCTCGCCCGAGCCGGCCATCGACCGCAACTTCGGCAACCAGGGTAACAAGAAGGTGGACATCTACCTGCGGTTCAAGAACGAAAAGGACCGCGGGATGGGCATGCCGCTGCCATCCGGCCGGATCCGTGTGAGCAAGCTCGATCCGGCGGATCAGACGCTCGAATTCATCGGTGAGGACAAGATCGACCACACGCCGAAGGACGAGGAGGTCCTGATCAAACTGGGCAGCGCGTTCGATGTCGTCGGCGAACGCAAGCAGGTCGATTTCCGCATCGACACCCGTGCCCACACCATCGACGAGACAATCGAGATCAAGCTCCGCAACCACAAGGACCAGCCGGTCAAGGTGATCATCAAGGAGAACCTGTATCGGTGGACCCAGTGGGAGATCAAGGAGGCAACGCACAAGTTCGAAAAGCAGGATGCCCGGACGATTCACATTCCGGTGACCGTCGAGAAGGATGGCGAAGTGACGGTGCGGTACACGGTGCACTACACCTGGTGAGAGACAGCGGTGAGTGCGGAGTGCGGATTTCGGATTGCGGGAGAGAGAGCGGCCCGGGGAGCAGTGCCCGGGCGCAGGAGCTTGTTGCCACTGCGTTCCATGGAAACGGCCATGGAAAACGAACTAATCGGAACGCAGACGCTTCGCTTTTCGCGATCCGGAATTCGCAGTCCGCAATGCATGTTCCGGGTCATTCTCCGGTCAGGCTGAACGCGTACATGCGGGCGCGGGTGAGTTCGAACTTCAGCCGCGTCGTACCGGGAGGAAGCACGGATGCGGGACCGGCTTCCTCCCACTCGACCGGCGCGTCGGTGACACTCGAGGTGATCGGACGCGAGCGCGCCAGTGCCGATCCATCGGCGGCGACCGCGTGGACACGCACATTGCCACCGTCTGCATCCGTACTGACCAGCAGGCGGTTTGCCGGTGTGATCGGCCGGGTCAGGATCGACGCCGGGCGTTTCGGATCCGCAGGCTCGTACCCCGCGAAGCCGTCGGGGCGCAGGCGCGCCAATCCGAAACCGCCCGCCCGCCAGCTGCCGTGCGTGTCGTCGCTCCCGCCGTAATAGAGCAGGATTTCATCGCCGCGCACGATGGGAAGGGCGGCGGCATAGATGCAGCCGTCATCGAAGCTGCCGTCTGGTCCGCGCGGAATCAGCGGCGTCCCCTCGCAGATGCGTTTCCAGGCAATTCCGTCGGTGCTCCATGCCAGTTCGCAATCGACCACGTCGGTCCGGGTGTCCAGAATCATGACAAGGCCGAGGTAGAGGCCGGCATATTGAAAGACCGGCATCGCGTAGGTTTGCCGCTCGTGCTTGCCGGCGAAAACGGGGACGGCTTTGGTCCACGTCCGGAAGTCCGGGCTCTCGCATCGCCCGACGATCCGCTGCTTGTCCCAGAGCCGCGTGATGCCGACGTACCGTGAGAGCCGCTCATCCCAGAACGCATTGTTGTGCGTATCGCCGGCGGCCCCGATTTCGTTGCACACGACGGGCTTGGACCAGTGCAGCCCGTCGGCTGAAAACGCGACGCCCAACGGTTCGGCGTCATCAGTCTTGCCGAACAGCTTGTAGCGCCGCGACGGATCTGTTTCGTGCGCGTCCTTCCAGATACCCGCTCCGTGCACGCGCCGGAGCACGATGTTGTTACGCCGCGAGCCCTCGAACTCGACAACGTTCAGCTCCGGTTTCGTCCACCTGACGCCGTCTGTCGACGTGGCGTAGCAGATGCCCATCTCGCGCTCGTTGCCGTGCAAAGCGTCGAGGTACTCGAGCGTTTTGCGTTTCTCCCGGGGAGTTCGCGTGACCGCCTGGTCCACGATGAACGGGCTGTACCAGCACTTGTAGATCTGCTCGTGCTCGTCGTAGAGGACGTTGGCGTACAGGTTGTCAAAACGCGGCTCCCAGGGCTTGTCTTCGGTGAACAGCGGGTTTCGGGGCTCTTTGCGCACGGTCCCGAGCATCAGACGCGCATTGTCTGCCGACTCGACGATCCGCTCGTCGAGCAGCAGGTGTTTCCGCGCACGGGCCGGCTTGCCGCGGGCATCGGGTGCGGGATCTGCGGCGTCTGCCCGCGAAATCGACGGGATCGGGGCCAGTGCGACGATCAGCAGGAGTCGAGCGTGTGACAGCATGGCGGTTGTCTCCGGAAACTGGT
>CAZJTF010000301.1:0-8626 GCA_964548565.1 uncultured Planctomycetales bacterium | reverse complement strand
CGGCGAGAGCGTACTCACCTCCACCGTGGCTCCCACCACACCATCGGCGCCAGGCTCCGCGGCGAATGCCCGCGGCGCGGGCGTGTCGGGGGCGACGACGAAGCCGTCGGCCGGGCTGGTGATCACCGTGCGCTCGAGCCGGAGCCGGCAGCGTTTCAGCTCGATCTCCGCGAGTTGCCATGCCGCCTTGAGCTTCGCCACCTCGTCCGACGGAGTGAGGCCCTTCTCATTGCGGAATCGGGCGTCCGCGAGGGCCTCCTCCGCAGCCCGGTATGCCAGTTCCGCAGACTGCAGTTCCAACGCGATCTCCGCGTCATCGAGGCGCACGAGAACCTGGCCCTCCTTGACGCGCTCGCCCGGCTGGACCTTCACTTCGTGGATGATGCCGTCCGCACGAGCCCGGACCGGGACGACAACACCCGGCGGCTGCGGTCGCCCGACGTACTTGAGAATCAGTGTCGGTTTGAGGTACTTCGATCGCAGGGCGGCATCGACGCGCGGCTGGAGTTCCCCGAGGGTCAGACCGGCGGCGGTGAGCTTGCCGCACCCGGGGACGGCGATCTGACCCCCGGCGTCGATCACCTCCACCTTGTGGAACCCGCCATCGCGGGGGTTCGCGGCCCCCTCGTCGTGAACGATGATCTCGAGCGCGTCGCCCGGCTGGAGCCGCCGACCCGACGCGGCGGGACGCGACGCCGGCGCATCCGGCAGCGGCGTGTGGGTCACGGGACCGGGTAGCCCTGGTCGGGGCCTCCGGTCCGACGCCGACTCCGGCACGAACGTGTCGGACACGTCCCACTGCTTCAGCAGCTCGAGCGCGCGGTTGATGAACACCGCGAATCCGCGGAGTTCGATCCGGGCGCCGTCCGCGCTCGCAACGGCCCGCACGCTGTTCGCCGGCACCGCGTCCATGACGCGTTCCGCCAGCAGCTTCGTGTAGGTCGTCTGCGGCGTATAGATCACCGAGACCGGCTCCCAGCCCGATGCGCCGGACGCACGGTAGGCGGCCTCGGACGCAAACATCCGACCCGGCTCGATCCGGCGGTACCACTCGGTGATCTCGCGGATCTCAAGGGCATCATTGCGCCGCACCATCCAGCAGCCACGTTCAAACAGGACTTCGTTCAGCGCGGTGAGTGCGTCATCGAACGTGCGGGGTGTCGTGCTCTCGAGCGTCGCCGCCCCGGAGAGTTCCTTCCCCAGCGCATCCACCCCGAGTAGCGGCAGCCTCACCATGTCGGCAAAGCCTTGAACGACCTCGCGCAGCGGAGTGGACCGCCAGGTGAGGACGTACGTGCGTTCCCGACTTCCCGCCGGAGGCCCGCCGACGGGCAGCCCCGATCGGGGAGACACCGGCACGGGAGGGACGCCGGCGCTGCCGTCCTGATCCAGTGGCGTGAAGCAGCGGACCTGCCGCACCGAGTCGGGAAATGCGGTCGGCGGCTGCTCCTTGACCGAAAGGGTGTCACCCCTCCCGCCGGTGCCACGGGTTAACTGCGCAACAATCTCCCGCTCATCGACGGGGTACCCGTCGCGGAAGGTCACGGATGTGAACGTGGCAACTTCACTGGCTTTGCCCTCAGGAGGAGTCGGCTGCTCTCCGCCCTGCTCCTTGAAGGACGCCATCGTCGCCCTCTTCGCCTCGAGTTCGCGCTGATAGTACCGCTCCAGGAAGGCCTTCTGCTGCTCGACCGGCAGCACGGACAGGCGCGAGGGAAACGTCTGGTATGCGTTCGGCGAGAAGATGCACGCGATGAATGCGGTGCCGGCGGGTTTTCCCGAACGCGGCTGAAAAGGCTCGCAGAGCACCACGCGCCTGCTGAAATTGACGTTCTCCAGAGAGTAAGTAACCTTCTCAACCCTCCATGGCGGCGCTGCGTCCCCCAGGATTCCGAGCGACTTCAGATCATCCCGCGCCTGACTGACGAGCAGATTGTACTGGACCACGTTCTGTTCCACGCCGGGAGCGGACGGGAACCGCACATCGGGAGTGACACCGCGTGCCTGGAGATCGGCGGCAAGACGGAGGAACGCGATCGCGGTCATGGTCGGCAGGAGCAGTTCCTGGCGCTGGCGCATCGCGGCATCATCCCTGTCGGGTGCGCCGGTCAGGTCCGTCTCGATCGTCAGCAGCCGCGCGGGCATCACGGGCTCGACCGCGCCTGCCACGGCGGGCTGCGACGTCGCCGGGTCGCCCGCGGTGCGGACCGCATTGGCCGCGCGGATGTGTCCCGTCGCGAGCACCACGCTGAGCACCACCACGAGCGTCAGCGGGCCCGCGAGCCAGACGCGGCGTCGCTCCACCGGTTCGGGCACGCCAAGGACGCGCCGGATCCGGGAGGACAGCGTCGTCCGCCCTGCCGCCATGGCGGCCGCCAGCCCCGCCGGTAGCGGAAGCTGCGACTGTCGCGCGGCGGCGACGAGCGCTTCGGCATACTCGATGCGCCGACCCGTGGCTTTCACCGCGAGGTCATCACAGCACAACTCGCGCTCCAGGCGCATACGGCCCGAGACCCACCAGACCGCCGGGTGATAGAACAGCAGCGTCTCGATGACCCGCTGCAGCACGTTCACCCAGATATCGTGCCGTCGAATGTGCGCGAGCTCGTGTGCGATCATCGCTTCCAGCAGGTCCATCGGACAACTCGTGAGCGCCGAGACGGGCAGCAGCACGACGGGGCGCAGCAGCCCGAACGCCATCGGCTGCGGCGCCTTCTCGCTGGCGAGCACGCGCATGCCCGGACTGAGCCCCAGCCGCTCGGCCAGGCGACGCACCACGCCTTCGGCGGACTCCGGCAGCGGCCCGCCTGATCGGCGCCATCGCAGAAGCGTCCATGCGCCGGCGACCAGCCGCAGGCTGAGAAACGCGACGCAGAGCATCCACAGCACCGCCGCGCCGCCGAGGCACTGCGAACGGAACGCTTCGTCGGTTCGAACGCGATGCAGCACGCCCGACCAATAGCCTTGTGTGCCTTCTGACGCCAGCCGCTCCACGGCCGGGGCAGCGGTTTCGTGATCGTCTGCAGCGAGTGGCGGCTTCGCGGCCTCGGCAACAGCAGATTCTGCGGCCTCCGTCTGATCCGGCGCGGGCGTGCTCCGGATCATGAGGCTCGATTGGCTTTCCGATCGATGGGACGGGAGAGACGGCGGAATGACTGAAGCGATCAAGCCGGGACGGGCTCCGGCGCCGCCATGCACCCACCAGGCGGTCAACGGCAGGCAGGCCGGCATCAGGAGCAGACCTGTTCCGCACAGGAGGTAACGCATCTGCGCGGAGCGTCGCCGTGAGATGCGCAGCAGAACCGCCAGGATCGCGGCGACTGCCGCCCCCTGCCAGATGAAGTGGAGAAGCGCCATGCCGGACATCACAAAGACAGGTTGGGTCGTCAGCAGCGTGGTCATGATTTCTGCTCCTGTCGTTTCCGGTGGGATTCGATCACTTTTTCAATTTCGGCCAGCTCATCCGGCGGGATGTCGGTCTGCTCGAGGGCGTGCACGACAAGCTGCTTGGCTGAACCGCCGAAGGCGCGATCCAGCAGGTCCCCCACCATGCGTTTGAGCGTCGGCTTCTGCTGGAGCCGGGCGTGGTAAATGAAGGCCTTGCCGCTGGCCTCCCGGCGCAGCAACTTCTTGTCAACCATCACGTTCAGCAGGCTCATGACAGACGTGTACGCACGGGGCCGGGTGCCGTTGAGCGTTTCCATCACGTCACGGACGGTGCACGGACCGCGGTCCCAGAGCACCTGCAGGACCTCGAGTTCTCCGGGTGTGGGGGTTTCGGATTTCGGGCGGGGCATCGTAGGACTCCTTCACGTACCTGCAGCAAGTCTACTGCATAAACCGTAGGTCGTCAACGGGTAAAACCGTAGATTCGACGAATTCTCTCCCACGAACACGCGTGGGCGCGAGTTGCGGATCGGACCCGCCCCGCTTTCGACGCCTGCATCCCTTCCGGATAGCATCGCCTCGATGAAACCTGTTCAACAGCGGCTGACCGCGGCCGCACTGCTGATCCTGGCGGGATGCCACGCAACCGGTGAACGCCTCACGTATGTCCCGAATGAAACCGCCACTCCCCCGCTGACGGACGTGACGTTTACCCCCGCGACGCAGCCATTCCTTCCAGGCGGCGTCGAACGCATCGCGTACACCAGCGCGATCGACGGGCACGACGACTGGGGACTGATCCTGCCGGGCACGCGCAGCGACTGGGTCGTCATGATCCACGGCCACGGGTCCAGGGGAGATCAGCTGTTCACGCGCCCGGATCTTCGTGACGACTGGCTTCCGGACTTCCGCCGGCGTGGCCTGGGCATTCTGACGGTCAATCTTCGTGGCAATGCGTGGATGTCACCCGCGGCAGCCGCGGACCTGCATGCGCTGCTGGGCATGATTCGCGAACGGTACCATGTGAGGCGGTTCGTTTTTGCAAGCGGATCGATGGGCGGCACGAGCAACCTGATTTACGCCGTCCTCCATCCGGAGGACGTGGCGGGCGTCGTCGCGCTGTGCCCGGCGACGGACCTCGCCAGCTACGTGCAGTGGTGCCGGCTCCGGGCCGAGCCCGCAGTGCTGCAGGAGATCGCCGACGCCATCGTGGCGGCCTACGGCAGCCCCTCGGAGGACCGGCCGCAAGCGTACGCACGGCATTCCGCGATGACGAACGCGGAGCGTCTGACGATGCCGGTCTGCATCGTCCACGGCGCGCGTGACGTGGTCATCCCGGTCGAGCAGTCCCGCGCGCTGGCTGCGAAGTTGTCGGGGCGCCCGAGCATCCACTACCGCGAACTCCCCGAGGGCGACCACGAGACGCCCCTGCGGCACATGTCATGGGCCCTGGACTGGGTGCTGCGGTAAACAGGCAGCGACTTACGGCCGGCTATCCACGGGCAGCGTTGACGGCATCGTGGCCGGGATCGGGTGATGCCCTTCGCCTCCGCTGCCGGCGCCGATCTCGATGGCGCTGACGACTGCTTCGCCGCCATCAGTGCCGGAAAAGCGCATCTCGATGACGCCGTGCACCGGCTGGATGTTGTCGAATACCAGATCAACCGCCGTATTCAGGCCCTTCCAGACGCGCGTGCCGTTCGGGCTCACGTACTCGACTTCCGCGGGACGACCCGTGGCTGTCGCAGCGACATCCACTTTCTCAGCCACACGGCGTCTGTTGATGTCGATGTTGAGTCCGCGTTTGGGCGGATCCGCCGTGCGGGTCTCCATCAGCTTGACGCGCACGTAGTATGTGCCTGGCGCAACGGTGGCATATGCGGTGAACTCCGGGGCGTGGAAGCCATGCCGGTACAGCACCGGGTCCTCCGTTCCGGACACGAACTGCCGGCGCGGGTGCGTATGCCACGCTGCCACGACGGGGTCGTTCATCTGGCCGATCCGAGCGACGATCTCCGTGCCGGGACGCCAGGTATTGCCCTGCGAGTCGACGTGGTCCTCGCGGTTCGCATAGCCGAGGATCCATCGCTGCGTCTCGGCCGGCCCTCCCCCCTCGCCGAAGCCGGCATGACCCTCGGCAGACGAGACCTGTGCGTCGTAGAGAACAACCTCCGTGCCGGACGAGCGGGGGTTGTGCTTCCCGAGCGCGATCAATCGAATCGTATGCCGCCCGGGGTTGAGTCCGCTGCGGGCGAACAGGACCTGCTTCTCGAGCCGCGCGGGGTTCCAGCTGTCTATCCCGCAGAGCTGCCGAGCCCCGTCGATCTCGATGTCCGCCTGACCACCGTCCGGTCCGACGTCCCCGATGATCCGGACCTGGTTGCCGGTGAACGTGAGCGTCGCGGTTGCCCCGCCGCTCGTCGCGACGCGTGCGGAACCACGACGCTCCCACGGGCCGGCGAACTCCAGCGGCGCGTCGCGCTGGGGATCATCGTCGCCGCTCACCTCCACCTCGGTGCTGCCATCGTGCCGAATCGTCAGGATCCAGTCGCCGTTCGGCAGGCTGCGGGCGGTGTAGCCATTCCCCTCCAGATCCTCGCGTTGCTCCAACTGGTTACCCCCGGCGAGGACCCAGCGGGGTCGATAGGCCAGTCGCAGCACGTCCAGTCCGCCGGACGGCGCGTCAAACGTCCGATATCGAATCCGGCCGTCCTCGTAGGTGATCCGCGAGACAGTGGAAGACGTACGGACGAGGTGGTTTTCGCGACTCGCGCCAAGTTCCTCCGGCAGCCACGCGATCCCGTCGAGCACGTACTTGAGGGCGAGCGGATGTGTCACCTGGAACCACCCCCCCGCCACGACCTGGCCGCCATCCATGCCATCTTCAACCACGCCGGTTTCGTGGCAGTCGTAGGTTGCAATGATGAACTGGCGGCGGGCCAGTTCGCGCGCCCACGCGCTGTCGGCACGGACCGCGTACTCCGCCAGGGCGGCCCCGATCTGCATCGGCGGGTAGGACAACGATCGACCGCAGCACTGGGCGCCCTCGGGATAGGCCCAGGCGCCGCTGAAGACACCCCCACCCGATTCGGGCGCGACGCACGCGCGCTGCATGAACAGCGTCAGCATGTTGCGGACATCGCGCTGCCAGTCCGGAAACTCCTCAGGACTCGCCATCATCAAACGGGCGGCGAACTCGGAAATGGATTCGCTCTGCACGTCGTGCGTCCAGTCCCAGTAGTCACGGGCCCAGGTGTCGTCCTTCCAGAACCGCGCCATCAGGGGCCCGCGAATCCAGTCCAGGGCACGGTCACGTCCCCAGTGGATGCAGTTGTCTCGCCCCGCCCGTCCCACACGGAGCAGTTCATCCAGGAACTGGAGAATCAGTACGGCGCCGCCGGTTTGAAGGTCGTCCCAGAATGCGTGCTCCGGATTCGCGTAGCGGTTCCAGGGCGGCGCGTCGTGCTCACCACTGCAGTGCTCGCTCAAAACTTCGCCCCAGTGGGTGGCGATGTCCAGCCAGTCGGTGCGTCCTGTCATTTCGTAGGCACGCGTCAGGGCGATGCCGAAGAGAGCCGCTAAATCGAGTTGGATCATGCCGCGCGGGTCGCAGACGCCGTACGGCTCCCCGCGCATGGGTACGCTCACGGGAAATCGCGGCCACGGGTGCCCCTCGGGCGTGAGGCACTGAGCGAGGATGACGTCCGCGAACATGGAGGCGTGCGCGACGGCGGCCGGGTCGCCCGAATACCGGTAATAGTCGATGAGGCCGAGAATGGAGTACGCCGCCCGCTGAACGAGATCGCCGTTGCCCCAGTCGCGGAGTTCGCCCGGCGTGATCGTGCCGTCGGCCGCGATCGACCACCGGCCGTTGAACATGTAGTCCGGCGCGGGCAGGCCGGATTTGGATACGCTCCAGGGATACCGCTTCATCGTCTCGACGGCCACACGGACACGAAAGTCGCACTGCCCGCTCAGACCCTCGTACCACGGGGCGACCACCCCATTCCGGTCTTCCACCACGCGATGAGCGAAGTAATGCTTCGGCTGCTCGGCAACTGCGAAACGGGCTTGGCAGACCGGGAGCGCAGCCGCGGCGAGAGCGGCTGCACACATGGACAAGCGATGCATTTGGCACCTCGAACAGCGGGAATGCGGCGGTTCCGGGGGCAGCTCTCACCGCCCCGCGCTGCCTGTCATAACCGCTCGGCCCTCGGCGCGCCAACCGGTGCATGACCTCTGCGGTTGCCAAAAGTCAAGTCGATCGTTGGTACACCCTCCCGGGGTTTACCCCATTTGCCAGATAGCACTGCCTGCAGCCGTGCATGCGGAGTGGATCATGGTAAAAAACGGGTGCGACGATAAAAACACGGAGTACAAAACGCTTGGTGCGGGGCTAATATCCATTGAAAGGAGAGGGTCAGCCGTCGCACTGATCCGAACAGGTGATCATGATTCCGATTACCGAAGCGGAACTGAATGAAACACGGAGCCTCGAGCCCGAAGTCTCTTCGGTCGAGGAGATTCGCGAAGCCATCCAGTCGGCGTATCCTTTTGACGACGGTCAGATGGTTGTACGGCACATCCGCAGCAAAGCGGACGTGAGCTGGTACCGCGTCAACTGGTATCGGAACCGCAATGGCGGGCTGTTCATTGATCGCTCGCGGTTCCTTGCCCTGAAACGTACGCCGCAGGGCCTGAAGGTAGAAGATCAGACGATGCCGCCGCGTCCTGGCGCGTCGTTTAATTGACGAGACGTGGCAGCCGGAGCGGTCCACCGCGGGCCGCTCCGGCGAGCCACACCCAGGCCTCTCCTCCCGCGACTGCACCTCTCCCGACCGACATAAGACCAAAGTCCACCGTCACCATGTACGACCATGGTCCAATTGCGCCGGCGCACAGGAAAAATGAGATCTCGCCTCGCATCGAAATCGCGGTGCTCGACACCGGATCTCGCGTTATAGGGCGAGCGTTCGAGGGGCATGTTCCCCATGAAACCGTCGGGTGATCTCGCATTTGGGCTAAAACACGGATGGCTTGCGGCAAATCACGCGCGGGCGGGCGAGCTTCCATTTTTTTCAGGAGGTATTCCGTCCACTGCCAGCGTGCTCCGAAGCCGTGAGGCGGTGTCTTCGGTGCGAAATCGGCGTTTTCGCCCGTTCCGGTGGCCGGTGAGCGGACTTCTGGGACGCGGCACGGCGATTGCCCTGTATGTGTGGCGTCTGTAGCGACCGCCGCA
>CAZJTF010000300.1:0-8634 GCA_964548565.1 uncultured Planctomycetales bacterium | reverse complement strand
GGAGATGGGGGTCGCAGCGCGATTCTCCATGCACGCGCGGTGTGTCTCTCGTCGGAAGTGTTCCCGTCCTGCGTACGGCCGGGTGGTGTGAATGGCTGAAGCAGTCATAACAATGCAGAGCGTCGGCGCCCTCGAAGTCTCCGGCATGTCCGGCGGACTCGTCGTCACCGACGTCATGGCCAAGGCGGCGTCCGTCGAGATTGCCGGCATCGAGGTGAACGGCGCAGGCGGCGTGATGGTCAAACTGGTGGGCGGCACGGCCGACGTGCGTTCCGCGCTCGATGCGGGCGTGGCGGTCGCCCGGACGATGCAGATCTACCTGACGCATGGCGACTGGCCGCGGTTCTCGCGCGAGGCCGACGCTTTCGTCCACTGCCGGCAGGAATACAACGCGATCATTGATGCAAACGACCACCTGCTCCCCTCGGGGCGGGAGAAAGGACAGCAGCATACCATGGCGAGCCAGGGCGCGATCGGTCTCATCGAGACGCAGGGATATGTCGGGCTGCTCGAGGCGGCGGATGCGATGCTCAAGGCGGCCTCCGTCGAACTTGTCGGGCGCGAGAAAATCGGCGCGGCCTACGTGACGGTCATGGTCCGGGGCGACGTGGCGGCCGTCCAGGCGGCGGTGGATGCCGGGCGCGCCGCCGTCGAACGCGTCGGCGGCAAGCTCATTCTCGCCCACGTCATCCCCCGCCCCCACGAAGGCCTGGCTTCCCTCCTCCCGAAGTAAGAAAAAGGATCCGTCTGTTTCGCCAGGAGCGGGCGTGGCGCCGTCTGCCCCTTCGCCGTCCGTCCGGCAGGTGGCATGGTCTGACTTCGCCGTCCGTCCGGCGGGTGGCACGGTCTGACTTTCGCCGTCCGTTTGGCGAAGGCAGGCCGTGGAACCCTCCTGCGCGAGAGCTGGAAGCGAGGGAGCGAACGAGCGTGTGAGCGAAAGCGCCGACGCGCGAGAGTGCATCGCCGTTTCGCTCGACCACTCCCGCTCTGATCACGGGTTCAAGCCGACGCCCCGCTGTAATGCCGCAGCCCGTACCGCCAGAACTTCGACGACAACCACAGGGAGAGCGCCGCCGCAATGATCGCCACGATCACCTCGTAGGCCGCCGTCTTGCCCAGCAGCGTCCCGGCCGGAAAGGTCGTGAGAAACGCGAGCGGGATAATATACGTCAGCCCCCAGCGAACCCACGGCGAGTAGATCTCGACGGGGTACCGCCCCGCCTCGAAGACGTTCCAGAATACCAGCTCGATGTTGTTGATCCGCGTGAACCAGAACGCCATCGTCGCCAGCACCAGCCAGAACGAGTACACGATCGCGATTCCGCAGAACACCATCACGATGAACAGCGCCACCCGCCCCGGCGCGATGGACGACGACAGCCGGATGGCCGCGAACAGGATCAGTCCGATGCCGAACAGCACGTCGGTCCCGCGCCAGAGCACCAGTTTCCGCGTGCTGGCGAAAAACTGCGCGTTCACCGGCTTCATCACGAGGTAATCGAGCTTGCCGTCGCGGATGTCCTCCATCATCAGCCGCATGTTCGGGCCGACCATCATGCCGATGAAACCGGTCATGATTCGAAAGACGCCCAGCAGGGCGAGGATCTGGGTGGCGGACCAGCCGGCCAGAGACCGCGTGTTCGAAAAAATCGTCCAGATGGCGGTCAGCTCCGCGCCGAGCTGCACAAACGCGAGCAGTACGTGCACGAGGAAGTCCGCGCGGTACGCGGCCGTGTCCTGCACGCTCACCCGCGCGAACAGCCAGAGCAGCTTGAGATACCGCAGCACGCGTTCATCCTTCTGGCGTTAGGCCGCCCGCCATCATACCGCTTTTGGCGAGCACGCGGCCCGGTTCCGGTTCTGGACCAGCGGCAGTGACGCACTCCCCTCCGCGGAGCATCGCCCGGCCCGGCGTCCGCCTGTATCATCAGGCCCTCACGAACGGAGGAGCCCATCATGCTGTACCGATCAATTCTTGCGCTGTGCGTGCTGGCCGCGCCCGCCCTGGCGGCCGACCCTGCGCCCATCGATATCGCCGGGCGACGCGAGCTCTTCGTCGATCACCTGCTCATCGACCGCATGACCGGCACGGAGCTCCGCCTGCACCATCCGCAGAGCGCGGGCTCCGTCCTGCGCTTCGATCAGCCGTGGGAGGGCGTCTTCTGCGCCTACGTGACCGTCCTGAAGGACGCCGACGTCTACCGGATGTACTACCGGGGACTCCCCGACGCGTCCGGCGGCGAGGCGGCCCACGGCGAGCGCGAAGTGACCTGTTACGCGGAGAGCCGCGACGGCATCCGCTGGACGAAACCCGAGCTCGGCCTGTTCGAGGTCCGCGGCAGCCGCGCGAACAACGTTATCCTCGTCCGCAGCCCCGCGTGCCATAATTTCAGCCCGTTTGTCGACACACGCCCCGGCATCGAGGCCGCGCAGCGCTATAAGGCACTCGGCGGGACCGGAAAAGGCCTGCTCGCGTTCGTCTCCGCCGACGGCATCCGCTGGAAACCCGTGCAGGAGGGGCCCGTATTCACGAAGGGTGCCTTCGACTCGCAGAACCTCGCCTTCTGGTCCGCCAGCGAAAACTGCTACGTCTGCTATTTCCGGAGTTGGAAGAAATTCGGCAGCTCCGGCCACCGCTGGATCAGCCGCACGACGTCGAAAGACTTCGTCACCTGGGCCGACCCCGTCGAGATGCAGTGCGGCGACGTCCCGCCCGAGGACTTCTACACGAACCAGACACAGACATACTTCCGTGCGCCGCACCTGTACGTTTCGATCTTCGCGCGGTTCATGCCGGGCCGCCAGGTGCTCTCGCCCGAGGATGCGAAACGCCTCGGCGTCGTCGGCGACTACTTCCACGACTGCTCGGACGTGTGTTTCATGACCAGCCGCGGCGGCGACCGGTACGCGCGGACGTTCATGGAAGGATTCGTCCGCCCCGGCCTGGGCCTGGCAAACTGGACCTCCCGCACCAACTACCCCGCCCTGGGCGTCGTGCCGACTTCGGACGCCGAGATGTCCATCTACGTTCAGCGGGAATACGCACAGCCCTCGCACCACCTCGAACGCCTTGTGCTCCGCCCTGACGGCTTCGTCTCCGTCAACGCGCCATACCGCGGCGGCGAAATGGTCACGAAACCGATCCTCTTTGCCGGGCCCGAGCTCACGCTGAACATGTCCGCGTCGGCCGCCGGGCAGGTGCAGGTCGAGATTCAAGATTCGGACGGCAATCCCATCGAGGGGTTCGCGCTCGCCGACGCGAAGCCGGTGCTTGGCGATCACCTCGCGCGCGTCGCGATGTGGAAGAACGGCTCGGACACCTCCAGGCTGGCCGGCAAGCCCGTCCGCCTGCGATTCGTGATGAAAGACGCGGACCTGTACGCCATCCAGTTTCGCTGAGCGCGCGCCGTTTCACGCTGGCGTTCTTGAGTGTCGGTCGGCGCCATGGATCACTTCAGCCAGCGCCGCTTCTCGCCGGCCATCCACTTTGACTGCCCGTAGACGATGTCGCCCACGCGCCGTGCATGCTCCAGTTCCCTTTCGGTCATCGGTCCGCCATCGAGGGCGCGGAGCGCCTCGTCCATCTGCTGCTCGTCGGCCGGCCCGGTGAGGCACACATCGACCGCCGGGTTCGTCAGCACAAATCGGTAGCACTCCGACGCGGTCAGCGGGCGCTCGCCGGCCGGCATCCGCCGCGGATCCAGCAGGTGCCCCCAGCGCGTCGCGGTGTACGCCACCGTGCCCGGTCGGTCGTCCGCCGGCAGGTGCGGAACGATCTCGCGCTCCGCGCCGCGATGGGCGGCGTTGTAGCGAAACATGAAGACGTCGAATGGGCTCCCCGTCCGTGCCATCTCCGCGAACATCGTCCGCTGGTGCCCCGAGATCGCCAGGAAGCGCGCGAGCCCCTGCTCTTTCAACCGCAGCGCCGCATCGAGCAATCGCCGCGACGGCGGGCGGTTGTGCCAGCCGAGCAGCAGCACGTCCGCCTGCTCGATTCCGAGCCTCCGCAGGCCCCGCCGGTGCAGGATCGGCATCAGCACGCCCGTGCGATCATACGACTGCAGGACCACGACGATGCGGTCCCGGGCCGTCCGCGCGAGATTGCGGATCGCCTCCGCCATCGCCCCCCGCCGCAGGCTCCCCCAGTAGAGGTAATTAACGCCGTACTCGTGGAATGCCCGTTCGATCGCCCGCGCCGGCACGCCGTAGCTCGACCCGATGCCCAGCCGCCCGACCATCAGCCCCGTTCGCCCCAGCACCCGCGGTGCGCGGAAATCACCCATGCTCACCTCTCAAGACCCGACGGCCGAGTACCGCCGCACGCCGTACGTCCACGCCAGCCGGAAGGCCCCGAGCCCCAGCACCAGCCATCCAATCTGCCAGGCGATCCCGACCGCGACCTCCCGCGGTGTGATCTGCCCGGTCAGGGCGGCCGCCGGGAACCACACGATCCACTTGAACGGCAGCACCGCCGCCAGCCATTGCAGCGGCATCGGCATGATCGGCAGCGGTGCGATCCGCCCGCCGAGGAACAGGTTCAGCCCCCACCAGAGCTCGGCGATCGCGTCCATGCGCGTCACCCAGAACGCCCCGAGCGCCAGCGTGTAGTTCCACAGGTAGTGCAGCGCCGCCGCGAGCAGCAGCGCGATCGACCCGAGCGCCAGGTGTGCCCCCGTCGCATGCAGCCGCGGCTGCGCGAGGAGCGCGACCAGGATCCAGATCGGGATCAGCACGACGAGGGTGACCACCTTGTACGCGATGTTGTCCGAGAGGCTCTGCCACACCGGCAGCAGCGGCCGGAGGAGCCGTGGAGACATCTCGCCGGTCCGCACGAGCTGTCCCATCTCGAAGATGTCCCACGCCGCGCTCACGTGCCCGACGATCATCGTCATCAGGAAGTACGCCGCGAAGTCGCGTGGATCGAGCCCCTGGATGGCCCCGTCGCTGCCCCGCGTGGCGGCCATCCACATCGCCATCGCGACCGCCGGGTTGACGACCCCCCACGCCGCCCACAGCACGATTTCCCCGCGGTACTGCAGCATCGTCGCGACTGAGGCCCGCATGAACGCCGGCATGGCGGAAAAAATCACGTTCATGCCGGCGCCTCCGCCGCACCCGCGAACACCCGCTGGATCACGTCCTCGATCGGCGGATCCTCGATGGTCAAATCCAGCACCGGCAGATCGGCGAGCAGGCGGCTCGTGACGACTGCGGTCGCATCCTTCGGCACGCGCAGCGTCACCTTGCGGTCCTCGCGGCTCATCACGTCCCCGAGCCGCGCGAAATCGTACCCGTCCACCCCATGGTTCAGGTCGATCGCGATCACCTTGAACGGCGCGAGGCGCGCGCTCAGGCTGCCCAGCGGCCCGTCGAACAGGATCTTCCCGTGGTCGATCACGATGATTCGCCGGCAGAGCGCCGTGACGTCCGCCATGTAGTGCGACGTGAGGATGATCGTCGCACCGTACCGCCGGTTGTACTCGCCCACGAACTCGCGGATCCGCGCCTGCATCGTGATGTCGAGCCCCAGCGTCGGCTCGTCGAGAAACAGCACTGCCGGCCGGTGCAGAAGCGAGACACAGATCTCGCACTTCATCCGTTCGCCGAGCGACAGCGTCCGCACCTGCTTGCGCAGCACGCTGCCGATATCGAGCAGCTCGATGAGCTCACGTAGCGTCGTCTCGCCCTGCTGCCGGTCTACCTGGTAGACCGCCATGTGCACGAGGAACGAATCCATCGCCGGCAGGTCCCAGTTCAACTGGCTCCGCTGGCCCATCACCATGCTGATGCGCCGCAGGTACGCCGACTCGCGCCGCCACGGGGTGTGCCCGAGCACCGCGGCCGTCCCGGACGTGGGATAGAGCAGTCCCGTCAGCATCTTCAACGTCGTCGTCTTCCCCGCGCCGTTGGGACCGAGAAAACCCACGACCTCGCCCGGCTCGATGCGGAAACTCACGCGATCGACGGCCAGCACCTCGCGATAGCGCCGGCGCACGAGGCTCCGCAACGCCGCGGCGAGCCCGCCTTCGCGCTCCGCAACGCGAAACGCCTTCGAGAGCTGGTCAACTTCGATCTGTGACATGCGCGCAGATTGTACCGTGTCCCGCATCGAAGCACGGGTCTCGGGCCTTCATACACGAAGAGGGAAGCGCGATTACGGCGCGGTACGCGGGCTGGATGCGGGCGCAGCCGCCCCCGCCGACCGCACCGGCTCCGGCGCGGACGGTTCCGACAGACGCAACTTCATGAGTCTGCCAACTTTAAACTTCACTGTCCGCTTGGAGGGCACGGAGACGCGCTCGAGCGTCTTGGGGTTTTGCGCGGTACGAGCCGCGCGCTGCTTGCTCTCGAACACACCGAAGTCGCGGAACTCCAGCCGGTTGCCGCGCCCGAGCTCGTCGATGATCTCATCCAGGAAGCTCTGGATAATCCGCTTCACGACAACCCGCTTGTGCGCAGACTTCTCCGCGATCCGGTCGATCAGTTCTTTCTTGGTGATGGTCTGCATGGACTGACCTCGAGCGAGAGCGTACCCCTGATTGATCACCGGCCAGCCTGGCCGCCACGAGTTGCGCTTGGGGCAAGACCCCCGAACCCTGCGGGTGGCGCGCCCCTGGCCACCCGTCGGTCCGAAGGCCCTCAAATGACCGCGCCTGAGCCGCAGGCACGAACGCAAGTTATCCTACAGCAACGAGTTTCGACGTTCAAGGTCTTTTTTCAACACCCTCGGCAGGATTTCCCTCCGCTGCAGGCTTTCCGTGCGTCCGGCTGGTCAAAAACCGACGGATCTAGTCGTAAACAACTGAATGATATGTGTTTACGTTAGTTTCGTCGAATCAGGACGATGGTGAGGTCGTCGAGCTGCGGCGTACCGCCTGCAAACTGCAGCACATCCTCGTGAATGGCCTTGATGAGCTCAGCGCAGGGCCGCTGCGACTCCCGCGCGAGCAGCTGTTCGAGCCGCGCCGTCCCGTAGAGCTCTCCGTCCGCCCGGCTCCACTCCAGGAAGCCGTCCGTGAGCAGCACGAACATGTCACCCGGCTCGAGGTCAATCGGCTCGCCGGGATCGATCTCCATATCGACCATGATCCCCATAGGCAGCCCGGTTGCCTGGTACTGCTCGAGGCGGCGTGTCGCGGCCCTGTACAGCAGCAGCGGCCCATGTCCTGCACTGGTGTACGCAATGCGCGCGCTGCGCGCGTCGAGGACGCCGAAACACACGGTCACGAAGCGGTCGTCCGGCAGATCCTCGTGCAAAAGGTCGTTCACCCTCCGGGCCACCTGCGCGAGATCCTCCATCGCCCCCATCGTCGCCCGCAGCAGCGCGCGGCACTGCGCGACAATCAGGGCCGGACCGATCCCGTGGCCTGTGGCATCCGCCACCATGAAGCCCAGACGATGCGCGTCGAGCGGGAGAAAGTCGTACAGATCACCGCCGGTCTGATCAGCCGGCTTGTTCCATCCGGCGATGTCGAACCCATCGAAGTGCGGGTTCTTTTCCGGAAGGAGTTGCTGCTGGATATCGCGCGCGATATTGAGGTCGCGCTCCATCTGTTGCTTGGCGGCCGCGATATCCAGCAGCATTTGCCGCTTGATGGCCATGCCCGTCAGCGATCCGAGCGCCCGTGCGAGCATCAGATCATTGGGCGAAAAATCACCGTCCAGCTTGTTGAGCACCTGCAGGACGCCAATCAGTTCGTCGCCCGGCGCGATCAGCGGCAGCGTGAGCAGGTTACGCGTCCGATAGCCGGTCTGGCGGTCAATGGCGGGGTTGAAGCGCGGATCGGCGTACGCGTCCGGAACGTGGATCACCTCGCGCGTCCGCGCCGCCTCTCCGGCGATCCCGAGTCGCACGCTGAATCGTAGCGCCTCGACGCCCGTCGCCACGAGGCTGTACAGCTCATCGTTCGGGCCGTCGTAGAGGAAGATGCTCGCGCGATCGCAGTTGAGCGCCGTCCGCACCGCCTGTTCGACCGTGCGGAGCAGGGGCTCGAGCTCGAACGTTTCTCCCATGCGCCGGGAGACGTCGATGAGCGTGTTCAGATCGTGGACCGCGTCCTGGTAGAGCTCAGACATGTGCCGCTTCCCGCCCGGAGCGTGGCCCGCGTGCCTCCGGGACCCCCTCAGGCTAACAGCATGGCCCCGGCGGTGGCAACCATGCGGGCTTGCCGACGTCGTCGCGGCGGCATACCGTCGAGCAGCAGATAATCCGGAGGATTGCACCATGAATCCGTCCGATCCGGCGATCGTCACGATCCAGCAGCACATCATCGATTCGCAGCGCTCGCACCCGACCGCCACCGGCGAGTTCAGCATCCTGCTCTCGGGAATCACTCTGGCGACCAAGATTATCGCCGCCCACATTCGCCGGGCCGGCCTGCTGGAGGTGCTCGGCGCCACCGGCCAGGTGAATGTTCAGGGCGAGATCGTCCAGAAGCTCGACGTGATTGCCCACGAGACCATCCTCCGCTGCCTGGCGTATCGCGGCACCGTCGGCATCATCGTCTCCGAGGAAGACGAGGAACCGCGGATCATCCACACCGGACGCGAGCACCCCCGCTACGTCGTCCTCTTCGATCCGCTCGACGGATCCAGCAACATCGACGTGAACGTGTCGATCGGCACGATTTTCTC
>CAZJTF010000299.1:0-8635 GCA_964548565.1 uncultured Planctomycetales bacterium | reverse complement strand
GGCAGGTGTCACCAACAGCATCGAGCCCGGTCTCACCGTCCTGGGCGCCCCCGCCGTCGAAATCAACGAGTGCAAGCGCCAGGTCGCCAGCCTTCAGCGCCTCCCCCAGCTCCGAAAAGAGGTCCAGCGCCTCCGCCGCGAACTCGACGAGCTCAAACAGCAACTCGACGGCAAATAGCGTTTCCTGCCTCGCGGGCGCTCCTCACCTCAGTCCTCAACAACCGCTAAAGGCCACCGAAGCCAGGCTGGGCACAGAGACATAGGATATCAGAGCTCGAGGACGAACGACGGTTTCCCCCAAATCCCTGTGATTGCTGCGGCCCTCCAATTCGCCTGCCATTCAAGGTGTCCCAAGGTCCCTCGGCCTGCCGCTTCGCCGGTCCGCTGTTCGCTGATCTCCGTTCGCTATTCGCCGCCCCCCATTCGCTGTTAAACTCTCCGCATGAACGACGTGCAGTCCGCTCCCCTAGGCATCATCGCCGGCTACGGGCGGTTTCCGTTCCTCGTGGCCGAGGGGGCGCGGCGCGCGGGGCGCCCGGTCGTGATCATCGGCCTCCGCGGACTCGCGAGCCCGGAGCTGCGGAGGCTGGCCGACGACTTCTGCTGGTCGGGCGTCGTGCGTCTGGGTCGCTGGATCCGCGTCTTCAAGCGGACAGGTGTGCACGAGGCCATCATGGCCGGCTCGGTGAAGAAATCCGAGATGTACGGACGCTTCCGCATGATCCGCTATCTGCCGGACTGGACCAGCATCCGGCTCTGGTTTTTCGAGGTAGCCGACCGGCGGAACGATACCATCCTGCGGGCCACCGCCGACCACATGCAGCGCGAGGGCATCACCTTGACGAACTCCGTTCAGTACTGCAGCGACCACATGCCCGGGCCCGGCGTCCTCACGCAGCGCCAGCCGACGCCTGCCCAGCAGAAGGACATCGACTTCGGCTGGCCGCTCGCCCGTGAAATGGGCCGCCTGGACATCGGCCAGTCGATCGCCGTCAAGGAGCAGGAGGTGATCGCCGTCGAGGCGATCGAAGGCACCGACCGCATGATCGAACGCGCCGGCCAGCTCTGCCGTCACGGCGGCTGGACGCTCATCAAGGTCGCCAAGCCCGACCAGGACCTGCGTTTCGACGTCCCCACCATTGGGCCGGATACGATTACCAATGTGCACCGCAGCGGCGGGCGAGCCGTGGTCTTCGAGGCCTCGCGGACGCTCGTCATCGATCGCGAGAAGGTCGTGGAACTCGCCGACCGCCTCGGCGTCGTCGTCGTCGGTCACCAGGCGGACTGAATGCCCTGGCCGCGACCGTAGCGGCCCTCTCAACAGCCGTTGTAGCGGCCGCCCCCGTGGCGCCGTTCTCAGGAGCAGTCCTTGGACAAGCGCAGAGAAGATAGACCCGGCGGACGTCGCGGCAAACCTCGCCCCGGACCGCGCAGCCCGCGCCGCGATCGATCCGACGGACCCCGCCCCCCCGGCGATCGGCCCAAGCGGCAGTTCCGCCGGCCTGGGCACCAGCCTCCTGCCACCGGCAAGCCGGTGCACAAGGGACAATCCCCTCCCCACGCTGGCCCGCGCACCGACTGGGGCAAGGTGGCCGGGTGGTACGACGAACTCGTCGGCGACGCGGGCAGCGAGTACCAGCGGGAGATCGTGCACCCCGGCGTCGTGCGCCTGCTGCACCTCCAACCGGGCCAGTCCTGCCTCGACGTCGGCTGCGGCCAGGGAGTGCTCTGCCGGATCCTGCACGAACATGGTGTGCACGTAACCGGGATCGACGCCGCCCGTGAGTTGATCCACATCGCGCGCGAGCGCGGCCCGGCCGAGATCCGGTACGAAGTGGCCGACGCCCGTGACCTCTCCGGCATGCCCGACTCGCAGTTTGACGCCGCCTGCTGCAGCCTGGCGATCCAGAACATCCACCCCATCCAGCCTGTTTTTCGCTCCATCGAGCGCGTGCTCAAGCCGAACGGGCGCCTGGTCATGGTGATGATGCACCCGTGCTTTCGCGGCCCGAAGGAAACGAGTTGGGGATGGGACGAGCACGCCCGCGTGCAGTACCGGCGCGTCGACCGCTACATGCTGCCGCGCAAGGCCCCGATCGTCACCAATCCCGGCAAGGACCCGAACCGCTACACGTGGACCTTTCACAAGCCGCTCGAGGCCTACGTGAAGGCCATGCGGGCCGCCAACCTGTTCATCGACACCCTGGAGGAGTGGACAAGCCACAAGACGACGCAGACCGGGCCCCGCGCCGCCGCGGAAAACCAGGCCCGCAAGGAGATCCCGCTCTTTCTTACCATCCGCGCCGTGCACCTCGTAACAACGCCGCGCGCCGTGGACGAGAAGGAACCCGCCGGCGAAGGTGTGGAGCAGGCGGGGGAATAGGACTTCTATGCTCTCTGCTCTCTCCCATCTCCGGTGATCAGGCACGGATCGTGTGAGAGAAGGATCGTGTGAGCGAAAGAGCGAAGGAACGTGAACCAGTGAAACGTCTCCCGTCGCTTCGTCGCTCTCTCGCTCTCTCGCCCCGTCGCTCCATCGCTCCCACTCTCCCACTCCCCCATTTTCCCACTCCCCCACTCCCCCTCTCCCTCTCCCGCTCCCATACATCACTCCGCACGCTCCCCCGACGCGCAACCCACCCCGCGCCACCCCGGCCGCTCGCCCTTCTTCCAGCAGACAACAACCAGGATCACCACCATGACCAGCGCGTACGGAAGAATGAACGCGAACGCCATCTCCTGTGCCAAGCGAATCGCCACCGCAATCCCGCCCAGGAGCATCGCCATCCACCCCCCCATGAACACCCATCCCTGCCAGCAGCACGGCGGCCCCCAGCCGTAGCCAATCCGCTTCGCTGGAAACCACACACCCGGCGGCAACGCGCGCGGGCAGAGCCGGTTCATCCGCGATTCGGCCCGCGCCAGACGGTAGATCAGCACCCCTAGGATCACCAGGTACGGCACGAGCACAGGGAACACCTGCACGCGCCCCGTCGGCGTCTGCATGTTGGCCGCGTATGCCATCTGCAGGATCGCCAGCAGGAAAACCGACGTCGCCAGGCCGAACCAGGTGGCAAACGACAGGTACGATTGCCGCGCGAGCTCACCGTATTGCCGCCGGCGCTCCGCCTCCTCCGGGTTTGCCGGGCGAGCATTCCCCGGCACATCGATCGGTACCAACAGCCGCCCGACGAGCACGAGCATCGCCAGGAACCCGATCACCACTTCGCTCAGGACGAGCGACACCACCACAAACGATGTCTTCTCCGTCCAGTCGTCGGGGCTGCCATCCGCGCCGAAGTGCGATGCGACCATCTGCGGCAGTCGCGGGTGGTAGTAAACGCCTTGTAGGAACGGCACCGCCATGAGCAGTGGAAACAGCAGACGCGGTGATATGCGCATGTTGCACCTCACTGTTCGACACCGTGCATACCGGCGAGTTTCACACAGGGACCATGTTAACCAACCGCCGACAGCGCCCGGAGGCGCCGCTGCACACCCGCACGGCTCCGCTTCAGCGGTCCGCTTCTCATTCTGACTTCGAACGTCTTACCTCCGGAGCGGGCGACCTATTCTCGCCTGAATTCCCCAGATTCACACCTCCTGCTGGCTCACACCGGGGTCCCCACCGTTGCCGCCGGAGCTCCAGAGCGAAATAGGCAATTCGGGCCATACAGCGCAAGTGCTGCTGTTCCCGCTGCTTAGCCGCCGATCGGTCTCCGCCCGACTGCTCCGCTTGCTTTTGTCCGCACTGTATTGGAAGTACCCGGAAGACGCCCGGCCGGGTGGGACGTTCCCGTGGCTCGGCCGGCGCGGGTTGATGCCGCCAGGCTGACGCCAGGCTCGTTTGACCCAGACGAGCCCGTCTCCCGGCGTCAGGGGCGGCGAGAGACGCAACCGCAGATAACAGCACCCCTCACGCGGGTTGCTGGAGGGGGAGGGCTCCGATGCGTCGCCGCTGCGCATCCACCACGTCCGGAATGCTCGCCGCAACCCTGCTGCTCGGCGCCGTCCCGGCCGACGGCCCCGCCCAGGCGATCTGGCAACGCGAGATCTCCAGCCCCCTGCCCGGCGAGATCGCCTGCATCCGCCTGACTCCCGACGGCTCAACCGTGCTCGTCTTCCACTTCACCGGCTCCTCTACCTCGCAGGTGGAAGCGTTTGCCGCCTCCGACGGTGGCGATGTCTGGACCCGCAGCGTGACGATTCCTGACAACAACTGGATCAGCACCGCCCGCCTGGACATCAACGGCAATATCCTGATCGGGACGCGCCAGTTCGCCGTGTGGAAATACAGCCCCGACCTCTCGGCGCACCCGTGGAAGTACTGGTGGCTCCGCCTCGGCTTCGAAACGACCGAGAACATCGTGACGGACGAGTTCGGCAACGTCTATGCGAGCGGTTACCGCAGTACAGCGGGCGGCGCCGGCAGTCATGTCGCGAAAATCTCACCCGCCGGCGCGACCCTCTGGAAAGCCGAGTACAAGGCCACCTCCTCGATCGACAATTACGGTTACGCGCTCGCGGTCGACGCCGCCGGCAATCTGTACCGCGCCGGCGCCGACCGCTCCTTCGACATCCAGATGCGCGGCCGGCTGCTCGGGCACACCTCCGCAAAGGGCAACGTCTTCCTCGACTACGCCCTGGAGATGACCAACAGCGCGATTTTCGGCGTAGGCATCGACGCGGACGGACTGCTCGTACTGGCCGCTTCCGAGGGGCTGCGCAGCGGGGATGGAAGCCTCTGGACCGGTCACGAACGGTCATTTATCCGCCGTATGGACGGGGCCGGTCACGTGCAGATCCCCGACACACCCCTCACGCACACCGGCCTCGTCTTTGTTGCGGACACCCTCACCATGACCCCCGACCGCAGGGCCTTCTGCATCGGGTTTGATCGAAACGTCAGCGGCACACTGCACCCCGGCGTGGCCATCTGCTCGGCGGAAGGCGCCGTGCAGTGGATGGCCGAGCTCGATGCTCCGGGTTGGCGAGTGGCGCGGGGCGGCGTGGAATTCGGGGGAGAGGCTGTGTACGTCGGCCTGAACAACCCGGCGAATCCGACCGTCAGTCGAGTTGTGCGACTCGGCACCGCGCCCTCGCCCGCCGATGTGGACCAGGACGGGGTCCCCGACCCGCAGGATAACTGCCCGGCAATCGCCAACCCAGATCAGGTCGACGCCGATGGTGACGGCATCGGCGACGCCTGCGATGCATGTCCGGCTGATCCTGCCAACGATGCCGACGGCGATGGCGTCTGCGGCGATCGCGACAACTGCTCCCAGGCAGCCAACCCAGATCAGGTCGACGCCGATGGTGACGGCATCGGTGATGCCTGCGACGCATGCCCGGCTGATCCCGCCAACGATCCCGACGGCGATGGCGTCTGCAGCGATGACGACAACTGCCCCCGGGCAGCGAATCCGGACCAGGCTGACGAGGACGGCGACGGCGCGGGTGATGTGTGCGACACGTGCCCGCTCGACGCGGCCAACGATTCGGACGCCGACGGGGTGTGCGGAGATCAGGACAATTGTCCGCAGATCGGCAACGCCGACCAGGCGGACGGCGATGGCGATGGCGCCGGCGATGTATGTGACGTCTGCCCGCTCGACGCCGAAAACGACGCCGACGGGGACGGCCTCTGCGCCGACGCCGACCTGTATCCGCATTCTGATCTCAGCCCCACCGTCACGGTGGCCGGCTGCGACAGCGGCGTCCCGAACGTGATGCTCGACGCAGGCGCCACGATGGCCGACCAGCTCGCCGAGGTGCTGGCCACCCCCGGCCCGCGCGGCCGCCTCGTCAGCCGGACCGCCCAGCTCCTCAATGGGTGGAAAAAGCTCGGCCTTCTCAAGGGCAAGGCCCGCGGCCAGCTGGAAGGCTGCCTGAACCAGGCCCCGCAGCAGCCTGCCGCTCAGGATATAGGCAAGAAGAAGTAACCAACTATCGCCAGCGCGAGAATCTGCAGGTGCGGGGACTCATTCTCCCACCCTTGCGCTCGCGCCGTGCCCCCGCTCCGCCTCCAGCCACTCTTCCGGTTATCATGACGCGCCTGCCCTCGCCGAGGACACCGCATGTCAGCACAACAGAGCAGGAGCCGACCATGACCCTCCGACGGATATGCCGCGCATCCCTCCTTTTTTGGATCATCGCCGCCGACGTGATCGCGGCCGATCCGCAATCGGCGGCCGGCGCCGGGGACCCGATTACCGCCGCCCTCGCTGAACAGGTCGTGCCGCCCGCCGCCGTCCTCGAGGAGGTTCGTCGCTTCGCCGAAACCCGCGTGGTCCGCCTGCCCGAGGCGACCTCGCCCGACGCCTGGGACCGCACGGCCCGCCGGCTCCGGCAGGACGTCCTCAATCAGGTCATCTTCCGCGGCCGGGCGGCCCGCTGGCGCGAAGCCGAATGCAGGGTCGAGTGGCTCGACAACGTCCCCGCCACGGCGCCCGCCCAGACGAACGCCGGCTACTCCATCCGCAAGCTGCGCTTCGAGGCACTCCCCGGGCTCTGGCTGCCCGCGCTGCTCTATGTTCCCGACAAGCTCGAAGGCAAGATGCCAGTGAGCCTCGCCGTCAACGGCCACGCCCGCGAGGGCAAATCCATCGAGTACAAGCAGATCCGCTGCATCAACCAGGCTAAACGCGGCATCATCGTGCTGAACGCGGAGTGGTATGGCATGGGGCAGCTCGCGCACGACAATTACTCCCACGCGCGGGCCAACCAGCTCGACCTCTGCGGCGCGACCGCCATCGCGCCGTTCTATCTTTCGCTCAAGCGCAGCCTCGACATCCTGCTCAGCCTGCCGAACGCCGACCCCGCGCGTGTGGCTGTCTCCGGCCTCTCCGGCGGCGGCTGGCAGACGATCTTCATCAGCGGCCTCGATGAACGCGTGACGCTGGCCAACCCGGTCGCCGGCTATTCGAGTTTCCTCACCCGCGCCCGTGAACCGTCCGACCTCGGTGACACCGAGCAGACACCCTGCGACCTTGTGACCGTGGCTGACTACCTGCACCTGACGGCCATGCGCGCCCCGCGCCCGACCCTCCTGACGTTCAACAGCAAGGACGACTGCTGCTTCCGGTCCACGCACGCCCTTCAGCCGCTGCTCGAGGGCGCTCGCCCGTTCTTTGCCCTCTACAGCGCCGCCGGGAATCTCCGCGCGCACGTCAACGACGAGCCCGGCACGCACAATTACGAGAAGGACAACCGCGAGGCGTTCTACCGGATGCTCGGGGACCATTTCTTTGCCGGCCAGTCGTTCGACTGGCACGAAATCCCCTGCCGGGACGAGGTCCGGACCGCCGACCAACTGTCCGTCCCGCTGCCCGAGGGGAACGCCGATTTCAACACGCTCGCTCGCGCGCTCATGGCGGACCTTCCGCGCGCCGGCGCCGACCGCGCGCGGCTCCGCCAGGTGGTCCGGTTCCGCGCGTACGATGACGTGAAGGTTGACTCGTCACCGACCGCCGGCCCCGACGGCCTGCAGATCACGTCACTGCGTTTCAAACTGGACAGCGATTGGACCCTGCCGGCCACGCGCGTCGCATCGCCCTCTGCACGGGGCGTCACGGTTCTCATCGCCGATGCCGGGCGCAAGGCGACCACGGCCCATGTGCGGCGCCTCGTCGACGCCGGCCAGCAGGTCATCGCGGTGGATCCGTTCTACTTCGGCGGGTCGGCCATACCGGAGCGCGATTACCTCTACGCACTCCTCGTCGCCGCCGTCGGTGAACGCCCGCTCGGCATCCAGGCCGGGCAGGTTGCCGCCGTCGCCCGCTGGGCCCGCGGCATCGCCGGCGGTCAGCCTGTTTCACTCGCGGCCGTCGGCCCCCGCACGAGCACCATGGCCCTGATCGCCGCGGCCATCGAGACCGAGGCCATCGGCGCCGTCGAGTTGCATGAGCCGCTCACCAGCCTCAAGCAGGTCATCGAGCGCAACGAACCGGTCACCGCCATGCCCGAGCTCTTCTGCTACGCCCTGCTCGAGCACGTCGACATCAAGGATCTGATCGCGATGGTGTCGCCGCGCCCCGTTCGCGGCTTGTAGGGGCGAGCCCGCCGGCACGCCGCCGCGCCGGCCGTCGCTTCCCCGCTCAATCGCAGACAAGGATCGTGATCGCCTGACAGCGCGCCACCGTGAGAAGGCCCACGCCGTCCACGGCGCAACCGCGTCGCGCATCCTCATTTCGCGTACGGGTGCCGGTGCGACCTGCAGCCTGATCGTTGCTGCCGGGGGTTGACCCGCGCGATTCCTCCGTGGCGGATGAAAAACGTGAACCGCGAAAACGCCAAAACGCCAAGGCAGAGGGCTCGTACTGCTCTTGTGTCGTGGGTCTGGATGCAACCTGCAGTGAAGTGGGCGGCGTGCCGGCATGCTGATCAACAACTCCCGGCTTCTTGGCGTCCCTGGCGCCTGCGCCGTTATTCTTTCTGCAACGTGGGGGTATACTCCGCGCGTCTCCGGCATGGGAGCGGGTCCCGATCATCCGGCAATGCTCAACCGCCAGCAGTCGCGCCCGTCTCGTTTGAATTCCTCGAACGCCTCCGGAAACCCAGGCCGAGAACACCGGCGCAGAGAAGACAAATGGATGCCGGCTCGGGCACATGCGCGATGTACGCTTCGATGCCCCCC
>CAZJTF010000298.1:0-8650 GCA_964548565.1 uncultured Planctomycetales bacterium | reverse complement strand
GAGCACCTCCTGGAAGCTTGCTCCGTCACCTCCACTCTGCTCGACCCGCATCACCGCCACCGGATCGGCGCCGGTCGCCTCGTCCGGCTGCGTCTCGATCACCGCGACGGACGTCATGGCCCGTACCGCAGCTGACTGCACGCCGCCGGCGACTTCCCGATGTGGCGGGGCCGCTGCGGTTTCACGGGCGGTGCCCACGGGAGCGACCGCTGGCTCCGTCTGCGTCATCCCTCCGGGCTCACCCGTCACCACCCCCGCCGTTTCGACGGATGGCGCCGCACGCTTCGCCCCAGGCCGGTGCATCTCCGCCGGAACATCGATTTCGGCCTCACCGGGTGTCACGTGCGGCGGGTCCACCTCCTGTGGCTGTTGCCCCGCTGGCATCTGCACCTCGGCGCCCCCCGGAGCAGCAGCGGGCCCATCCTGCGGTTGCTCGACCGGCGCCTCAGCGTTTGCAGGCACCTGTTCCTCCGGGGATCCCTCCTCCGGGGCGTCCTTCCTGGGCTTTTCAGCCGCGGCCGGTTGATTCCCGCCGGATGCGGTACCCCGCACGCTCTTCTGCGGCTCGCGATTCTCCGGATCGCGCGTCGCGCGCTGGGTAGTGGCATCCTTCCGGATCGAGGCGAAGACCTCGTCAAATGCACCAGGCCGCGCGCTGGCGCGCTTCTCCTGTGGCGCACACGACGCAGTTGCCGAAGTTTTGGCCGCTTCCACCTGGAGCACGACTAACCCCCGCGGGAAGTCGGCTGCGGACCATCCACGCCGCCGCCGGGTAACTTGTTCAGGTTGTTGATCTGGTTCAGGATCCTCCCGATCCAGAGCTGTTCCTCCGGGGTCTTGCACGCGTTGATGATCTTGCGCGCCCGCCCCGTATCCATACCCATGAGAAGCTGGACAGCGTCCGCTTCCTTCGTCTGGTTGCGCAGCAGGTTCTTGGCGATCTGCGGCTCCATGTTCTCGAACATCTCGAGAATCCGGCTGAACCCCTCCTGCTCGCTCTGTTCCTGCAGTTTCTTCTGCTGCTCCTTGAGCTCCTGCTTGCCGCGTTCGAGCTCCTCGAGTTTCTTCATGATGTCGAGCTGCATCTTTTCGTTGAGGGCCCGCCTGTCATCCATTTCACGCTGGTGTCGCTGGGCGACGAGGGCAAAGAACTCCTTCTCCGCCTCGACCCGCTGCATCTGCGCCAGCGTGGGCTGCAGGGACGGCTGCGGTGCGGCGGCCGGGGCCGACGGCTGCGTCGCCGGCTGCGATGTCGGCGACTGCCCGCGCATGACCAGTGCGATCTGCTCGATCTTCCCGGAGTTCAGCCGCCCGCTGAGGAACAGGTACCCCACGAATCCCGCCAGCGCGAACAGGTGGATCAGGGCAAGCAGTGCCAGGATGTGGTAAAGACGTTTCAACTCTGTTTTCCAGTTTCCACCCGGCCACCGCCGGGTCTCATCCTCGGCCGCTCACGCTGCGGCGCTCGGCACCTTCGTACACGTAGCGCACCGTCGCCAGTTCATCGAGCTGCAGCGTCTCCCGCCGATCCTGCTCACGGACAAAGCGATCGTGCTGCCGTTCCTTGAGTTTCTCGAGAATCCGCCGCTGCCGGGCCGCCTCCGCCAGGGCGGCGCGTTCCTGCACCAGCTTGGCTTCCAGGTAGCGCAGTCGCGATTCCGCTTCCAGTGCGTTGCGGTGCAGATGCCCGAGCCAGTGCCGGTGGCGGATCGCCTGCTGAATGTCGATGGTCCCCGGTGACTGCCGCGACCGCATGGCGTCCATTTCCTCGCCGATCTGGCGCCCGAGCGACGCAATCTGCTCCTGCGTCTCGGCGATCTGGCGAATCCGGTCGGCAACGATCCGCTTGTGCTCGTCCTCGCGCTGGCGCCGGATCTTGAGCATCGTTTCAAACCGGAATGTGAACCGTTTCGCCATGCCGTCTCACGCCGATCAGGCGCCCCCCTGCCGGGGCTGCCGGTTCGTGCGCGACAGCCGCTTCGAAGTCTCCTCGATCTCCCGAGCCAGCGCCAGGACCTGCTGTCGAGCCTGGTCGAACGTCACCCGTTCACCCACGCGCTGCTGCAGGAATGCGAGGACCGCCTGGCGCGTCTGGATCACCGTGTCGAACGCGGGGTTTGTCCCCGGCGCGTACGCGCCGATGTTCACCAGGTCCTCGATCTCGTTCCACGTCGCCAGCGTCCGCAGGACCGTCCGCGCCGCCAGCAGATGCTGCTCATCCACGACGTCGCTCATCACGCGGCTGATGCTCTCCGGCACGCTGATCGCCGGGTAGTGCGCCCTGTTGGCGAGCGACCGTGACAGCCACACGTGCCCGTCCAGGATTCCGCGCACCGCATCGCCGACGGGGTCGTTGATGTCGTCCGCCTCCACCAGCACCGTGTAGAACCCTGTGACACTGCCCTCCGGCGTCTGCCCCGCCCGCTCGAGGAGCTGCGGCAGCATGGCGAACGCGCTCGGCGTGTAGCCCTTGGTCGCCGGCGGCTCCCCGGCCGCCAGGCCGATCTGCCTCTGGGCCATCGCCAGGCGCGTCACCGAATCCATGAGCAGCAGCACGCTTCGCCCGCGATCGCGGAAGTACTCGGCGACCGTCGTGGCCGCGAAACCCGCCCGAACCCTCAGAACCGGCGACTCGTCCGCGGTGCTCACGACGAGCACGGCTTTCTTGCGGCCCTCCGGTCCCAGGTCCTTCTCGATGAAGTCGTTCACCTCGCGACCACGCTCGCCGATCAGCGCCACGACGACGATGTCGGCCTCCGTGTACCGCGCGATCATGCCCATCAGCACGCTCTTGCCGACGCCCGTCCCCGCAAAGAGCCCCAGGCGCTGCCCGCGCCCGGCGGTGAGCATCGCGTCGATCGTGCGGATCCCGGTGCCCAGCGGTTGACGAATCCGCGGGCGCGACAGAGCGGGTGGCGCCACGCGGTAGACCGGGTAGAACGCATCCGGATGCACGCGCGGCCCGCCATCGATAATCCGCCCCATCCCGTCCATGACGCGTCCGACGAGCCCGTCGCACACGCCGATCCGCGCGTCGCCCGGCAGCGCCTGCACTTCGTCGCCCCGCGCGATGCCCAGCGTATCCCGCAGCGGCATGACCACGGTGCAGTCGTCGCGAAAGCCCACGACCTGGGCGTCGACGATATTTCCCGTGCCGAGCCGGATCCGGCAGAGCGCTCCGATGGGCGCGGGCAACCCCGTCACCGTGACCGTGAGTCCGGTCACGTCGAGCACCCGCCCCACGAGGGCCGGCGTGCACATGCGCGTGACGCGATCGATCTCGCCCGCAAAAACGCTCATGGACCCGGTTCACTCCCGTGGGCGGCGCCATCGCAGGGTCCGCCTCGCAGTTCCGCTTCAATGCGCGCCAGTTGTGTATCGAGCGTCGCATCCACGGCGCCGGTGCTCCATTGCACGCGGCAGCCGCCCGGCGCGACCTCGGGTTCCTCGACGATCCGCACGCCTTCCCACTGCTCGCGCATCTCCAGCAGCGAATCCGTGAAAAGCCGCGCCGCCTCCGCATCCCGGGGGTTCACCGCGATCGTCACTTCCGACCGCACCCCTGCCAGCCGGACCGCCTCTTCCAGGTTCGCGAGCACTGCCTCGCGCTCACGCTCGCCCACGTGCTTGACCACCCGGCGCGCGATAGCCAGTGCGAGGTCCACAAGGTCCTGCCGCGCCGCCGTCTTCCACGCCAGTCGATCCGCCGCGATATCCGCGAGCGCCTTCTCCAGTGCCCGCACGAGGTTCTGCTGCTGTGCCGCGAACTCCGCGCGGGCCGTCTCGAACGCTTCGCGACGCCCCTCCTCACGCCCGGTGCGCAGCCCTTCGTCGCGCCCCTCGCACAAGCCCTCCGCCCGGGCGGCCTCCCGAATGGCGATGGCCTGCGCTTCCGCCTCGCGGAGCAGTTCCGCGGCACGTACCTGAGCCGCCGCCATCGCCTGCTCCGCCTCGCGCATCACGTCTTCCATCTGAAAGGAATGCAGCCGCAGCTTCGCCGCGGGGGCGATCGTGGAAGCCTTGATGACGGTTGCACGCGACATATCTGCTCGCTTCACAAACACCCGGAGCGGCGCCGCCCGGCGTCACACGACAATGTCCGCCTCGCCGCCGCGTCCGGAAATGATGATCTCGCCCGCGTCTTCCAGGCGCCGCACGACGTCCACGATCCGCTGCTGGGCGGCCTCGACATCGCTGAGACGCACCGGCCCCATGTACTCCATGTCTTCCTTGATGAGCTGCGCCGCCCGCTCCGACATGTTCGCGAAGATCTTCTCTTTCATCTCCGGGCTGGCCGTCTTGAGTGCGAGGGCCAGTTCGTCGTTGTCGATCTCCTTGAGCAGCGCCTGGATACCCTTGTCGTTGACCAGCAGGATGTCCTCGAAGACGAACATCAGCCGGCGGATCTGTTCAACCAGGTCGGGATCGTCCGCCTCCAGCGTCTCGAGAATCCCCTTTTCCGTCGCGCGGTCGGCCAGGTTCAGCATCTCCGCGACTGCTTCCACGCCCCCCACTTTTTGGAACTGCTGCGACACGATGCCCGAGAGCCGCTGTTCGAGGCCCTTTTCGACCTCGCGGATCACCTCCGGGTTCGTCTGTTCCATGTTGGCAACGCGGGTGACGACTTCAATCTGCTTGGCGGGCGAGAGGCCGGCCAGGATTTCGCTGCCTTTGCTGCTCGGCAGGTGCGCCAGGATCAGCGCGATCGTCTGCGGGTGCTCGTCCTGCATGAACGTCAGCAGGTTCTCGCTCTCGGCCTTCTGCAGGAAACTGAAGGGCTGCTGGTACACCTGGTGCTCGATCTGCTCCATGACGCGGCTCGCCTCGTCTTTGGGCAGAGCTTTCTCGAGCACGGCCTTGGCGTACGAAAGCCCCCCTTCCGAGGCGTACTGTTTGGCCAGCGCGACGTTGTAGAACTCCTCGACGATCGCTTCGCGTTTGTCGATCGGCACCGGTCCGAGCGAGGCGATTTCGCGCGTGAGATCCTCGACCGTCTCGCGGTCCATGTGCTTGAGAATCGCACCGGCGGCCTCCGGCCCGACGGCCAGCAGAAACACCGCGGCCTTCGTGAGTCCCTCGTACTCACGTTGGCTGTCGTCGGTGACCTGCGCTCGCAGCTTCTTGGCCAATTACGACCTCGCCTTGTCGATCCACTGCTGCAGAATCGAGACCGAGCTTTCCGGATCGTCCCGGATCATCCCGGCCACCTGCTCCACCACCTGCTGCGTACGGATCGTCTGCTCGTCCACTTCCTTGGCGACCAGCAACTGCTCCGTCACCTGGGCGCGACCGACCGGCCCGCGCGCTTCCAGTTCCACGTCTTCGTCTTCCTGGCCCTTCGTACGCCGGCGGTCGCCTCGGCGCAATGGAACCGGCGGCTCCTCGCCAGGGAGCACCGGCCCTTCTCCGACGCGGCGGACCATCATCAGCATCATGAAGATGCTCACGACAGCCAGCGCTCCAATGCCGACCTTGCCGCCGTACGTCTTGACATAGTCCATGAACTCGCCGCTCGCGCTCGCCTCGACTACGGCGGGGCCGAATCGCGCCACGGCGTCGTCGTGGAACCAGTCGACCGCGACGGTATCGCTGTCGTCCGGCACCGCCAGCGCTCGCTTCACCTGCCGCTTGATTTTGTCGATTTCGCCCACGCTGGCGGTCTGTAGTTCCGCGTCAGTAGGCTCCTTCCCCTCGTGCCCCTGGCGGTAAATGGCGGCCAGGTAGCCGCGGGGAACGTTGACCGATGCCGACAGGCTGCGGATGCCGTGCCGTGGCGCTTCCGTCATCGTCTGCGTGACATCGACCTTGCCGTCGTATTCCGCTTCCGTGGAGGATTTCTCGGTGCGTTCTGTCGGCGTGGCGGTCGCGACCGACCGCGAGGTGTTCGGAACCACCCCGGGCCCGCCGCCGGTGATGCCGCGCTCGGTCGTGGTCGTCTCCGTCTTTTCGCTGATCATCGGAGGCTTGCCGTGCACGAGCTTGGTTTCCTTGCGGGCCTCGCTGTCGAGTTCCGCGTGCACGGCCACCAGCAGGCCGGGGATGTTCGCCAGGAGCGACTTGATCTTGTTCGCGAAGTACTCTTCCTTCTTCTGGCGGTCCTCCAGGTCGTCGAAGGCCATCCCCTCGGCGGCCGTCGGCACTTTGAACGATCGCCCCGTCGTCGCGTCCGTCACGGCCACGTTCGAAATATCCATCCCCGCGACGGTGCTGCTCACGAAGCTCGCCATCGCGAAGACGCGTTCCTTCTCGAGCCCCATGCCCGGGGCGAGTTTCACGAACACACTGGCCGTGGGCGTCACCGGCGCTGCTCCGATCGTTCGGCGCATGTTCTTGTCGATGAACACGCGGGCGTCGAGCACGCCGTCGAACTCCCGCAGCACGCGCGATAGTTCGTTGCCGAGCGCCACGCTCCGCCGCCAGCCCTGCTCCTCCATGTTGACCCACGGACTGCTGTCATCCATGAGCTTGGCGAAACCGATGCTGATGTCCTTCGGCAGGGCCTTCTGCTCGCCAAGTTGGGCCAGCAGCCGCGCCCGGCTCTCGGCTGGCACGAAGATGACGTCGCCGGTGACGCGGTACTTCACCTGCATCATGTCGAGCCGTTGCTGGATGGGCGCGATCTCCTGTGTGGACAGCGGCTGGTCGAGCAGCGGGACAAGTTCCGCCGTGCCGGCCCAGTTCACCAGCCACATGAGCGAGAGGACGATGAGCGCCGCACACGAGCCGATCGCCAGCCGTTGCGACAGCGCCATTCCCTTGAGATACGTCTGCGTCTGCTGCAGGAGTTTTCGGAGGAATTCCATTTCCTAACTCCTCTGGGTGTCCGACCGGCTCCAGCCGGTCCTGCCGTACCGCGCCGCCGCACTGCCGGCCCGCAGGTCACACCCGCATCTGCTGGATCTCGCGGTAGGCATCGACAAGTTTGTTGCGCATTTCCATCAGCATGCTGAACGCCACGTCCGCCTTGCGCACCGTGCTGAAGACCTCGGCCATGTTGTCGGTCTGCCCGGTGACGAGGCGCTCCACGCCGCGGTCAGCCTCCTGCTGCAACCGGTTCACCTGGTCGAGGCTGTCGAGCAGCAGGTCCTTGAACGTCTTGCCGTCCACCGTCCCCGGTGCTGTCGCCTGGGTGGACTGCACCGCGCCTGCCTGCTGGCCCGGCAGAACCCCGTGAATACTGAGCGGATCCGGCATCGAAACACTCCACGGCCCGCCGGTCGCCCGGCCGGCGATTCACTTACACCAGAAGCCGCAGCGACGAGGAAATCATGTTCTTCGTCACATCGATGGCCGCGATGTTCGCCTCGTACGCCCGCGAGGCGAGCATCGCATCCACCATTTCCGTCGCCAGGTCCACGTTCGGATACTCCACGTAGCCCGCCTGCGGCCCCGACCGGATGGCGTCCGGGTGCCCCCGGTCGAAATGCATCCGCCCCGGCGATGGGTCCTCCGGGATCTCCGCGACGCGCACCCCCGGCCCGCCCCTCGCGGCGACCGGCTCAAACACCGCCACGCGCCGACGGTACGGGCCCGGCTCGCCGTCCGCCCGCCGCGTGGCCTGCGCGTTGGCAACGTTTCCGGCGATCGTGTCCATCCGGATCCGCTGCGCGACCAGCGCCGACGTGCTGATATCAAGCGAGCCGAACATCGTTTCTCACCTGCACCAACGATTCCTGGCTCCGCCGGGAATCGCCTTCTACCCGCATCATCCCGACATCGTTCCGCGGATCGCCTTGAGCAGGCCGTCGTATTTCCCGCGGAGCATCTCCGCCGTCGCCTGGTGCATCATGGCGTTCTCCGCGAGCATCGACATCTGTTCCTCGATCCGCATGTTCGTGCGATCGTGGAACAAAATGTTCTCCGGCGGTTCCTCCGCCGGGGTGACCGTCAGGTGCCCGTCCGCATCCTGCCGCACCTGGTCGGTCGAGCGGATCCGGAACTCTCCGCCGGACCGCGCCGTGTCAATCGCGTCGCGCAGCGTCCGCTGGAAGGAGGTTGCATCCACCTGCTTCGTCACGTACCCCGGCGTGTCCGCGTTCGCCACGTTTTCCGCAAGGACGCGCTGCCGGGCCTCCGTGAACGCCAGCATCTTCTCCAGTGCCGGCGTTGGCCCGCGGTTCACGATGCCTTCGAAGAACATCGTTTCACCCTTCCAGGCGGCCCTGTCACGGACCAGCCTCCGTGCTGGTCCGGTGAGGGCGCTTGTCACATCGCCTCCACACCGCGCCCGGGACGCCGGCGGAGGCACCCTGTCGTGCAGGCAAGACGCGGACCAGACGCCTGATCCCGCCTTCCCGCCTGTCAAACTGGGCAATTCACTCGCGCGCCCGCGCAGGTTCTGCACGACATGCGCAAATTCTGCCGCTGCTCAGTTGGCCCCGACCAGTTCCTGCTCGCGCTCGCGACGGGCCTCCGCTTCCTCGCGCCACTGCTTCAACTTGAGCCCCAGCGTGCGGACGCCGATGCCCAGTGTCGAGGCGGTTTTGACGCGGTGCCCGCCGCACTCCCGGAGCGTCCGCTCGATCAGCTGCCGCTCCATGTCTTCCAGCAGGTGCCCGGGGCGCAGTTCGCGACCGAGGGCGTCCGACCGCCGCATCCCCCGCAGCCAAGGCGCCACGATCTCGGCCGTCACGACGCCGTCGATCACCAG
>CAZJTF010000297.1:0-8660 GCA_964548565.1 uncultured Planctomycetales bacterium | reverse complement strand
GATTTCGCGGCGCATGTTGCGTCAAAGCAGTCGCCGATTATGCAACTGAGGGGTTGACAGAGCACTGATGTCCGCTATGCCGTTTTCTGAAATATCGAGTACTTCGAGCTGGGTCAACGCCGTGAGAGTCCTAAATTGGACGGCGGAGACATGGTTCCCCTCGAGGTCGAGGCGAGTCAGACTGGTTAATGGTGCTAGGAAATCTATGGTGGTAAGATCAGAGTACGACAGCCCGAGTGTTCGAAGAGATGGGAAATCCTCTAGGTCGTAGTAAGCTGCCATTGGGAGGAACCACGTGCAGCCTATGTCGAGCTCGGATAGTATCGGCAGGGCGGCAAGCGATTGTATTTCGCAGATAGGGGTCTGGTATGCCTTGAGGGATTGCAGTGTGAACACTGTGGTGAGGGGGCTGAGATCGGTGACAGAGGTGTTGCGTATGTCTAAGCTAGAGAGGGGCAGGCTGCTGAGAGCAGATAGATCTGACACCGGATTCCACCAGAGATTAAGCTCCTGCAGAGCAGATAGGCTGGCCAACGGAGCGAGATCAGTGACATCGTTAAAGGAAAGCGTTAGCCGGATGAGATTCGGGCAGTGCTGAAGGCCTTCTAAGGAGCGTATCCCGCGATCTGTGGCGTCCAGCTCATAAAGGTTGAGGAGGTCGGATTCCGTCAGTTCCCCCGACGGGATAACAAGAGTGTCGCGGATTACCTGTTCTAGCTGTGGATCTGAAAAACCCACCGGATGGGCGGGGAGGGGTAGTGCAAGCCCTGAGAAGACAGTCACGATGGCGCGAACAATTGCGGAAGGGCGTGCGCCGGAGGTCCGGGGGGGAGAAAGGTGGATCGCTTGTGCATTCATTGCCGTTCTCCAGGTGTGTGACTCTTAGGATGCTCAATTCCGCTATCGTACGAAAAGTCATGCAGTAATGCATCAAGCATATGTGGAGATTCTGTTATGGGCCAAGCCGAGACTCCGGAGACCCGGAGCGATAACGAGATCCTGTCAGTCATCGACGCCGAAACGCCCACGCGCGCATGCGTGGGGCTACGACGATTGCCCATGAAGGGGATTGTTTAGCAATGCGCAAGCGGTTGCAGCACAAGAGGTTAGCCTTATTTCGGCGTAGTTGGGTATAAGGTCGATCCAGCGGAGCGGTCGGTCAGAAGGCCGACGGCTTCCGCCACCAGGTGCCGATGGTTTGACCACAGGCGTTCGGGGCGTTCTCGCGCGGGCGATCACGCCGTCAGATGGCGATTCCCGAGCAGGGATCGCCCTCACAAGAGCGGCCTTGAAGGCACTGAGTAGTGGCGGGCGTGCCCGGAATAGATTACGATAGTCTGTTGGAACTCCGGCAGGACGAAGCGGCTTACCCCACCCGCTGGCATCCCTTCGAGATGCGCACATCAAGGCCCACAGCGTCATGGTGACTCGGCGTTCCACACCTGCCGCACACGGCTTCATGTGTTGTTGTGTTGATTATTACGGCAGACTCCCTGAAGGGCCACGAATAGGTCTTACGGGTGCCGTCGTCATATCCAGGGTAAGGAAGCCTCTCCCGAGACTTCAACCGCTCCTCGGTAGCACACTAAATGGGTTCGTCGAAGTCTCATGTGGACATTCCCACAGTCTGTCTATCCGAGGCTTCAAACGCGGCGTGGCAGACAGGTACCTGGATCCGCTTGGACCAGACGAAATCATCTGGACTCCCTACGTCGATGTGCGACAGGGCTTCGCAGCGATACCCCTGTGGAGTCCGTTACTGCTCGTCGGCATCCCGACAGCCATACTCTGGTGGCGCGGACATAACCCGGTGCGTCCCGGCCACTTCCGGTGCGGCTACAACCTGACCCTCGGATAGGGAGGTGCCCATGCACTCGTTTGGGCGAGTGGCGGTGCGGTAACCTGTGGCCTGGCTGTCGGCACGGTTCAGTTTTACGTCGCAATGAGCACACGCCTCTTCGGGCATGTCTGTCGAAGATTACTCGACATTCTGGGCGGCGGGTTGAGCCTGAGTTGGCGACACTGCGCTGCGACCACGCTGGTCTTCATCCTCCCGGCACTCATCGTCGCCGTCGCCGCGCACCAACTCCTTCCGGCTCGGCTGGAAGGCCGGAATGTCCGCCGTGAGTCGCACTGCCGCAGATGCGGCTACATCCTGCGCGGTTTGACGGAGCCGCGCTGCCCTGAATGCGGCGAAAGGATATGAGAGGACGAAGCTCCTTGAGTCCGGCACCCATTCGGTTATGGATTTGCCTTTTGGCTGCATTCCTCATCGTGTGCTCTCAACCCCGCATGGTGCCGCCGGGTAATGTCTGGTCATTGTTCGACACAATCGGCCTGGTGATGATCCTCTTCGGCTCCTGGTGGGCTGGGAGACGTTATTTCCAGCGGCTGCTTTTCCTGGTGTACGGAGTGCTCGGCGGTGCAATCGTCGGCCTCGTGTTTCTCCCCGATTCGCGCGATTATCTCGCCATAGGCGCGGGCAATGCCAACCTGGCCAGCTTCGTCTTCACGTACTGCATCTGTGTGATCATGGTGGCACTCTCGTGCACCGCAATCGGCAGGTGGACGCGAGGCCGGAACGAATGGCGCGATCCAGCTTCAGGGTTCGATCGCAGTGTGTGCCAGAATTGCGGGTACCTGCTCTACGGACTCCCAGAGAAAAGGTGTCCGGAATGCGGAACCGCCTTCCAATCCTCCGTGCCATCAGTTCCGGAGGCGAGGACGCGACAGACCTGATCTGAGAAACAACGCCGTAATCGCCGTCACGCACGCGGCGCAGCCGCCTTTGCGAACGGCCATCGACCACAGCGATCACTGCGATGGCCCAATTCTCACAAGGGAGTCAGCCAAATCGAGAAGATCACCGCACCGGTACGTGCACGGACGCGATGACCGGCACGCGAGCAAGACCTGCTGCCATCGCGCCGGAACCACCGTAGCGCCGTGAACGGCCCCGAGGAGTGCACCGGCGATGCACGCATTCGTATCGGTATCGCCGCCACACTGGACAGTTCCGACGATGAGAACTCATGAAACGAATCGTCTCGGAGCTGACATCTTGGGCCGACGCACCTATCCGCACTGCAAACGCGATCGCGTGGGTGAACGCGACGCATGACTCTTGACATGCGATGTGAGGGTGGCTCAGCGTCGAGTCCCTGCAAGACAGATCGGCCAACACAATCTCGTCGAGCCGCCAGCCGAACACGCCTAACGGACGCTGTCGCATCAGTGATCCATTGGCCTGGCTGGTTCGCGATGCATACGCTCGCATTTGCGCCGCCAAGCCCGGCCCAGGCTCCCCAGGTGTGCCGAAGGCCAGTGCCGTCGTACCGCCCACGTCGAATGGCCCGCTGCGGTACCACTTCCGGTATTCCTCCGCAACGGCATCGTCGTCGAAAGTACCACGATCGATCAGGCTGCGCGCCAGCGCGAGGGCAAGCTCCGTGTCGTCTGTCACCTGCCCCGCCAGAAGCCGAAACGGACCACCGCCGATCAGTTCACGTAAGCCGCCGGGACACTCTCGGGCGATCGCGTCGGCGGTTTGAAATTCCACAGTGGTGCCGAGTGCATCACCGACTGCCTGGCCAAAGAAGGTGCCTCGTGCCCGATCCAGCACGCCTGCTGTTATCTGCTGTGATCCCATCTGTGTCGTGCTCTAGTTGAAGCCTCGCTCTCAACCTCGCTAGCACTCTAAGTCGGCATGAACTTGCACGGAAGGCCCCCGTAATACACGATGGAGGTGGAGCTTCTTTGAAGGGGCAACCGGCGATGCCTTCGACCGCTAATCGTCCGTCGAGTCGCGTTCCACCGTTTCTTACCGGCTTAACGCTCACATGCGTCGCCAGCGGCTGTTCGATACTGGTCTGCACGCCTGAAATGCCAGGCGCATGGCCATCGTTCTCAGCGGAGGTGATTCGCGCCGGTCGAGCCTCCGTTGTTGTCACCGGTGACGCACTACAGGACCAGTACCAGAGGGAGTTCCGCGAGCGGGAACGGCAATTGGCCACACTGCCCCCGCCCCCGGAGCCGACGCGCGAGAACGTGCTGCGGACGCTGAAAGCCACGTACGGCGGCTACGAAGATACCCCCGCAGGTATTGTCGAAAAGCGATTCGAGCAGTGGGGTGAAAAGGCGATCGACTCGCTGCTCGCCGTGCTGGCCGACGCGGAGTTGCGACCCGAGATCCGCGAACGCGCCGGATGGCGGCTGGTCCGCTTGAGCCACCGAACGCCGCCGAGTCATCCGGCACACGGCAGACTTCCAATCGAGCTTCGACAGCTCTCGCCCGACGCCGGGCGGATTATGGAGGCCGTGGTCGCATATACCAAGGAGCATCCAGAGACCGACTTGCACCTCGGGGCAGTGCCCTACGACCGGTTGCCCATGCTGGTCCGGCTGATTGAAGATTCTCAGGGAGAACGCCAGGGCGGCTACATCGAGACGTTCTGTGAAATGACGCATACGGCGTTCCCGACGATCCCGACAGGCTTTTGCGGAAACAGCAGTGCGGAAGAAATCCGAAAGGCCAAAGAGGCGGGGGCGAAAGAGCAAGCCAAGTCTGTGGTGGCAATCCGGGAGTGGTGGGCCGAACACGGCAGTGAACCGTACGAGACGTGGGCGCTGACAGGATTGCGGCGGCATCTCCAGGAGGCGAGTCGGAATCGCAGAAGCCTGCTCAACGATGCGGAGCCGCGCCTGCACGACTTCTACGTTCGCGAGTGCAGTTCAGCCTACGGATTTGGCCCGTCCGTGTATTCCACAATGATCGAGGAGTTCGCGAAGGCTGACGCGGTGATGCGGCCGTACATCCTGGTGATGATCGCCAACTCCCGGCATCCCGACGCGGGCCAGTTTGTTGCGTATCAGCTCCGAGACCCCGACCCGAATGTGCAGCATGCGGCGCTCGAAGGCATCAAAAGCTGCGACACTGCAAGCCGGTTCGTGCAGGACATACGGACGCTGCTGCGCCCGTCAACACCGCCTGACATCTACCAGGACGCACTTCACCTGGTTGTGAGCGGTTCGTCCCCCGGAGATGTCCTGCAAGACCTGGCAGCGGCGCTCCATCGTCCCGAGGCCGAGATCCGGCAATCTGGCATTGACGGCTTGGCGCGTCGTGTTGCCGAACACCCTGAGTGGCTCGACCGGATCAGGCATGTGCGGTCTCAGTCCTTGGCCGAGATCAAAGAACGCGCAGAGGCGATCCGGCTTGCCGCCGCCGTGCAGCCCACCACGCAGCCAGCAACACAGCCCTTCCCCGTCTCGCCCGGCGCAATCGAAGCAGCTCGCCTGGCGCTGAGATCGGGCGATTCGCGAGCGGTGAGATCGACGATTTCCACGATCCGGCGGTATGAACTCGTCGAGTTGACGCCGGAGCTGCTGGGCCTTCTCCCCAGCACAGATGAGGAGGTGCAGCTCGCAGCCGTCGAGGCCATCGAAGAACTCGGCGTGCCCGCGATGACACTACAAAACCTGAACAAGGTGATCGGCCATTCGCTCCGGATCGACAGAACGCTGGCGATGGTGGCTTACAGTCGCTTTGGGCGCGCCGCGCGGCCGTTGGTCGAGCAGGTCGCTCGCCGTAGGGATGAGCCGAAGCGATACGGGCGTGGAGGTATGGCTGCACCCAGCGCCGAGCTATATAGAATCCTGGTGCGGGAGCACGTACCAGGGATTGCTGCTGAGATCATCAGCCTAGCGCGTCAGGATGCCAGTCTTCAACTACTGCCGCTGCTGGATCGAGCAACACAGATCGCCGTTATCAGAGAGGGGCTGCGCAAGCCGGAGCGATTCGACAGCCTCGCGCTGGTGCGCAGCATTCGGGAACTCAAGCTCGATGAGCTGCGCGATGAACTGGCAGGCATGAGCACCTGGACTTCAGACCCGGCGGCGATGCAGCGGGCGCTCAAGGAGTATCAGGCCGGATGCTTGGACTATTTCCAGTTGAACGGCGTCCGCTTGCAGGATGCGCAGAGACCAGTCGTTGCCCTCTGGGCCACACTCGCGCTGCTGGACTTCCATGATCCCCGCGCCTGGGAACCTGCCCTTCAATGCCTGACGAACGATCGTTTTGGATCGTTTCCCGGCCCCTATCCGGCTCCATACTTCGCGCTCGACATGGGTATCCGACTTGCCGGGCTCGACACACCGAATCGTGCGAAGATGCTGCTTGAGCAGGAACTGACCCAGCCCTCGCATAAACGGATTGCCGCCGCCCTGACGACAGCGCTGGCAGTCAAGCCTCGCCCGGCGGATGCGGACCTCCTGCATCGGGTCGCCTCGCTGCCAGAGACCGATCGCCTCGCGCGCATCCTGGCCTCGGTCGCCCTGGCCAGGCTGGAAGACCGCCGGGCCATGCCGATTCTGCAATCCCTCGTGCGCGAGAAGCTCAAGGCCGGGCGAGCGCCGATGGACTTCAATTGGATGATTCTGGACGAAGTGGACCCCGCGCTGCCGCACAGGGAAAGGCTCGCAATCAGGCCCGCCCTGTTGCAGACGAAGTTGCAGCCGGAGCAGGTGGACATCGCTGCGGCTCTCGCGAGTCTTGATGATACGAGCCTCGTGCCGGAGGCTGTGGCCGGGCTGCTGGACGACCGCCGTGACTTCAACAGCGAAGCCTATCGCATCCTGACCGGGCTGGTCGGTGAGAAGGCATACGCGATAGCTTACGAGCGCGTGCGAGAGGTCGATCCGGAGCAGCTCCCGGTCCTCTGCGGGACGGCGATCTGGCAAGGCAAGGGATTTCCTCGATCCGAAGCGATGAACCTCCTGCACCAGAAGAACGAGTGCCCGCTGCCCAAGCGCCTGCAAATGATTGTCAGGTTGAGGCTGACGGAAGCATCGGAGTATCTGGTCGAGACGTATCAGCAGCTCTCCAGAGAATGGCGGATGAGCGAAGGTCGGCCGATCCTTGACGCGCTGTGTGCCTTGGGCGACTCGCGCGGCGTGGAGCTTGCGTCATCAGACCCGCTCCTGTTCCTGACTCGCCTCGACTACCTTCCGGACGCTCCAGTGAAGGACGTGCCGACATCCAGGTTCAAGTACACGCGCGTGGAGAACGGACTCGCGCTACAGCAGTGGTGCGAGCAGAACAGACAGAACCTGGTCTGGGACCGGGAGCGACACGGGTTTCGGCTGCAACCCTCGGCAGCATCAACGCCGCCCCAGAACTGAAGCTGCGAGACATCACACTGGTGGCTTCGACAAGCCAGGTGCCCCTGCGCGATCCGAAGTGGTGATCAGCGGGAAGCACTTGGCCCTGAGCTGCCAGGATCTTTGGAGTCCATACGTGGGCTCCCGGATCTTCGCCCTCTTGCGTCGGGCTCAGCGTCCTGAGACGCATATCAGAACCTGAAAGGCGCGACATCTGGTTGAAGACGTGGAGTAGCTGGCCCATAGCACCTGCCGACGGCCGCGACCTGTTCGGGCGATACGAGGCAACATGTTCAGACTACTTGCTCAGCAGCCACCGACCACGCCAGGCGACGTTCTGTATTCGCTCCTCTTCCAGCTCGCGTGAAGGCGATCCAGGAAGCCGTGGCATCAAAGGGATACTACGGTGACGACGCGATGGTCGCGACGAACAGCTTCTTCACGCGGCAGGCCAAAGAACTGGCCCGGAGAAACGACGTGATTCTCTGGGACCGCGACGATCTGGTAAAGACTCTCATTTCCATTGGGCGGGTTGAAGTCTCCCGTGTGCAGACGGACCAGGGCTCAACCACAGCTCCAGTCGCTGTTCATCCGGGCGAGATGGGAAAACGACGGCCGTCCAGGTCAAGCGGGCCAGATCCCGCATTGTCGCGGTGATCGAGCGCCGCAGACTCCTCCGGTCAGGGATTGGGGATATCGACCGAATGCCTGGGGGAGAATCTGAACGCTACTCGCAGGTGCTCTTCGAGAAACAGGGCTATGCCGTCGAGCGGACTCGCCTGGTAGGGGATTACGGCGCTGACCTCGTGGTGCGGGAGAGCTGTTCGATTTGCGGGAGGCGGGTCTCGGACAGGGTTCTGGCCTACTGCAAGGATCATCCCGACAGGTTTGGTGGGAGAGTCTACTGCTTCGATCATCAACGGTCACTTCCGGAAAGCGGCCTGCAAGTCGCAGCGACACGGAGCAACGATTCGTAGTGCCAGTCGCCTCTCGCCCGTCACCTGTTGCGCTACCAGTGCGGACCCCCACATTCGTTCCCTGAGCTGCGATACCGGATATCTCTGGTCCCGCTGGATGTCCAGTGGTGATGATGCACTTCGGCACGCCCTCTGAGAAACAGGGGTGGGGGTTCAAAATACAATAAAAAAAGGGACTCCTACCCTGGGGCCGTCCCGAACAGGCGAAAAGGGCACGCATTGCGCAAGGTTCCCGAGCAGGAGGAGCAGCGTCTTGGGAGGGGGGACCGTCCATTCAAATGCAGAAAGTGAATCCGGATCTGCGATTTCGCACGGGTCAAAAAAAATCGGGGACGTGAAGAATCGAATCGTGCAGCCCTTCTCTGATGCGTTTAGCCTTCTTTCGGCTCCAACCGCAGAAACTCCTGCACGAACTTCCCCTTTTTTTCGGCGTAATCGATTGAATCGAAGACTCCGAGGGCAAGTATCCGCCGCTTTTCAACGACGTTTCGCTCACGAAGTGCTTTGTCATCCCTGAGTCTGTCT
>CAZJTF010000296.1:3762-8823 GCA_964548565.1 uncultured Planctomycetales bacterium | reverse complement strand
CGCATTGCGCACGTCGTCGGGGCACCCCGGGTGGCCGGCCACGAGTCCCGCCTGCGTGGTTATCGGAGGGCCATGGCGCAGATCAGCGGCCCGACCCAGGTCGAATGGGAGCTGACGGTGCCGGGTGACAGCGAACGGGCGTCCGCTCAGTTCTCTCGCCTCCTCTCCGGGCGCAAGGCCCCGACGGCCGTGATCTGCACGGGGCCGACGCTGGCGGGCTGGGTTCGCTCGGCCGCGGGAGACCGGGTGCACGTTGCGTGGGACGTCCACAGTGACGCGCATGGGCCGCCGATCCCGGCTTCCACGCTGCTCGTCTGGCCCGGCGAGGAGTTCGGCTACCAGGCCGGGCTGATCCTGCAGGAACAGATGCAGGGGCCGGCTGGCGTGCGGGAACACATCGTGGATTACGTGGCGATCCGCGATCAGTGACGCCGCGTTCGGCGTCGTCAGTTCGATGCACAGGTCGGCGATCAAAAAGCCGCGCATCCGCCTGTTGGGGACAGCATGACCACGACGCATCTGCTGGCAGCGGGACTGACGTGGCCGGACTACCTCGTCCTGGTGCTCTACATCGCCGCGACCGTGGGGATCGCATCGTGGGTGTGCCGCGGCCAGAACTCGCTGGGCGGATATTTCCTGGCCGAGCGCCGCACCCACTGGATCCTCGCCTGTGTCTCGATCATCGCCACCGACATGAGTGCGATCAGCTACATGGGCGTGCCGGGCTGGGTTTATGAGAAGGATCTCAAGTACAGTCTCGGCTCGCTGCTGTACCCGGTCGTCATGCTGATTGTCGTCGTCGTCTTCGTACCGCTGTTCTTCCGGATGAAGGTCTTCACCGTCTACGAGTACCTCGAGCGCCGGTTTCACCCGCACGCTCGGTCGGTGACGGCCGTGCTGTTCCTGCTCCTGCGCGGCGTGCACCTCGCGGCCGCCATCTACATTCCGTCCGTTGCATTCCGGACGTTTCTCGGGGTTCCGGAGATCTACTGTATCGTGCTGATCGGCGCTCTGACGACCTTTTACACGCTCTTCGGCGGGATGAAGGCGGTGATCTGGACGGATTTCCTGCAATTCATCGTGATGTTCGGCGGATTGTTCGTCGTGATCTGCATGGTTCTTTCTAGTTTCGGGTGGGACGTGGCGGGTGTCTGGGCGAAGGCCGGCAATCTCATCGCACCGGGAACGGGCACGCCGCACACCACACTGCTCGACTGGAAGCTGGATCTGCGAACCGAGGCGACGGTCTGGTCGATCGTCGCATTCTACATGGTGTACAACGTCGGGACGTACGGGACCGACCAGGTCATCGTGCAGCGGTATTTCACGATGGGCAGCTTTCGCGAGATCGCAAAATCCGTGCTCGGCGCGGGGTTTTTGAGCACCGCCACCGTGTTTGGCCTCGCCTCCGCCGGGCTGCTGCTGACCGTCTACTATTCGCAAAACCCTGAACTGGCCGCCACGCTGAAGAAGCCGGACGACATCCTTCCGAACTTCGTCGTCAACCGGCTGCCCGCGGGGGCACGGGGCCTGATCTTCGCAGCCCTCATGGCGGCCACGATGTCCGCGCTCAGCGCCGGCCTGAATTCGTTCTCCACGGTCGGTGTCATGGATCTCTACCGCCGGCACGGCCGGGGAAAGACGGCGTCGGAGGCGCACTGCCTCAAAATGGCGAAGATCTTCACCCTGTGCGGCGGTACGCTGCTCACGCTCGTGGCCGTCTGGGTCAGCACGCTGCACCGCCCGATTCTCGAGATCGCCAACCAGCTTGCATCGATGTTCATCGGGCCGATTACCGGGATTTTCTTTCTGGGCGTGCTGACGCGCCGCGCCAACCTGAACGGCGTGCTCTGGGGGGCGCTGGCGGGTCTGACCACGTCTTTCGCGCTGAGCTACGTGCCGGCTCTGGCGCGGAACGTGAACTGGATGTGGACGGGGCCGGCGAGCTGCCTCGCGACCTTGCTGGCGGGATATGGTTTAAGCCTCCTACTGCCAAAACGGCTTGTCGCGGCTGGGGAGCGTGTGGCGCAGGAGGTCGCCTGAAAATGGTCTGAGCGGCGGGAGGTTTCGGAGCCGATCGCCCGGAAGTGGATTGCAGCGCCCGGCCTGCACCGGCCGGGGCAGACTTGTACGGGGTATGGCTGTTTGGCCGGAGAAACACACATGCAGGACAGGAACGCACCGAAGGACCGGTTCGATCGCGATGGGTACCTCCGTTTTGAGGGCCTTCTGGGGCCCGCGCAGCTCGCTGAGTTCCGGGAGCGCGTCGAGCGCTACATCGCCGACACCGCGCCGGCACTCGAGGCGACGCGCGTGCTCTACGAGCAGCAGGGGGGCTCCCGCGCCGTCAAGCAACTCGTCGACATGAACCTTGCGGACACGTTTTTTGCCAATCTTCTGACCGGCACGCTGTTCCAGGAGCGGGCGGCCGTCCTGCTGGGTGAGGAAGCGGTACCGCAGACCGTCGAGTCCTTCAACAAGCCCCCGCGCATCGGGACGCCGACGCCGCCGCACCAGGACGGCTTCTACTTTTGCCTGTCGCCGAACCATGCGCTGACGTTCTGGGTCGCTCTGGATGACTGCGACGAGCAGAACGGGTGCATGTCGTATGTCCGCGGGTCACACCGGCGCGGCGTCATCGACCACCGTGGGTCCGGGGTAGTCGGATTCTCGCAAGGACTCGGCGACTTCTCGTGGAGCGATGGCGACGTCGACGTCATGCGTGTCGCGGCGGGCGACGTGCTGGCCCATCATTCCCTCACGATTCACTTTGCCGGCGCGAACCGCAGCGAACGCAACCGGCGATCGCTCGGCCTGATCTACTATGCCGCCTCCGCGCGTCGTGATCCGGAGGCATGGGAGCGATACCAGGCGAGCCTGGCCGCGCAGCGTGCCCGGTACGCGACGGGAACAACTGGTTCATGAACCTACGAGCCTGATCCCGACGATCACGTGTGTATCGTGTCCGCTCGCGTTGCCCCGCACCGCCAGCGCATGGAGAGCAACGGCGGGAACTGACTCGAGCGCCGATCCCAGGCCCGCGACCGGAGGGCGGCGCAACGCCTCGCGTGCTCCGCCCGTTCTTCCATCGCCGTTCGGGATTGGCATTAAAGCGATGAATCTCTCGCGGCTGATCGCCGCCCCGTTGATCATTGCGGGACTGGTCAGGTCCTGTTCAGGAATGCGACGGTCTGCCGCCTGCTGAGCGAACCCCAGTTTTCCACGATTGAACTTAAATGCACCATTTTCAAGCACTTGTACGCGGGTCTGGGAAAGTATCCCTAAATTTATAAATATTTTTATTGACAATCCGGCAGGGCCATGCGACGATGATGCCACTCAATCAAATTGCGAGAGACTGTGCTTTATGGACATTTCTCCGGTCGAGACAAATGGTCGGTTGACGCGGCACCGCGTACGCGAGGGGCTGCAGGAAATGATCCTGAATGGCCAGCAGCGACCCGGGTCAAAGCTGGTTCAGCTCGAATTGGCCAAGAAATTTGGCGTCGCGCAGGGGGTGGTTCGCGAAGCGCTCCTCGAACTGCAGGCGTACGGGCTGGTCGAGACGGTAGACAATCGGGGTGTCTACGTAAGTGATCTGGACGCACGTCTCCTTGTGGAGGCGTTTGGGATTCGCGAGGTGCATGAGGGTCTTGCCGCCCGGCTCTGCTGCGACACCATGATGCCCGGGGATGTTCGCCGGCTTCGGGACAGGGTCCAGCAGATCTACGTAGCCGCTCAGGACGGTCGGCTCGACGAGATGGCCAAACTGGATCGTGAGTTTCATCAGGAACTCATGCACCTCTCGGGGCATCGCATCCTGGCCCGACTGTCAGAGAACTACTGGATCCTCGGGAAGGTGGTCCGATTCGACCGGAACGCCGATGACGTGCGGCGCGAGCACCTCAATCTCCTTGACGCCATCGAGCAGCGCAAGCCCGAGGAGGCCGAACGCGTCGCACGCGAGCACATCGCCATTGCACGGCGGATGCTGGAAGACCGGATCCGGAGCGGCAGTTTCATGCCGCACTGGGTACGCGGCACCTGAAGAAGCAGCGCGCCGCCCCGCGGGGAGCGGCGCGATCAGATTCCGCCCGCGCGGCTTGCGTCGCGTGGCCTGTGAACACGAAGGGGACAGAAATGCGTCAGCTCACAACGGCTCTTGCGTTATGTGTGATGGGCGTCATGGTGTCTCAAGGGTACGCGGACGGAGTGGATGATCTGATCATCTATCGTCCGTCCAGCGGTCAGTTCTTCTCCGGGTGGACGCAAGTGAACGCCGGGAACTACAGCCTGAGCTTTGCGACGGGTTCATCCGTCCAGTTTGGCACACCCGATTACGCTCCGCAGATCGCGAATGTCAGTGGCACGGCCCTCGACGACCTGATCATCTACAACCAGACGAACGGGCGCTGGCTAGCCGGCATCACCGCTGCGGACGGTACGTTTCAGAGCAGCGGGTCCGAGGTGTTCGGGCCCTACCTGACCGGCGACATTCCCCGGACCGGGGACGTCAACGGCGACGGGCGGAGCGACATCGTGATCTACCGTCCCTCGAACGGCCAGTGGATCTCGGGCCTGACCGACGCCGGCGGCAACCTGACGGGCAGCGGCACGGTCCTCCAGTTCGGCACGCCTGATTACGACCCCCTGGTCGGCGACGTCAATGCCGACGGTCGCGACGACGTGATCATCTACAACCGCACCAACGGGCGGTGGCTGTCAGGCCTGAGCGGGCCCGGGGGCGTCCTGACGAGCCAGGGTTCCGAGGTGTTCGGTCCCTACCTCGCGGGAGACATCCCGCTGACGGGCGATCTGAACGGCGACGGACGCACCGATCTGCTGCTCTATCGCCCGTCGGACGGCCTGTGGTACTCCGGGCTGACAACGCCGGCGGGGGCGCTCACCTGGGGCGGCTCGACACTGCAGTTCGGCACGGCCGACTACACGCCGCTCGTGGGCGACATGAACGGCGACGGGCGTGACGATCTGGTGATCTACAGCCGGACGAACGGGCGATGGCTCTCCGGCCTGACCGCGCCGGGCGGCGTGCTCACGAGC
>CAZJTF010000296.1:0-3752 GCA_964548565.1 uncultured Planctomycetales bacterium | reverse complement strand
CGGCGACATTCCGCTGGTGGGCGATGTCGGCGGGATCATTCCGGAACCCGCGACCGCGCTGCTGCTGCTGGCAGGCCTGGCCGGTCTGCGGCGGACGAGGAAGTAAAGCGGGACGCCGGGTCGTCGCCCCGGGCGGTTCCGGGGCGGGAGTGGGGACTGAGTGGGCGGTGTGATGCGGGCGGATGACGCCTCCACGGCAGGCGATCGGGCCCCGCGGCGGACGTGTCGGCGCGCCGCGCGGATGGCGGTCGCGGTGATTGCGTGGCTGCCGCTGCCCGCGTTCGCCGCGGAGCCGGTGCTGACGATCAACGGGCAGCGCCGGTTCCTGACGGGCTGGTACACGCACTCGCCCCAGTCCGGCCAGGGCAACGCCTACGTCGAGGAGCCGGCTGCCAACGGGTTCGACTTCATCATGCCCTACGACATCTGGACACAACCCGGCGGCTCGTCCGACGTGATCGCGGTGCTGAACCTCGCGCAGGCGCGGGGGATCCGGGTGCTGGTCCACGGCGTCTGGTCGCCGGACCCGTGGATCCTGGAGCAGCGGGTGAACCTGATCCGGAACCATCCGGCTATGGCAGGTTACTTCCTCTATGATGAGCCCGAGCTCGACGGCACCACGCCGCAGCAGCTCCTCGCCCGGTATCACGCGATCCGGGCGCTCGACGCGAACCCCGAGCACCCGGTCGTCACCGTCTTTACCTCCTACATCATCCAGGGCAAGGGCGACCGGATCACGCGCTACCTGCCCGCAACGGACGTCCAGGCACTCGACTGCTACATGGTGCACCAGGACGAGGCCGAACTGCAGCCCGACCTGGCCATGATCGCCGTCGAGACGAAGCTGGGCGTCGCCCGCGGGCAGGCCGCTGGCAAGGCGGGCTTCATCATCGTGCCGCCCGCGATGCAGGGCGGGGCCGGACGGGGCTATCGGATGCCCACCTACCGTGAGATGCGGTACCTCGTGTACGCACCGATCACGCTGGGGGCGGGCGGCGTGTGGCCGTGGGTCTTCGGCCGGTGGGGCGACTTCGAGAGCACCGCTGCACAGCGCGAGGCCGCCGTCAATCCGAACATCCGGGAGCTCCGCACGCTCGTGCCGCTGCTGACCGCGCCCTCCGCCGGGTTGTCGGTCCGCTCCGTGGCCGGGGACGTGCCCCTGGCGAACGCGTACGGTGCGACGTACGGCCTCAACCGCGTCACCTGCACGCTGCGCGGGGGGGCGACCGATGCCGTGCTGGTGGCCGCCAACAACTCGACCTCGACGCGGGCGGGCGTTGACTTCCGCATGGAGGGCCTGCACCCGTCGATCCGTACCGCTTCCGTGCTCGGCGAGCAGCGGTCCGTCAGCATCACGGGCGGGCTGCTGGTGGACGACTTCGCGGGCCCGTACAGCGTGCACGTGTACCGGCTGATGCCGCCGCGTGCGGACGGGGCGAAGGACCTGCTGATCTGCCGCCCGTCGAACGGGCAGTTCTTCTCAGGGCTGACGGAGGCGTCCACGGGTTACGCGATCGGCTTCGGGCGCGGCTCGAGCGTGCTCTTCGGAGGGGCCGACTTCACTCCGCTCGCGGGCGATGTGAACGCGGACGGCCTCGACGATCTCATCCTCTACAACCGCACCAGCGGGCGGTGGCTCTGCGGTCTCACCGGTCCGGACGGCTCGCTCGGGTCGGGCGGCTCCGAGGCCCTCGGTCCGCTGTCACCGGGAGACGTGCCGCGCGTGGGGGACCTGGACGGCGACGGATGCACCGATCTCCTGATCTACCGGCCGTCCACGGGGCAGTGGTTCTCAGGCATCACGAGCGCAGCGGGGGCGCTGACGTGGACCGGCTCGTCCGTGCAGTTCGGCACGCCCGACTACACGCCTCTCGTCGCGGACGTGAACGGTGACGGGCGGAGCGACCTGCTCATCTACAACCGCGCCAACGGGCGGTGGCTGTCGGGCCTGACCGGACCCGGGGGCGCGCTCGGCAACGCTGGCACGGAGGTGTACGGGCCGTTCCTGGCAGGCGACGTCCCGCTCGCGGGCGACTTGAACGGGGACCGTCGGGCGGACCTGCTGATCTACCGGCCTTCGAACGGGCAGTGGATCTCGGGCCTGACCACGGCTGGCGGAGCGCTGACGGCCGGCGGCATGGTGCTGCAGTTCGGCACCGCGGACTATCACCCACTCGCGGGCGACATCAATGCCGACGGGCGGTCCGACCTGGTCCTGTACCACCGCGGGACCGGGCGGTGGCTCTCGGGCATCACGGGTCCGGGCGGCGCGCTGAGCGGCACCGGCACGGAGGTGTACGGGCCGTACCTGTCCGGCGACGTGCCCCTGCTCGCCGACACCGGTGGTCGCCCTGGGCCACGCCCCGGCTGCGCCCTGCCCGGCGCCGACGCGGACCAGGACGGCGACGTGGACCAGGAGGATTTCGGCGATTTCCAGAAGTGTATGAGCGGGTCCGGCGGCGGGCTGCTGCTTCCGGGGTGCGTATGTTTCGACACCCACCCGGCGGCGGGCGACGGTGACGTGGACAGCGACGACTTCGATATGTTCCTGCTCTGCGCGAGCGGGCCAGGCGTGCCGGCTGAGCCGGACTGTGGCGATCCATGGTAAAGGCTCCGTCCCGCCGGGCCCGGTGGCCCCGGGGCGGTTCGACTGGAGGAGAACAGGAGATGAGACACATTCTGAAAGCGATCATCATGGTCGGCTGCTGCACGCCCATGACGTGGGCGGACGGTGTGGATGACCTGGTGGTCTACCGACCGTCGAACGGACAGTTCGTGTCTGGCTGGACGGAGTTGAGTGGGACCTCCTACCTGCTCAGTTTCGCGAATGGCTCTTCTCTTCAGTTCGGGACGGCCGACTATGACCCGCTGATCGGGGACGTGAACGGCGACGGCCTGGGGGACCTGCTGATCTACAACCGCACGAACGGACGGTGGGTCTCCGGCATCACGCTTCCGGACGGCACGCTGACCAACACGGGCAGCGACATCTTCGGCCCGTACCTGGTGGGCGACATCGCCCGGCTCGGCGACGTGAACGCCGACGGGCGCGTGGACATCCTGATCTACCGCCCCTCAAACGGTCAGTGGATCTCGGCCATCACCGATGCGGCCGGGAACCTGACCGGCTCGGGCATGATCATCCAGTTCGGCACGCCGGACTACGACCCGCTGGTGGGGGACGTGAACGCCGACGGGCGGGCGGACCTGCTGATCTACAACCGCACGAACGGGCGGTGGGTCTGCGGCCTCACCGGCCCCGGCGGCACGCTGACCAACAGCGGCTTCGACCTGTACGGGCCGTTCCTGGCCGGCGACATCCCGCAGGCGGGCGACCTCAACGGCGACGGGCGCACGGATCTGCTCGTCTACCGACCATCGGACGGTGCCTGGTACTCGGGCATTACCGATGAGACCGCAAGTGCCGTCGCGTGGTCACCCGTGAGCCTGCAGTTCGGCACAGCCGACTACCGCCCGCTGGTGGGCGACGTCAACAACGACGGGCGCACGGATCTGCTGATCTACAACACGACGAACGGGCGCTGGATTTCCGGCCTCACCGCCCCGGGTGGTGTGCTCACCAGTATTGGCTCGGAGGTGTACGGTCCATTCCTGGTCGGGGACGTGCCGGTGGTGGGCGATGTGGGCGGATCTGTGCCACCCCCGGCATGCTACGACCATGACGGCGACACCGATGTCGATATGGACGACTTCGCCGCATTCCAGCTCTGTTTCGCGGGTGCCGGTCGTCC
>CAZJTF010000295.1:0-8862 GCA_964548565.1 uncultured Planctomycetales bacterium | reverse complement strand
TGCAGGCAGGCGAAATCCACGAGCCCCACCCGATAATCTTTGAGCTCGCAGCCGATCTTTTCCAGCTCTTCCTTGAGTTCCGACAGGTGGTCGGTGACGCTCATGTACCGCTGGCGGCTGCGCTCCGCCTCGGCGGTGCGACCCCTGGCATCCAGCGTCCGGCACTGCTCGTGCAGCTCCCGGAGCTGCCGGTAGTCCCGGACGATGTCCGAAACCACCCGGCGCACCAGCGTGAGCGCACGGTTTGCTTCGCCGACCGAGAAGTGCTTTTTCCCCGTGATGAATGACGGCTCGGGAAGTGAGACCGCCTCGAAAGCATCCATGGCGTCCGCTCCCTTTCGCGATCCGCCGGCCGTGACTCCAGACCTGGCAAGTCCCCTCCGGCGAGGTCGTGCCGAGGCGGCACGAGGACTGCCGACAACCCTGACCCTACCAAAGCGGGAGAGGCAAGTCAACGTCCGTCGGGCATGGCCGGAATTGCAGAATTTCCACGGAATTCGCGCGGTTTGGGCCCCTCCCGCTGCCGCGCGTCCCTCGCTCCCGGCACCCTCCGTCGCCCCGCTTGTTTTGACCCGCACGTCGCGGCTAAAATAGAGCGATCGTCGGGAGAACGGAGGAGCCATCGGAGCGCGCACTATGCAGATGACTCAGCCACTTCCCCTCGGGACGGTCGGCCGGCAGATGCCTGGTGGCATCGACCAGCGAGTGGAGGAGAGCAGGGCTCGCGCCCGTCGACGCTGGATCTTCCGGACCTCTGCATTCCTCTTCCTGACAAGTATCCTGCTCGTCCTTCTCGTCCTCTGGCGCCGCGACAGCATGCAGGTGCAGGTCGCCACGTCCTCCATGTACCGCCCCTGCAAGGCGATCCAGGCGCGGGTGAACGAACTCGGAGTCCTGCCCGCTGTGGTGGAGGAGGATCTCGGCAGAGGGGTGCTATACGCCGGCGACACGGAGCGGTTCTACGCGGTCAACGCCGGCCGGCCCGCCATCGTTGCCGCCGGTCCGATCATTGACCTCATCCTGCACCGGAACGGGCGATGCGTCATCCTCTACGACCAGGGACGGCTCAGCGTCCGCTGGATGACAACGCCCGAGTATGCACAGGCCGTCGAGCGGCAGCGTCACGACATGCAGGCCTTCTACGATGCCCGCCGGGCACGACCGCCGCAGGTTCCCTGATTCAACTCCCGGTTATGCAGGCGCTTGCGCCGGCCGCGTCCCGGCCGCCGCAGCCCCGTGCTCCTCGCCGACGATCGCCCCGCACTCCGGGCACCGGTCGGACGCGAGCATGAACAGCAGGTAATCGCACTGCGGGCAGCGCGGCTCGTCGATTCGGACCTGGAACCGCAACCGGCAGTTCGGACAGGAGGAACTCCCGACCGCAAGCGTCTGCTTGCGCTGGCAGCCGGGGCAGATCAGCGTCAACTCGCGGATCGCTGACAGCACCGGCACCTGGTCCGCTCCCCGGCGGTTCAACCGGGCCAGGACAACCAGCGCCAGCGAACCGCACGCCGCCACCACGCCCGAGGCGCCCGCAATCCGTCCGATCGGGTCGTCGCCGGTGCCATGAACCGACAGTACGAAGTTGACGCAGGCCGCCGTCAGCACGCCCGCGGCGATCGTCACGATCCGCAGCCACTGCTGTCCGCTCCGCAGAGGCACAAGTAGGCACAGGTTGACGTGCGTCATCACGGCCGCGATCGAAAGTGGAATCCGAAAAAGCGCTGACCCCTCGCTGATGTGGCGCCAGATGCCTTCGAGCGCCACCAGGATCGCCAGTCCGCCCATCAGGGCGCCGACGCCGCGGAGAAACGTGAGCACGTGGGGGGCTGTCCGCCCGACGTTGACCAGGCTGCCCGCCGCCAGCAGCCCGATCAGCCCGATTGCCGCCGCACTCGAGAGGCAGTCATTGCGGATAAGCCAGTTCGACGTCCCCCAGGTGCCGATCATGAGCACCACAAACGCAACCGACGTCGTCAGCAGGGCGGCCGGCGCCGCTACGCGCATCGATGACTCGTGCAGAACCCGCACGATCGCCACCGCCGGCAACCCGCAGAGAAACATCCAGACCAGCGTCAGACCCAGGTACTCCTCCTGCGACCGCAGGATCGGAGCCGCCCAGATCAGCAGCATCGCCACGAAAAACGCGGCCGTCACCAGCCCCATCGCCAGCACCCCGGCCGACCGACCGCCCTTCTGCTCGGAAAGCCGAGACGCCGCCATCATGAGAGCCGCCGCCAGCGCCGTGCAGAGCGTCGTCCCGCTCACCCGCCACACAATCGTCTGGCCGCCCGACAGCACGGCCGTCGCGCCCAGGACAGCCCCGATCCCGAGCGACCACAGCATCACGCGCAGCAGAAATCGGCGGAACTCCATCGCGTTCTCCCTCAACACCCGGAACATGTCACGTTGTAGCCAGCGAAAGGATGCATCCGGCCGCTTTCGGCGTCAAGCGGCACCTGCTTTTGCATCCGTCCGGACACGCGGTACAGTAATTGAGTGCGGGCCTCCGCCCCGACTCGAATCGAACCGGAGCCTGCAGGGCATGACGTATCCGGGTCGACCGTTCGCACGCGGCGACCTGCGGGGTCTCCACCATGAGCGCCTGGTCCGCGGCAGACCGTCCTTCCCGTCGTGATATGCTGATCGCCGCCGCGGCCGGCACGGTCGGCCTCTGCCTCCCTCACCCCGATCGGGCACTCGCATCGGCCGTAGCATCCCGGCCGGCAGCCACCGCCGACGCCGTGATCCAGATCTTCCTCGAGGGCGGCCTGAGCCACCTCGACACCTTCGATCCCAAGCCGCAGGCACCGCTCGAAATCCGCGGCGAGTTCGGCACCGTCAGCACGAAGATTGCGGGCGTGCAGTTCTCGGGCCTGTGGGGCCAGACCGCCTCTGTCGCCGACAAACTCGCGATCATCCGCTCCATGACGCACGACCAGATGCCGCACGACCGCGCCGGCCGCCTCATGCTGACCGGCCGCTCCGCCAGGGACCCGTCTGCCCCCGGCATCGGCTCGATCGTCGCCCGCTCGCTCGCCCCGCGCGGCGAGGTACCCCGCTACTGCGTGATTCCCGACCTGGCCGGCCGTGATTTTGCCGGCGCGGGGAGCCTCGGAGCCGAGTTCGAACCCGTCAGCGCGGGAGACCGGATCCGCGACGAGTCCACCGCCGCCGCAACCGTTTCACAGCCTGCATCCACGATGCCCTCCACGCAGCCGGCCACGACCTTCGCCCACGCCGCCACGACGCAACCGTTTGACCTCGGCGCTGAGCCGAACCCCCTCCGCGACGCCTACGGCCGGACCACCGTCGGTCGTCAGTTGCTCGCCGCGCGTCGACTGGTCGAGGCAGGAGTCCGTTTTGTCACCGTGTTTGTCGGCGGCTGGGATATGCACATCGCCCTGGCCGCCGGAATGCGCGCAGTCGCCCCGCCGGTCGACCAGGCCGTCGCCACGCTGATCCGCGACCTCGACGGACGCGGACTCCTGGCGCGAACGCTCGTGCTCGTCCAGACAGAATTCGGCCGCAGTCCCCGGCTCAATCGTGACCGGGGACGCGACCACTGGCCGAAGGTGTTCAGCGTCCTTATCGCCGGCGGCGGGATCCGTGCCGGCCAGGTGATCGGCTCATCCAGCCCCGACGGCGCCGAGCCGAAGGATGCCCCGGTGCGCCCGCTGGATCTGGCGGCCACGATCCTCACGCGGTTGGGGATCGATCCCGCCACCAGCCTGGCTTCCCCCGGCACCCAGCCGGCCGACAACGCCCCTCCCGCGCCGATCAAAGGCCTCGCCTGATCGGAAAGCGGTACGCCGTGCCACCGCCGCACGGGCGACGGGTGAAAGCAAGAGTGCAATAGGTAGCACCATTCTGCGAGAATAAAGGTATTCATCGCACTACGACTGTTCGCTGGCTATGTGGGGCGGTCAATATGACACGACGGCACCTGAGGCTCGTTGTACCGGCCGCGGTTGTATCGGCCGCAACTTTGGCGGCAACATTCTGGCTCGTGTATTCGAATCCTGTCGTTGCCGAATTCCTCGCTCCAGGGAATCACTCCATCCTGCTGAAGCCTGGCACATACGTGATCTGCGGAAACACCCCATGCATTGATGCGTCCCATCGTGATGCCCTCTCGCTTGGATTCCGGGTGAAGGACCCGCACGGCCGGCTTCTGCCAATCGAGGCCGCAGCGCCGGGCGCGCAGCTCCACAACGACAGATCGCTCGGTCGTTTTGTGGTCACGCACGAAAGGAACTACGTCGTCGAGGCGGACGCGCCGCCGTCGCCGCAGCAATATCGCGTTCGGATCCGCCCCAGACTCAACCTGGCGGCGCTGATTGCCCTCATCGTCACTTCGAGCGTCTCCGGAGGAATCGCCTGTTTGGGGATTGTGGCACACTGGCGGCGTCAAGAATCACGACCGCCTCAGGAGGTTTCACGACGGCCCGACGATGTTCCCTGGCTCGCCAGTCTGGTGCGTCTGGCTTTGGTTCTATCCTGCATACCTCTGATACTGCTTCCCCTGGCCATGAATACCTGGAAATTCGATATCTGGTTCCTGGCGGGTCTCCTGCTCCCGCCCTTCGGCCTGCTGTTCATGCAGTTCTTCGGCTGGTGTGTCAGGATGCAGCCCGAGCCTCCGATCGGTCGGGCCCTGTTCCGTCTGTTGACGATAGGGGTGTACGGTGTCCTGCTCGTGTTCGCCTTGCTGCCCTGGGGTATGCTCATCCTCTGGATTGCGTACGGCTAGCCTGACGCGGCACGGGAACTTCGACCCCCCGAAGTGAGAGCGGACCTTGGCGGAGCGAGCCGCCAGCGCACCCGCGTGGCGCGGCCGCCAAATCACGCCTCAAGGTAAGGAATCGTCAGCGGCCCCTCCGGCAGCACGCACAGCGTCCGTTGACGCCCGTCGCCATTCGCCAGCACCTTCCCGAGCGTCTTGCCGATATCCCGGCACGGCTGCAGCATCGCCGACGTGATCTGCTCGTCCGTCAACCCACCCGCGTACACATGCACGTCAGCCTTCATCCGGATCCGCGCCTCGATCTGCACCTGCCACTGGTCCGGCGAGCCGAACCCGGGCGACTCGATGCGCGCCAGGGCCTGGGCCGGTGTCTTGAACTGCCGCAGCAGCGTCCCGAACGCGCCGTGCTCGGGAATGCCGTCCCAGCACTCGGCCGCCACGATGATGTGTCCGCCCTGCCGCACCACCTGCGAGGCCGCCGACATCCCCTTCACCGCCTGGTAGAGGTTGAGGTCGAGCGGGTACCCCGAGTTGCTCGTCAGCACCACGTCGAACGGCTCCGCCACCGGTACCATGGCATGCTCTTTCACGAACGCACAGCCCGCCGCGTGCGCCGCGACAAGATCGCCGGCAAAAACGCCCGTGATCTGCTTGTCGCGGTTCATCGCCACGTTGAGGATGAACGTCGGACGCGCCATCTGCGCCGCCTCGAGCATTTCCTCCCAGATCGGATTCCCGCGCGTGATCCCCCACGTGGCACTGGGGTCGCCGATCATCTTCGCGCCGTGGTTGCTCAGAACGCTCTCCGCCCCGGCGATCGATGGCAGCACGCCTTTGGGTCCGCCGCTGAAGCCGGCGAAGAAGTGCGGCTCGATGAACCCGGTGAGGATCCGCACGTCCGCCTCGACGAACAGCCGGTTGATGCGAACCTCGTGCCCGAAACGCGTCCGCCCGACCCGCACCAGGTTCGCATCGTCGTTGCCGTCGTGCTGCACGCACCGGTAGTTGTCGACGACCGCATCGCCGAGCATCTTGCGGAGTTCCGCCTCCGTCTGCGGGCGATGCGTCCCCAGCGCGTTCAGGAGCGTGATGTCCCCGCGCCGGATCCCCGCAGATTCGAGCTCCGCCAGCAGCGGCGGCAGAATGCGCTCGTTCGGCGTCGCCCGCGTGATGTCCGTGTGCACGATCACCGCGCGCTGGCCCGGTTTCACCAGCTCGCGCAGAGGCGGCAGACCGATCGGCCTCCGCAGCGCCTCTCGCAGCGCCCCCTGCTCGTCAGCCAGGCCCGCCACGTACCGCGGCTCGAGCACCACGGCATCCGCCGGCACGTCGACCTCGAGCCCGTCACGCCCATACGCCAACCGCACGCGCTTCGTACTGCCCGGCGCCATCTCACTTCCCTTCCCATCTCAAGTTGCGAATCTGCTGAATCGGAACCACGCGCCCGCCGCCGATCTTGTGCCGCAGCACCAGGTACTCCTGGTGGAACTCGATCGCCAGGCACTGATCCTCGCCTTTGGAGCCGTCGCGTTCGCCCGTGGCGAGATCGTAGAACACCTTGAGATCCCCGCGGACGCTCGGCGCCTCGCCGATCGCCGACGCATCCCGCACGGCCGCCTGGTTCGTCGCGACGAAGAACCCGAGCGTCGCGGCCGCACCGGCAATCACCAGCAACAGCAGCCTGTTTCTCGTCATGGCCTGCTCCCCTGAGAGCTCACCTCGACCGCCTGCCCGCACTCCGGGCAGACGCCGGGATGACCGACGAGATTGTACCCGCAGGCCTGACGCGGCGATGCACGGCCGGGCCTCACTCCGCCGCCTTCACCGGATTCTTCAGCACGCCGATCCCTTCGATCTCGATTTCAACCACATCGCCGGCCTTGATCGGCCCCGTGGTGCCCGGCGTACCGGTGTAGATCAAATCGCCCGGTTCGAGCGTCACGAACTTGCTGATGTAGCTCACGAGCTTGGCCACGCCGTGCACGAGGTGTTTTGTGCTCTCCTTCTGCATGACCTTGCCGTTCACGCGCGTCTCGAGCAGCAGATTGTCGTAATCGAGCCCGCTCGTGATCACCGGTCCGCACGGCCCGAACGTATCGCTGCCCTTCGCACGCCACCACTGGATGTCGTTCTTCTGCCAGTCCCGGGCGCTCACGTCATTCCCGCAGCTCACGCCCAGAACATGGGCCATCGCCTCGGATTCCGGCACGTTTCTCGCGCGTTTCGCGATCACGATCACCAGCTCGCCCTCGGGATGCACCTCTTTCGTTCCCGGCGGAATCACAATGGGCTCGCCGTCACCCACCAGGCACGACGATGGCTTGTAGAACACCTCCGGCGTCGGCGGCGCCCCGGCCTCCCCTGCGTGGCTCTGGTAGTTCCGCGCAAGCGCCAGCACCTTGCAGTCCGGGCGCGTGGGCGGCAGGAGCTTGACCTCCTTGACCGGGTGCTTCCGCTCTGTCCGGTCCCAGAGCCCGAACAGGTCCCCGGACAACTCGCGCACCGTGTCGCCCTCGAGGATGCCGTACGAAACGCGGTTCCCGACCTCGAACCGGACGTATTTCGTCACCCGTGCATCCGCCGCAAGCACCGGTGCGGCCGCTAACCACCCGACCGCCAGAGCCAGATTCATCGCCCGCATGGATCGCCTCCCGTTCTCTCGCTCCAGAGAGTTTTAACCAGGTTTGTCATCAACACGCTGCGCGACCGCGCGTCATCCCCGACCCGACTTACCGCCCGGCAGCACGACTTTCCACCACCGACAGCACCTCGTCCAGGCACTCCGCGAGGAAGTCCGCATCGTCTTTCGTGATGCACATCGGCGGCTTGATGCGCAGTGTATTCCCGCAGAGACCCCCCTTGCCGATCAGCAGCCCCCGATCCTTCGCCAGTTCCACGACGTCCGCCGCCTCCGCGCTCGCCGGCTGCTTCGTCGCTCGATCGTGCACCAGCTCGACACCCAGCATCAGGCCCATCCCGCGTACATCCCCGATCAGCGGATGCCGCTCCTGCAGCTCGAGCAGGCGGGCCTTCAGATGTCCGCCCACCATCTTTGTGTTGCGCTGGACCCCCTCGGCATCGATCACCTCGAGCGTCGCCAGGCCCGCCGCCATCGAAATCGGGTTGCCTCCGAAGGTGTTGAAATGCAGCCGGCTCGCCAGCGGGCGTGCGACCTCGCCGCGCGCCGTCACCGCACCCAGCGCCGCCCCATTGCCGATGCCCTTGGCCATCGTGACGAGATCCGGTGTCACGCCCCAGTTCTCGAAGCCCCAGAAGCATTCGCCCGTGCGTCCGAAGCCCGTCTGCACCTCGTCGGCCACGCACAACCCCCCGGCCGCCCGCACCGCCTCGTACACGATGCGGTAATACTCCGGCGGCGGCACGACAACGCCACCCACGCCCTGGATCGTCTCCGCGATAAAGCATGCGACCGGACCGGCCGTCTCGGTCCGGATGATCTCTCCGACATCACGCGCACACCGCACGCCACACGACGGGTACGTCTGCCCGTACGGGCACCGATAGCAGTACCCCGGCTGCGCGAAGTGCACGCCGAAGTGGTGCGGGACCGGGAATTTCCACGTGCTCAGCGCCGTGAGCCCCATCGTCGCCTGCGAGCCGCCGTGATACCCGTTGCGCAGCGCGATCACGTCGAACCGCCCCGTCGCCAGGCGGCTCATCAGCACCGCGAGATCGTTCGACTCGCTGCCCGAATTGGTGAAGTACGTCACTTCGAGGCCGCTGTCCGCCGGCATGTGCGCCGCCAGCTTCCGGGCGTACTGCGACATTGTCGGGTGCAGGTAAATGACCGTCGTGTGGGCGATTTTCCCCGCCTGCTCCTGGATCGCCCGCGTCACGTGCGGATGACAGTGCCCCACCGAAACCGTGACGATCCCGGCAAAGCCGTCGAGGTAGCGCTTGCCCGTCTCGTCCCACACGTACTGCATCCGCCCCTCGACCAGCATCACCGGCTCGCGGTACGCCAGCAGCAGCGCCGGCGAGAGATACTGCCGCCGCAACGCGAGCACCTCCTGCCTGGACGGCCCCGTCCAGGGGGCGGGCGTGTGGTCGCACGGCGGGAGCTGCACACGAGGATCGGAATCAGGCATGGCGAC
>CAZJTF010000294.1:0-8892 GCA_964548565.1 uncultured Planctomycetales bacterium | reverse complement strand
GGTCCGGCTGGGGGCCGAGAATGCGGGCCAGGATTTCCGCCTTTTCCGCGCCCGTGACGAAAACGATGACCTGCCGCGCGGCGAGGATCAGGGGCCAGGTCATGGTAATCCGGCAGTAGCCGAGGACCGGGCCGTCCGTGGCGGCTGCGAGCCTCATCTGCTCCCGCGAGGTTGCGGCTCCCGGGAACAGGCTGGCCGTGTGGCCGTCGGCGCCGACCCCAAGCAGGACCAGGTCCAGAACAGGCACACCGTCGTGGGTGGCTGGGACATGCCGTCGGATCTCGCGCTCGTAGGCGGCGGCCGCGCTGTCCGGATCCATGGCATCGCCCGGGATGCGGTGAATACGTTCCCCCGCGATACCCAGGGGTCCGAGCAGCGTCTCCCATGCCAGGCGATAGTTGCTGTCAGGGTGCGTCGGAGGAACGCACCGCTCGTCGCTCCAGAACCAGTCGATCGCGGTCCAGTCGATGCCGTGGCGCCAGGGTGGGGCTGCCAGCGCCTGGTACAGTCGGCGTGGCGTGCTGCCTCCGGAGAGCGCCGCGGATTTTTGTCCGGCGTCTGCGATCGCCTGCCGGAAGCACTCGGTCGCCAGCCGCGTGGCCTCATCCGGGTTTTCGCCGATCAGGATCCTCGGGTCTGACATGACACCTCCGGCGGAAATATGTGGGACTCCCCGGCTCGATCACAGCTTCCGCAGAAGCAGCGACCATGCGAGCGGCCGCATGTCGCGGTCGGGGCTCGCATCAAACCGGAACGTCCGCAGATGCTCCGTGCGAAACCTGCCATCAAAGGCCGCCCGCAGTTCCGCCTCGCTCACCCGCGGCGGACCGCCCTCCGGGCTGCTCTCTTCGTTCGCGTTGCCCGCCAGAATAAGGAGAAGACCTCCTTCAGAGAGTAACCAATGGTATACGTCAACGACTCTGCGTTCGTCGATGTTCCGGACGACGTGGTAACAGCCGCGGTCGAAGATGAAGGGGAAGGGCGGCCCGAAATCCGGGAGCGAAAAAACGTCTCCGCAGACGAACCGGCACCGCGCATCCTCGCGCGCGGCCATCGCCTGGGCAGTCTGGATCGCGCGGGGAGACAGGTCCACGCCGGTGACGTCGAAACCCTGCTTCGCGAGATAGACGCAGTTCGCGCCTGTGCCGCAGCCCATCTCCAGCGCCGGCCCGGCCGGAATACGGTACTCCGCGATGACGCGGCGCAATTCAGCGGAGGGTGCGCCGGAGTCCCACGGAGTATCACCGGTCCGGTATCGATCATCCCAGTCGACTTTCATGTACGTCCTTATAGGCCGCAGCCCGAGTTGCGGCCAGTTGCAGCGCGTCGGTGTGCGCTATTGGAGGTTCCTGGAGTCGAGACGCGGTCACCGCGATTCCTTGACTTGACGAATGCCCGACGACTAGCATGTTTTGTGGGCAGTCAGCAGGAACAGATGGCCATGGTGCAGACGGCATGTTCACCGGCATCGTCCAGGCTCAGGGCATCGTGCGTTCGGTCCAGCGCGGACCGGCGGGCGCATGTCTCGCGCTGGACGCGCCGGGCCTGACACGGCCGATTGCCCACGGGTCCAGCATCGCCGTCAGTGGCGTCTGCCTGACAGTCACTCAATCCGATCACCGCAGCGTCGCATTCGATGTCGTTCCTGAAACGCTCTCCCGCAGTACCCTGGGCGCGCTTTCGCGCGGCGACCCGGTCAATCTCGAGCGAAGTCTTCGCGCGGGCGATCCCATGGACGGCCATGTTGTGCAGGGGCACGTGGACGGTCTCGCTGTCGTGCGACGCATCGCGACAGGTCCGGACGGACATCTCGTCTCGCTCGCGGCCGGTCCGGACGTCATGCCGTACATCATTCCGAAGGGCTCGGTTGCCGTCGACGGCGTGTCGCTCACGATTGCCTCCGTCGATGACGCCGGCTTCACCGTCGCTCTGATTCCGACGACGCTCCAGGGCACGACGCTGTCGCGCCTGAGGCCCGGCAGCCGCGTCAATATCGAGACGGACATTCTCGCCAGGACGATCGTCGCGACCTTGAAGCGGCTGCAGGATACCCGTCAGCCCCTCACCATCGACATGCTTCGAGAGAACGGCTGGTGAGTGTATGAACCCGCAACCGCCGAGCCTGCCGTCGCATCAGCCCCACACGGGTAAGCCGCTCGTCGGCATCACCATGGGGGACCCGGCGGGAATCGGCGCCGAGGTGATCGTGAAGGCGCTGGCGGATCCCGAGATCCGCAAGCTGGGGCGGTTCATCATCTACGGCCTGAGCGAAGCGATCGAGTATGCGGCCGATCAGGCGGAGATCAACCCGTTCTGGTTCCGGCTGCCGCATGAGGCAGTTTCCCGTATCGAGAGCGGCGTCGTCGTGGCTGACTTCGACGAATACGGCATGTTCAGTTCGAATGTGCACACCGCCACTGCCGAGGGCGGCGAAGCGTCGATGCGTTTCCTGAATGCGGCGATCACGGCGGCCAAAGGCGGGGGGATCGAGGGCATCGTCACCGCGCCGATCTGCAAGGAAAGCTGGGTAATGGCGGGTTTCAAGTTCCCCGGCCACACCGAGAAGCTCGGGCACGCATTCCAGACGAAGCGGATCGCCATGATGTTTGTCGGTGGCAAGCTGCGCGTCACTCTGGCGAGCATCCACCAACCGCTCTTCGATCTCCGGAATTCGTTCACCATCGGGCGCGTGTTCACGCCCATCGACCTGATGGCCGAGAGCCTGAGCAGCTGGTTCGGAATCGACAACCCGCGCATCGCCGTCTGCGGACTCAACCCCCACGCCGGCGAGAACGGGATGTTCGGTGACGAGGAGAAACGGATCATCGAGCCGGCGATTACCATGGCCCGCGAGGCCGGCTGGTTCGTGGAAGGGCCATTTCCGGCGGACACGCTCTTCTGGAGGGCGAGCCACGGGCTCTACGACGGTGTGGTCGCTATGTACCACGACCAGGGCCTGATCCCCGTCAAGCTGCTTGCCTTCGACACCGCCTGCCAGACCACGCTCGGCCTGCCCATCATCCGCACCAGCGTCGATCACGGCACGGCCTTTGACATCGCGGGTCAGAACGCCGCGAATCCGGGCAGCATGAAGTCCGCCATACGCCTCGCTTGCGAACTGGCCCTCGAAAAGCGCGTCCGCCCCGAGCCGATCCGTCGGGTCCGCGAGGAGTTCGACGAATCCGAAGTCGTTGCCGACGACTGACCCCTGCGGCCATCGCCAGTCAGTACTCCGCGCGAACCGTGATCGGACCTTTCCCGACCGGCAGACGCACAATCTCCTTCGCTGCATCGAACTCCGTGTGCGGCTGATCGTTCACGAGCACTTTCGTCATCGGCTTGCCCTGCGGATGCCGCAGGCGGATGACGATCTCCGCGGGCGGCGTTCGCGTGGGAGGCTCGATAGTGGCCTCGATGAAGCCCTTGGCGATTACCGACTTGATCCGGTAGGCGACCGTGCCGAAGCGGGTGGGGGCGTTGCGCAGACCCACCGTCATGCCGTCCTGCATCCACTGACTGGTGACGAACGGAGTGAGCCAGAGGGCGTCGCCGCGCTCCATGACCATCATCAGGCGACTCTGGTGCAGAAAGTAGCCGGTTTCGTGCGTCTTGTTCCACGCCGCCACACCGGCAAAGTGCTCCTGGAACGAGAGGTTCTCGCGGTTCAGCAGGGAGCAGAGGGTGTTGAAATACGACCGGATGAACGGCTTCACGTCGTCGCGCATTGCGTCGATTTCCGCGTTCCGGCAGTAGTACGGCTGGACTTTCGCAAACCCGCCGAGGTTGATCGGGTCCTTGTGGTTGCGCTCGGCCGAATAGTCGAACCAGCCCTCGGCAAGGAACTGCACGTCTTCCATGTGGTCCATCATCCAACTCACGTCGCGGCTGGAGGGATCAAGCAGACCAAAGGGTACGAGGTGGTGTGAACCGAGTTCCACGTCGTAGCACCAGCTCCGATTGCCATCTTCGCCTGGGAAGAAATTGGCGGTCGGACCTGGACCGTGGACCTGCGAGGGATATCCGGGGACCCAGGTGCCGTCCTGGAGTGCGTAGACGGGCATGCGCGCCTGTGTCCAGCGCCACGCGCGGTGCAGATCCTCCTGGTATTCGGCCGCCGCCTTTATGTACCCGTCGGCCTCCGGAACACCGAGGGACTTGAGGACGCGGGCGGCGTCCCGCAGCCCGGCACAGTAGTAACCGTTCAGACAGAAGTAATACGCGTACGCGTTCCAGTCCGCCATCACGCCGGGCGGCACGAATCCGTACTCCGGTGGCTGCGCCGCGCCGACCCCGTTCATCGTTTTCTGACGCTGTCGGATGATCCAGTCGCAGACCTTCGCGATCGCCGCCGCCCGCGGGCGGATCCACTCCTCGTCCCGGCTTCGCTCGACGTGCTCGGCCAGCGTCCAGAGATTCCAGCCGGTGCCCATCATCGTGTATCCGGTGGTGAGATACCCTTCGGGTGAGTAGCGGTGGATGAAGAAGTCCAGCGCCCGGCGCGCAAACTCGGCGTGGCCGAGCACGTCCATGCCGCGGATGATCGAGTGCCCCTCGCTCTCCAGGGGGCCATACGAAACGGAGGCGATCCAGGGAGCGATGCGGGTTCCGTCCTCCTCGTTCCGTGCCGCCACGAGGCAGTGCACCTGGGAGGCGCGGATCAGATTGCTGATCAGCGGGTCGGGCACCTCGATCCGCGCGGCGGGGGCCATCACCTGGTCCCAGTGCCGTCTTGCATCGGCGACCCATTCGCGTTTGACGCGCAGTTGCGCCTGCTCGCGGACGGGCATCGTCCAGCCGGGCATGAGGACGTCAAACGATCGTTTCATCCGGGCGCCCAGCGGGATACGGATGACGATTGTCCCGTCGCCGGCTTCCACCTGGGTGTCGCCCGGTTCAAAGAAGTGAACCGCCGCCAGAAGACGTCCGTGGCGATGCGCGATCGCACCGCCTTCCACCGACTCCACCTCCGCCAGGTCGTTCCGCTCGGCGTTCGCATGGAACGTGAGCGAAATCGATGCCGTGGCTTTCTCTTCCTTCAGATTCTCGAAAGTGAACCGGCTCACGCAGACCGGGCGCTGTTTGATCCAGCCGAAGAGGGCGGGTGTGACATCGGTTTCAAACGGCGCGACGAGCGTCCTCTGCCGGCAGGTGATCCCTCCGTCGGTCGTGGTCGTCAACGGGATGGGCAACCAGTCCCCGTGCAGCTTGCGCGACACCTCCGCCTTCTCGAATCCGAACTTCGGCTGCATCTGCATGCTGCGGGCCTGGTTCGGCTTCTCCGGCTCGAGCAGCCGCTGTACAAGCCCGCTCCGGTGCACGATGAACTTGCGGTTGTCGCAGGCCAGCGAGAGCATCGTGGGGAGCAGGTCCTGCTTGGGGTTGTGAATGGCCTCGATTGCCCGTTCGAGCGTCTGATCCGGCATCGCACGGACACGCTGGAGAATCGTCTTCTGCTCGCTGATGCGGTTCTTGTAAGCATCGCGCGAAATCTTTACGGGATGAGGTGCCGCAAACAGCCCGAAATCGCGCACGTAGACCGCCTCGTTTGCCAGGATGTCATCGATTCCGATGCCGAAGGCTCCCTCCGGCAGTTCGACCCGCAGCACGGTACGATCCGTGTTCCACTGGAGCGGGCGCGTGAACGTGAGGTCCAGCCGTAGCGGAGCATTGAGGTCCCATTCGCTGCGAAGCGCCTGACCCTGGCCGGCGTTTCGAATCGTGCCGTTGTACAGCGTCACCACGCCTTTACCGGCCCGCGGTTCATCGAGCTGCAGTTCGAACGTGCCGTTTTCGACGGGTGTCGGCGTCCACGCCTGCAGCTGTTTCACGCGGAGGGGGCGCTGGGCGGGGATGATCCAGCGGATCTTTCGCGTCCCCTGCCGAAACTCGGGATTCGCACGCGTGTTGATGCGCATCAGCCAGCCGCCGCCGGATTGGGGCTCGACCTGGCCCTCCATGTGAACCCACTTGCCCTGCCAGGCGGTGCCGCCGGACCAGCCCTGGATCTCGACGCTTCCCGGTTCCGCCTGCGGCGGTTCGGCAAAGACAATCGCCACCTGGCGGATCGCGCGCCGTTCCAGCCAGTTCAGGCCGATCACCGCGCGCCCTTCGATCACGGGTACGTCATAGCCGGCATCCGAGGAGGCGACATCTTTCTCAAGGTAGATGTCCTCCGCCAGGTATTCCTGCGTCCGCCCGGCCCGGGCGCCCTGCATGCGTGCCGGGTCGGATGTCACGACGCGGGCGAACGGCGCCACATCCAGCGGGAGGACAAGCGGCTTGCGCTCGGCGTCCGGATTGCGGATCAGCCGGGCATCAGCCCAGTTCGCGCAGTCCCACATGATCCCGTCGCCGCCGTCGGTGACCACCAGCCGAAGTTCCTGCGCACCGTCGAGCGGCACGGATACCTGCTTCGGCGGCGTATCCATGCGCATGAGTCCGCTGGCGAATCTTTCCTGGCCGTCGACGAGCACCTTGAACACAACGCTGCCGCCGCCATTGTCGATGTGCTGTACCCCGACATCCGCCTCGAACCGGCTGTACTCGCCTTCAAGTGCGATGCTGATTTCTCCCGGCGCGTGGTGCCCGAGTCCGCGACGATAACGGCGCTGCCCGATCTGGAGCGGCAGACCCGGCTGCCCGGCCTGGTGGGCGCACACATTCATGCCAAGCTCGCCCCACGCCTGCGTCATCGAGATGAAGCGATCCTGCAGGTCCGTGAGATACTCCGGCGGGGGGCTTGCGGCTGCGGTCCACGCTCCGGATGCCAGCACGGCCAGGATGCTCAGAAACGACATCGTGATGCCTCCAGGATGGGGATAATCTCGCCGGTGATTATGCGTGGGGAGCCGGGAGTCGGCAAATCCGCCGGTCGACGGGCACTGCCCGGGGGAGGGCGAGGGCCCCGGCTCCCGGCCCACTACTCGAGCCGCCCGAGTTGCTGGACAATTTGTCGTCGGAGTTCGAGCGGTTCGAGCGGCCCCTGGTGGCGGTACACGACCTCGCCTCCCGGCCGGATCAGCATCGTGTACGGCAGCGCGCCGTTCCACTGCGGATCGATGGCCTGGACGAACGTGTCCTGGTCGGTGTCGAACAGCACGTTCTTGTTCGAAGCCTGCTGGCTCTGCAGGAATGCGAGCGCCGCCTTCTTGTTCGTCAGAAAGTCACCGCTGATCGAGACAAATTCGAGCCCACGGTGACGGTACATGCGGCTGATCGTGACCAGCTCCGGAAACTCCACCCGGCAGGGGCCGCACCACGTCGCCCAGACATTCACCAGCCGAAGCTTGTCGGTCTTGTTCGCCGCGAGCGCGCGGATCCCCGCCTCGTCTGCGGTTTCGAGGCTGACTGGCTCGGCGGCAAGCTTCTTCATCGCCTGGACGACGGTGTCTCGCTTGTCGTTCCACTTGACCGAGCACCCGACTGCCGGCGTCTTTTCGACCGGGACGCGCTCGCCTGCCAGCAGGGCGTCGAGCGCAGCCCGCAGATCGTGCCGACGGACACGCTCCGGCCGCGTCGAATCATCAATTCGCCCCATGTAGCGCAGCTTGCGATCGGCGTCGAAGACAAAGGCGGTCGGGGTCGCGCTCGGACCATACGCCCGGGAGACCTCCTGGCGATCGCCGTCGTAGAGATACGGGAAGTTGAACTGCTGCTGCTTCGCGCGAATCTTCATCTCCTCGAACGAGTCGCTCAGATCGGTGTAGCCCAGTTCGTCCAGCCGGACGGACTGCGGATCGTTGGGAGAAATCGCCACCGTTGCCACGCCGCGCGGTCCGTATTGTGTGACGAGCTCCTTGATCCGGCTCTCGTAGGCCTGCGCGGTGGGACAGTGATTACATGTGAAGATCATCAGCAGGATTCTCGCCGAGGCGAAATCCGCCAGGCGCCAGGTCTTGTCATCCACGCCGGGCAACGCGAAATCCCGGGCGCGGTCTCCGATCTGCATGCCGGCAGGTTTCTGTGCGGGACGTGTTGAGGCTGACGGCGCGCTCTGGGCCAACGCGGATCCGGCACACAACAAGAGAACGGTTGCTTCGAGTGACAGGCGGCGCATGGATGCTCCTTGAGAGAGCCTGCGAAATCGCTTCCGAGTGTACGCACAGTGACCGCTTCAGCCAAGACCGCGCGGGGGCTGTTCAGCGGGTCCGGCCGCCCGATAGAATGACGCTTTGCCACGGGAGTTCAGCATGACGCACGGAGTCGCATCAGTCTTCGGGAGGCGCGCCGTCGTCTGGGCACACGCTCTGCTTGCAGCCGCTCTCGTGGGAGCCCCCTGCATGGCCGCGGCCCCGCCCGCGCGACTCGTCTCGCACGCCGCCGACTTGGACGGGGATGGCGATGTGGATTTGCAGGATTTTGCGTCATTCCAGGCGTGCATGACGCCTCCGACTGCCGCGCATCGCCCACCCGAATGGCCGTGCCGTCAGGCCGACTTCGATGGGGACGGCGACACTGACCGGGAAGACTTTGCCGTCTTCCGACGATGCGTGGCCCGCTCGGAGGTCCCCGGCGATCCGGACTGCCTGCTCCCGCCCGCCATCCCCGCCCGTCCGCCAGGCGCACCGGTCGGGAGCCAGTTTGCCGCGGAGGTGATGACGCTCCCGGTGCCTGCACGTGAAGAACGGATCCTCCAGGAAATTACGCGCGGCAACATCCCGGACTTCCTGCGTTCATTCGTGCCGGTCACCGTCAGTGCGTCGATTGACGGCGTCGCACACACCGCGACCTGGGAGGTCATGCCGGATTACCTGGCAATCGGTTCAGACGCGGACTTCTTCCGCATCCCGATGGGGGCCCCTACAGCACAAGCGATTGCCGACCGGTTTCGGTGCATCCTCCCGACCCGCAAGATGGTGAACGACATCAACGCGGCCGCGGACGTGAAGCTCG
>CAZJTF010000293.1:0-8900 GCA_964548565.1 uncultured Planctomycetales bacterium | reverse complement strand
CCTTGACATTGAAACTGAAGCGACTGGGACTGTAGCCCCGCAGCTTGGCCTCGCGCGTCCTGGCGAACACGTCGCGGATCAGGTCGAACGCCCCCGTGTAGGTCGACGGGTTGCTCCGCGGCGTGCGCCCGATCGGCGACTGGTCGATCTCGATCAGTTTGTCCACGCGCGACGCGCCGATGAGCCGCTCATGCTTTCCCGGCCGCTCGCGCGAGTTGTAGAGCCGGCGCCGCATCGCCTTGACGAAGATTTCGTTCACCAGCGTGCTTTTGCCGCTGCCGGAGACGCCCGTCACGCACACGAAGCAGCCGAGCGGAATCCGCACGTCGATGTTCTTGAGATTGTTCTCGGCGGCCGCCTTGATCTCGACCGAATTGGACAGGATCACCTTGCGCCGCTTCTCGGGGAGCGGGATCGTCAGCTCTCCGCGCAGGTACTGTCCGGTGAGCGATGCCGGCGACGCGAGGATCGTCTCCAGCGGTCCCTGCGCGACGATCTGGCCGCCATGGGCGCCCGCGCCGGGGCCGATGTCGATGACGTGGTCGGCCGCGCGGATGGTGTCCTCATCATGCTCCACCACGAGCACTGTATTCCCCGCGTCGGTGAGGCGGCGCAGCGTGCGAATGAGCTGGTCCCCGTCGCGCTGGTGCAGGCCGATCGTCGGTTCGTCCAGTACGTAGCACACGCCGACCAGTCCGCTGCCGACCTGCGTCGCCAGGCGGATCCGCTGGGCCTCGCCGCCCGAGAGAGACGCGCTGGCCCGATCGAGGCTCAGGTAGCCGACGCCGACATCGATCATGAACCGCAGACGCTGGACGATCTCGCGGAGGATCTGTTCGGCGATCTTCGCGCGTTCGCCTTCCAGCCGCAGGGACGAGAAGAACGCGTGGCCACCCTCGATCGTCATGGACGTCGCTTCGTGCAGGTTGCGGTCGGCGATTCGCACCGCGAGCGCCTCCGGTCGCAGGCGCGAGCCGTGGCAGGTCTCGCAGGGCCGCTCGCTCAGGAACGCATGCAGACGCTGCTTGACCCCCTCGTTCTCCGTCGTGGCCCAGCGGCGTTTGAGGTTCGGCAGCACGCCTTCAAACGCCGCGCCGTACGCCTTTTCCGATTCCGGCGTCGTGCCGTGCATGAGGATCTCGCGCAGAGCCTCCGGCAGGTTGCGGTAGGGGACGTCGGGCGAGACATTGAACGCGCGGCAGAAGTCCTCGAGCAGACGGTGATAGAACGCGCTGAGACGCTTACCACTGTGCCGCCACGGGTCGATGGCCCCCTCGGCCAGCGTGCGTGTCGGGTCGGAGACGACCAGCTCCTGGTCGAACTCGAGGATGTTGCCGAGACCGTCGCAGGTCGGGCACGCGCCATGCGGCGAGTTGAAGCTGAAAAGCCGGGGAGAGAGCTCGGGAAGGTTCGCCTCGGGATGCTGTGGGCAGGCGAATCGCGCGCTGTACACCTGGTCGGTCCACGTTGCTTCGGAAGCGCTCTTCGGCGTCCCCGCAGCGCCCTCGACGCTGACGATCACCGTGTCATCGCCGAGGGACAGTGCGAGGGCGATGCTCTCCGCCAGTCGTGTACCGATGCCCGGCTTGATGACGAGCCGGTCCACCACCACGTCGATGCGATGTTTGCGGTTCTTCGTGAGTTTCGGCAGATTCTTGATGTCGTGCAACTCGCCGTTGACGCGAACACGCACGAATCCCTGCCGCTGGATCTCCCGAAACACCTCCTGGTGCTCGCCGCGCTGCCCCCGGACCATCGGCGCGAGGACCATCAGGCGTGCGCCCTCGGGCAGCGTCAGGACGGCGTCCACAATCTGGGAGGTTGACTGCCGCGTGATCGGACGCCCGCACACCCAGCAGTGCGGCTCGCCCGCGCGGGCATACAGCAGCCGCAGGTAGTCGTAGATCTCGGTCGTCGTCGCCACCGTCGACCGCGGGCTGCTGCCGCCGGAACGCTGCTCGATGGCGATGGTGGGCGGCAGGCCCTCGATGTGGTCGATGTCCGGCTTCTGAAGCTGCTCGAGGAACTGCCGCGCGTAGGCCGACAGCGTCTCGATGTACTTCCGCTGTCCCTCGGCGTGGACGGTGTCGAACGCGAGCGAGCTCTTGCCCGATCCGCTCAGGCCGGTGAGGACGACCAGGCGGTCGCGCGGGATGTCGATGGCGAGATTCTTCAGGTTGTGCTGGCGGGCACCCCGGATACGGATCGTTCTGGACGCGTCCACGTCGCCCCCGCTGCCGATCGCAAGTCGCCGCGCGCGAATCCCGCGCCACAGGCCAACGCGTCAGGGTAGGGGAGTGCCGCGCGAAACTCAAGATGGGCCCGACACGCCTCGTGAAGGCGCATACTGGAACCTTTGTGCGCTATAGAATGGTTGTGCGTGATTCTCGCGCCTAGCGGCGAGGATCTAAGCGCCCGGAGCCTCGGCAGCGTGCGCGCGTCAATCGCACGGCTGGCTGGCCGGAGCCTCAGGGCACGGGTCGCATGCGTCGATGATGCCGTCGCCGTCCGAATCCTGCTCGCAGTCGTCCGGGATGTCGTTGTCGTTGCAGTCGCCGGAGCCGATCCAGGCCTTCGTGACGGCATTGCTCTTGCGGACCAGCCCGCGATCGACGAACGAGGCCTCGATCACGTCCAGACCCTCGCCGCCGACGCCGACATACGTGAACGTCGCTGCGCCGGAGGAATCCGTCCAGGCGAAGCCGGACGTGCCGGCGTTCGGGCCTTCCGTGACGAGGAAACTGACCTCCTCCTCCACGACAGGTTTCTGATCGCCGGTGATGACAGTCGCCCGCACGGTGTGCGGCGTCCGCACCGGGTTCCGCGCGGCCAGAGGCGCCAGCGTGATCGACTTCTGGATGACTACCTGGGCTCCGCCGAGGATGACCGGCTCGTGGGTCTCGCCGCAGGGCCCGGTGATCAGCGTCGTCAGACCGCCGAACTCTCCCGAGAAGTGGCTGTGCCACGGCGTCGCCCGCGTGGCGATCGCATCCGTCAGGTTCGGGAACGCCGACGCTCCCTCCGGCGTCAGGTTGAGCACGCCGTCGTCACATTCACCCACATCGATCACGGAGATTCCCGGCAGCAGGGCCTTGAGCCACGCCCAGCCTCCGGGGATGAAGCTCTGGTCGTGGACGAAGAGGCCGCCGCCGTTGCTGACGAAATCGTCGATGGTCGCCGCGTGATTGTTCACGACGGCCACCTGCGTCGTGCGGATGCCGCCGTCGACGTTGTTCGTGTCGGTGGGCATGTAGATGATGCCGGCCGTCCCGACGTTCACGCTCCCCGTGCCGCCGAAGAACGCGGCGATATCCGCCTCAGTCGTCAGGGTTGCCCGCGTCCAGCCGGCCCCCGGCAGCGCCGACAGGTCGAAGCCGGAATTGAAGGCCCCTTCCGCGCGCCCGCCGTTGCAACCCAGGCAGACGGCGAGCCGATTCCCGTTGCGGACCGCCTGTCCAATCAGGGTGAAGCCGTCCTGGATGTAAATCCAGCCGTCCTGGTTCACGCCGTTCGTGACACGCCCGTGATCGTCGGCATCATCGCCGCCGATGAGCACCGGGCCGCCCGGGGTTGTGCCGTTGGCCAGAGAACGGTCTCCGGCGAGTCCGAGCGCGATGTCGCACTCGTCGGGACGTCCGTTGTTGTTGCAGTCCTGGCTCGTCCCGGTGGAAATGTCGATCGCATCCTCGACGCCGTTGTTGTTGCAGTCATTCACCGGCGGCTCGTTGCAGTCCGGGATGCCGTTCTCGTTGGAGTCGATATCCGGCACGCCGCATCCGCAGAGGCCGGGCGCCTGCTTGCCGGGATCCTGCGGGCAGAGGTCACGGCAGTCCGGCGTGCTGTCGCCGTCTGTGTCGGTCTCCGGCGTGTCGCAGCCGCAGATCCCCGGGTTCACCTTTCCGGGTGAATTCGGGCAGTTGTCGATGCAGTCGGCGGTGCCGTCGCCGTCGCTGTCGGTATCAGGCACGTCGCAGCCGCACTGGCCGGCGAAGGGCTTACCGGTTTCGGGGCACTCGCCGAACGGGTCGAGCAGGATGTAGTCCTTCGTGTCGCCCGCCTCGAATTCCTTGCCCAGGGTCAGCACCACGGAGGGCGTCGCGCCGCCGCCCGAGGCAAACTGCCCGCTGATTTCGACCACGGCCGCCAGATCCGGCCCGATGACAGGCATCGTCACGCCGGCCGGGACGCCGAGCTGCGTGCGCCGCACTTCGATGCTGCCCACCAGGTACCGGACGAGGACGTTCGCATCGACGCTGCTCTTACTGATGATGCGGATGGACACCGGGGCGCCGAACTCGGGGAGCGTCGCTCCGCTGGGCTCGGCGTTGATTCCGATGATGCCCTGCGGTGACGGCTCGGGAATGTCGGAGATCATCGTCTCACAGGACTGGCCCGCGAGAAAGACACCGAAGCAGAGCGTCAGAATGGCTCGTTTCATAGGGAGGTTCTTTATATCAAGGGACAGCGTGTCGCGGCCGCGCGATGGGAGCTGCTCCCCCCCGGGATACACTCGGCCTGGAAGTATCGCGCCCGCTTCTTCCAGCGTATTCAAGCTCAACCGGCAAGTCAATGTCGGAGTGCCGGATGTGCGGGCTCAGGGGCTGTGAAACGGGGCGGAGGAAGGGTCCAATAACGGCGAAGGAGCACTGCTGACCTTCCGCGGAACATACCGGAGGGCATGCACCGTCTTCATATCGCCCGGGGCGACGAAAACAGCCGCGGCCTCGTGTTCCTCGCTGAGCACCGCCGGAATATTCCCGCGGTCAGGGGGCGAGAGCATCGCGAACTGGACGTACCAGACGCTGTATCGCCCACCGGACCGCTCCGCCGCACGTCGGATGGCTTCCCGGAGGCGCTCCCGCCAGCCCTCGTCGTGGACGAGCGGAATCACGCGCCGCACGGGCGGCGATCCGCCGTCCAGGATCGGGTGGGCCGCCCCGAGCAGGCGTTCCGCGGGCACGAGGTCGCCCAGGTACCAGGCGGTGAGGTCCTCGATCCACATCGGCGTGGTGACCACGAGGTCGTGCGGCCCCAGCCCGGCGCGGATCCACGCGTAGGTCGCGCGCCCGGGCGGACGCCGCGGCGGTCCGGCCGCCACGTACCAGGCCCAGGCGCCCGCCTGAAGCACGCAGAGCGCCACCACCGCCGTCTGAGCGACGGAGCGCAGGAACGTGGTCGCCCCGGTGGAGCCTCCCAAACCCAGCATAAGAAGCAGCGGCGCGACCGCCGGCAGCACCGTCCGCAGCGCCAGGTTCGGCACGGACAGGATTCCGGCCGCAATCATGAGAGCGAGGTACGTGGCCGCCGCTGCCGCCAGGCCGAGCGTGGTGCGGCGCGTCGCGCGATCCCCCAGGCCCGCGCTCAGCAGCACGACCGGGCCGAGGATCATCAGCCGCTCGATCACGAAGGCCGCCCACATGCGCTCGGGCCAGCGGCTGTACTCCCAGCTCTCCACGATGTGGAGGCCGAGGACCTGCGCGCCGAGCGTGCGGAGCTGCGACCAGCTCACCGGCGGGATCCACCAGTCCGCACGGTGGACCTGCGACCAGTGCACGTTGAACCACAGCATCGGCGCCACGAGTACCAGCCACAGCCACGCTCCCCATGGGCGCAGGATCGCGCGGATCGCGGCGCGCCTGCCGATCACCAGCAGGAGGGCCGCGCCCATCGGATACACGAACAGCCCCACGGCGTGCACGTGCGCCGCCGCTGCCGCCGCGAGCGTCATCGCGAGGGTCCGCCCGCGCGTCGGCGTGCGGGCCCGCCAGGCGGCCCAGAGCGTCACCGCCGTCGCGAGCAGCAGCAGGCTGTAGCCGCGGATTTCCTGCGAGTAATGGACCGGCGCGGGCGAGACGGCTGCCAGCAGGCCCGTCGGCAGCCATGCCCCTTTTCGGATGCTGTGCGCAGTGCCCATCAGCACGCCCACCACGCCGACGCCCAGGACGCAGGGCAGCAGGCGCATCGCCCAGTCCGACTGCGCGACGAGCCCCCACGCCTTGAACGGTACGAAAAAGAGGGGCGGATTGCCTTCCGCCGTCGGCAGCCTGAAGAGCAGGTCGCGGAGCGGCGCCCGCGCGAGCATCAGCGTCACCGCTTCGTCCGCCCAGACGTCCGTGGCGGTGATCCCGAGCAGGCGCCACACCAGGGCGAAGAGGAGGACCAGCCCGGGTCCGATGGCCGCCCGGCTCCATGCCTCGACGGGCCTTCGAGACACCGGCGCAGCGGCATCGGCGGGCGTGGCGGCGGGGCTGCACATGGCGGGCGATTCTACGAAGGCCCGCTCAGGCGTGCGAATGCCCATCGCCCGCGGCGGGCGCCCGAAGCGGATGCCCCGATCGCAGTCCCGCTGCGTCGCGGGTGGTAAGATATGGACAGCCGGCGACAATCGACGACGAAGGCTCGGCACGCCGGGCCGTCGTCGCAGGTAAATCGGCCAGGCACGCGAACGCGGGAGGCGTCTCATGAATCGTCTCGTACGAACCGTCGTCGGGGTCGTCGCACTGGCCTGCTGGGTGGTGATGTTCCTGGCCGGCAGCGATGTGTGGCACGACGTCGGCCGCCCGGACCTGTGGCGACTGCAGGGGCCTCCGTACTCCGATCTGCGCGTGTTCGCCGTTGCCTTCTATTTGCTGTTTTTTGCCATTGCAGCCGACCTTGCCTGGTCGGTCGCCGGCCTTCGCCGCCCCGTGCGTGCCGCGTGAGCAGGATCTCTGTCCCGGGACAAGACGCGATGCATGAGCCCGCGGCTTCACGGACGGCCCGCACCGGCGATGCCATCCAGGCGCTCAACGTTGTCAAAACGTACGGCGCGGCCTCGACGGCGGTCGTCGCCCTCCGCGGCGTCACCTTCAGCGTCCAGCGCGGCGAGCGGGTCGCACTCCTCGGCAGATCCGGCTCCGGCAAGTCCACGCTGCTGAACCTCCTCGGCGGCCTCGACCGTCCGACCTCCGGACGCCTGACGATCTGCGGCCATGAGCTGGGCACGCTCTCGCCGCGGGAGCTCACGCAGTTCCGCTCGCGCACCGTGGGCATGATCTTCCAGGGTTTCAACCTGATCGCCTCCCGCACGGCCGGCGAAAACGTCGAGCTGCCCCTCGTGTTCGCCGGCGTCAGCCGCCGCGAGCGCCGCGAGCAGTCCCGGCGGGCGCTCGAAGCGGTGGGGCTGGGCGCCCGCGTGCACCACCGCCCGGCCGAACTCAGCGGCGGCGAAAGCCAGCGGGTCGCGATCGCCCGCGCCCTCGTCAACCGCCCCGCGGTGCTGCTGGCCGACGAGCCGACGGGCAATCTCGACAGCGCGACCGCCGCCGAGGTGCTGGCGGTCATGCTCGAGCACGTCCGCGCCGGCGGCATGACACTGGTGCTGGTGACGCACGACGAGGCACTCGCCGGCACGTGCACGGATCGCGTGATTCGCCTCGCAGATGGGCAGCTCGCCGGCGCGCCCGAAAGGACAACCTCGTGCGCGTGAGCGACATGATCGGCATGGCCTTCTCGGCGGTGCGGCAGCAGAAGGCCCGCACCGCGCTCACCACGCTGGGCGTGATCTTCGGGAGCTTCGTGCTGGCCGCCAGCCTGTCGATCGGCCAGGGCGTGCAGCAGGCCATCCGGGCGTACGTCCTCAGCCAGGAGGTCCTCCGCCAGGTCAACGTCTGGGAGGACTGGGCGCCTCCCGCCACGCAGCCCGCCGTCGACGTCACCGGCAACCTCAGCGCGCCACGCCGTGAGCGCCTCCGCACGGCCCTGGCCGACTACGAAGCCGCCCGCAGCGCCCGGGAGCGCGTCAAACTCACCGAGCAGAACCTCGCCCGCCTGGCCGCCATCCCCCACGTCGCCCGGCTGGTCGCCATGCCCTGGCAGAGCGGGCATGTCGTGCTCGGCGAGGCCGCGCAGCAGGCACACATCGTCTCCGCCCGCCCGGACGATGCGCTCTACCGTCAGCGCCTGGTGGCCGGACGGTTCTTCGAGACCCCCGACGAGCCCTCCGTCGTTGTCAGCGAGTTCCTCCTCTACCGCCTGGGCGTGGTGGACGACGCGGATTTCGAGCGCGCCGTCGGGCGGACGCTGCGGATCGAGGTCCGCCCGCGCCGCCAGGCCGGCCTGGGCGTCCACATCCGCCGCGAGAGCGGGGAGACCACCCGCCAGGAGTCGGCCATCCTCGAAAAGCTCACGGGCCAGCTGCCCGGCCTGCTCGAAAAGCTCGACCTCGCCCCGGCGGAGCGCGCCCTCCTGCAGCAGGCGCTTGCCACTCAGCCCGCCGAGGCCGGGACGCTCTTCGCCCGTCCCTTCACGATCGTCGGCATCGTCCGCGCCCCGGGAGAGCAGGAGCACGGGCTCCCCTGGGACGCCCTCCACGACGACGGTGACGTCGTGCTGCCGTACGAGACGGCCGTCCGCTACTTCTTCGATACCCCTTCCCAGGGGGAGCAGAGCATCGGGCGGGCCGTCCTGGTGACCGACAGCGAGGAGCACGTCGAAGGCGTCTTCAAGGCCGTCGAAGACATGGGCTTCCGCGCCCACGCGCCCTTCGAGTACATCCGGCGCCAGCGCCTGATGTACCTGCTGATTTTCGGGGCGATGACGTGCGTGGCGGTCACCGCCGTCGTCGTGGCCGGGATCGGGATCGCCAACACCATGCTGATCACCGTCCTCGAGCGCACCCGCGAGATCGGCATCATGAAGGCGGTCGGCGCCGACAGCCGCCACCTCCAGCTCGTGTTCCTGGTCGAAGGGGCGATCATCGGCGCCGCCGGCGCCGCCATCGGCCTCTTCCTCACGTACCTGGCCGCCTACCCCGGCGACGCCTGGATCCGCTCCCTCACCGGCGATCTCAAGCTCGACCTCAAGCAGTCGATCTTCGTCTTCCCCCCCTGGCTCGTCGTGGGGGTTCCCCTGTTCGTGAC
>CAZJTF010000292.1:0-8974 GCA_964548565.1 uncultured Planctomycetales bacterium | reverse complement strand
GACTACCGGCTCAGGATCATCGAGCCGGACCTCGCGGCAAGCTCCCTTCCGGCCGAACGGCTCGAGCGGCAGCCGCTGGCGATTCGTTGTGTGGCCGAGAAGACCCGGCTCCAGGTTGCCGTCGCCAGTCCAGCCTCCGCCACAGCATGGTGTTTGCAGGGTCCAGACGTGCAAAACGCGCCAGGCAACATGGAAGCAACGCTCGGCCCGGGCGATGCAGTTCGCCTGGTCCGGTGATCACCGCGTGTCCCCTGTCCGGTTCACCGGATGACAATCTCGTACCACAGCGTCGCTGCGCCGCCGAGCACGATCCGGCAGCGGTCGCCCGTCTCGTCGCGCACCTCGAGTTGCCTCGCCCGCTGACCGGTCTCGCCCAGGGACCATGCCTCCACGTGGGAGCGAGACACGGGCAGCGTGATTGTCGCAGGGACGACCTCCACCAGGCTTGGCGCCTCGCCCCAGTTTCTGCCGACGCTGCTGCGGCTTTCGTCCTTGAAGCGCATCCCGGTGTTCAGTGTCTCACCGGTCGCCACAGCGAGCGCCCGGCCGGGCTTGTCGAATGACTCTCCCTCGACGAGTGACAGGCAGATCGTGCACCAGTCCTGGTTTGTGCGACCGGGCGCAATGGTCACGTTTCCAAGTTGAAATGACCGTCCGTCGATGAAGCCAAGGACGGCCTTCGTCCGCGCGCCATCAATCGTGACGACGCCCTTGCCCTCACGTCGGCGGTCCCAGGCGACCTCGCGCGTGTCGCTGACGAGGTGCTTGAGTGCGTCGGGGGAAAGCCTGGGAGGCTTGCCACCGATGGGGGCATCTCCCACCCTGAGCACGGTGCGATGCAGGAGCGACATGGCCGGATTCAGGCCGAGCACTTCCGGCTCGATCTGCTGCCACGGGCGCCCATGGTCGAGGATGATCCGGGGCTCCTCGTTCGCCGGCAGGTTCGTGACGATCGCTTCACGGGCCGGCGCAACGTGTGCCCCCCGGAAGAGAAGCGCCGCCGGCACCAGGTTGGCCATCATCGCGGGATGCTGATCGATATCGAAGAAGCCGGTGATCTTGCGCGCATCCCAATGGCCCGAGTGATTGTATGAAAAGAGGAAGATCGCATCCCAGTCCTGAAAGGATGCCTGGGCCGCCAGCAGCAGCGGGGCTTCGCTGCCGTACGTGTTCGGCGCCGGGTGATTGTACTCGGTGACGGTGAACGGCTTCCCCTGGACCCGCTGCATGGCCAGCATGCCCAGAACGCCGCCCGGAGTGTTCACGATGCTGCGGTTCCGGATTGTCCAGTTCTCAGAGTCCCACGGCCTGCCCGGAAACTCCGGGTGCTCCCAGTACGCGTGGGCATCCGCTGCGTCAAAACCGGCCTGGAGATTGGGTGTACTGCAGCCGATGATCGTGCCGATGACGATCCCCTTGTAGCCGACCTCCTCCTTCACGCAGCGACGCATCGTTTCCCAGTAGCGCTTCTCCGTGTCCCACAGGAAACGAACCATGTCGGTCCGCGCCGTCTCCGGCCAGGCCCGCGCATCATTCCGCCGAATCATCGGCACGGTGCCGCGCTCGAGCGTCTCGCCCTCGCGCAGGCCCTGCGAGCCGCCGGGGCGCAGCGAGGCATCGGCGATCCACGTCGTGCCCGCCTCCGCGCCGAGCCCGCTGAAGTTGACCCTCCCGTTGTGATCGGCGCGGGCCGCGAACGTGTACTGGACCTGCTGCCAGTCCGTTGTCAGCTTCACTTCCGCGCGAAGGCCCAGGTCATCCCACGGCTCGTGCGCCTGCCCGACCGCAACATGCAGGCGGCGCGTCCGATCAGCCTTCGCGCGGAAGCTGAGCGTGTAGAGCCCGCCGGGCGCGAGTTGAAGACCCGGGTGGACGTACTGGACGTGCCAGGCTTCGCGTCCAGGCGTGTTGACCGTGATCCGCACGACACCTTCACCCTCCGGAACAGGCGCGGCATCGGCGCCGGCGTGCCGCTCGAGATTCCATTTCCGGGCGGGTGCCTTTGAGAGCATTTCGGTCCCGAGCGGCTCGTCGCGCAGATTCCAGCCGGCGTGGAGTTCTCCTGTGTCTGCGTAGCGCTTCTTCAGCCAGGCGTTCCACTGGCGGGCGAGGTCGTCGGCAAAAGGTTTGGGGAGCCTGTCGAGGTCGCCCGCGAGCCAGTGCAGGACGATGCCGTTTTCGTTGTTGATCTCTACGAAAGCGACGCCGGGATCCTCCGCATAGGTGCGGCTCGTGTAGCGGTTGCGGTGGCCGAGCAACTGGTGGGCATAGCGCTTCTGCAGCTCGATCATCGGGGCGAAGAACATGCCGACGGTGTGCCGCTCCTTCCAGTCGAGGGACTCGATCTCGCGCGGCAGAGCGTCGCCGGCGCGGAAGGGTCGCCCGACAAGCAGGTTGATGTTGGCGTAGATGCCGCGCTTTTCGAGTTCGCTCACCAGGAAGTCGAAGCGGTCGAGCGCTTCGGGATGAAGCTCGCCGCTACCGGGTACGTCGCGGCGCGTCAGGCCGCCCGGAAAGTGTCCTGTTTCCGTGTGGTGAAAACGCACGACGTTGATCCCGAATTTCGCCATGCGGGCGGCGATCTTCGGCGCATCATCGCGTGTGGGGACGGTCCCGGCGAAGCAGAGATTGACGCCGACAAACCGGATGCGCTGGTTGCCCGCATACAGGTGCCCGCCCTCACCGGCACGGACGAATCCATGCTTGCCCGCCGGTACCTCGTTGAAGCTGCTGAGATCTGTCGGCCCGGGTGAAGCATCGTCCCACGGCAGCACGAACGGCACGAGGCCGGATACCGTGATGTCCGCACCGAGTGCGGACGGACAGAGAACGCATGCCAATCCAGACGCCAGTATCCAGGTGTGCGGCTTCATGGCGAGTGCTCCGTTTGTGTGGCGCGGATCACGCCCGACAGTCTATCTATTCACGGTCACGCTTCCGAAAACGGCTTCAGCCGCGAACCGCAAACGCGAAGCGGCCCGGATCGCCGATCCGGAAGTGGTTCTCGCCAATGATTTCCACTTTTCCGGCTGACTCCAGCACCTGCGTGCGTTTCCGTGCACAGGCACGTGGCATCACGACCTCCGCGGCCACACGCGCCGGGATTTGGACTTCTAATCGCCCCTGACCAGGGTCCCAGCTCACCCACACCACGCCCTTCGGAGTCACCGTGTGCCCGGCGACGAATGGCAAGGCGCCGGCATCCGGGGCGATGCGGATCTCACCGCCGCCGGGCCTGGTGATGGTGACGCCGAGCAGCGTGTCATGCAGCCACAGCAGCGGGACCGAGCCCCACCCGTGCGAGCCGGTATCGTCGACGGGCTGAGCGGAGTTCTTCGCGCCGGGCGCAAGACCATGGTCCTCGCGGCTGATCCAGTACTCCGGCAGCGGACCTCCATAGGGCCCCTGCAGGATGGGCGGAATCGGGTTCCGGGGATGGCCCGGCAGGTACTGCTCATAGCGCTCGATCAGATGGCGAACGGCCACATCAGTCCGGCCCACGTGCGACATCGCGCGGAGCGAGCGGTACGAATAGGTCGGATTGTTCCAGCGGGTAACCCCCTTCGGAGGTGATCCGTCGGGCTGGGGAAATGCATAGGCGGCCGCTGCGGCTGCTTCCTCCGGGGTGAGCAGGCCCGCAGTCACGGCGATCGTCTGCCCCGCCTGACTGAAGCCGCGTGATAGTCGGGGGTTCGACGGATCTACCCGGTCTCCGACGTGCGCCGCAATTTCACCCGATGGGGGCACGATGTGGTACGTGCGAAAAGCGGATGCCATGTTGTCCGCCGTCGCCCGCCAGCCCGCGGCGAGCTTTCGCTCCCCGATCGCATCCGCCATCTCAGCCGACCACCGCAAGCGTTCGATGATCCACGGCGTGACGATGCCGCTCGATTGGGTGTCGTTTTCCGGGTGCAGGCCGACCCGTATGTCGGCGAAAACACGGTTCGTGCGCCACAGACCTTCGTCATCCACATGGGAGAGGATGGTTTTCCAGTGCCTGTCGAGTGCGTTGAGATACTGCCGCACCGGTTCCGTCTGCCCCGTCCACATGTACTGGTCGTAGAGCATTGCCACCCACTGCACGCTCCAGTCGTAGTTCGCCGGGTATGCAGGGTAGTTGCTGGGCGGGAACGGATGCAGTTGGCCGTCAGGGTTCTGGCTCTGCGCGATCGTGCGGATCATCAGTTCGCGCAGCGTCGTGTCGCCAAACCATCGGGACGCGAGGATCGCCCGCGGGCGTGCGTCCTCGAGCCACTGGCCATCCTCGCGCCCCGGTGTGTCGATGTACGAATCACTCATCGTCACTTCCGCGTGGATCAGGCACAGTTTCACGATCTGGTCCATGCGCTCGTCGCCGCATGCGAAGCTGCCTTTGAGGTCGACCGGATGCTGCGATTTGAGGAAGCCGACCTCCCGGAGCACGACTCGCCCAGCGGACGGGAAGTACACGTGCAGTGTGAGCCAGCGGGCAGTCCGCTCGTCCGGCATCTCGACACGGTTCAGGCCTTCCCTGGTGATGTAGCGGTCCGCGTAGCCGACCCCGACGACGCCCTCCGGATTGATCCAGCCGTCGGGCCGGACGTGGTATTCGCCGCTGTACTGAGAGCGCGTCAGTTCGCAGTAACCCAGGTCGATTGCGGCGCCATCCATCCCATCGACAAGAAGCTGCGGGTATCCGTGCACCGGCAGACCGAAGTCGAACGTCACGTAGTGCCACTCGCCCGCACGCCCGTCGATGGTCACGGCTCGCCCGGACAGGAGTTCCCCCGCCGCCCGGGCAGCCTCCTCGGATGGCTCACAGCGCGCCGCTCGGATGCCCGCCGCGATCGAGAATGGGTCATCGACGGGATCCGTCCGCCCGGACAGCCGGCCGGCCGCCAGCACGCGGATCGGTAAGACCGGGTACTCGCGCTGCGGCGGCGTCTCGGCGAGCGCGGGAGATTGCGGCCAGGGACCGTCATCGACGACGACTGCCTGCTTCCAGGCGGCGCTCGAGTGCTCTTTCCGCCCGTCTACGATCTGCGCGTAGCGGATTCGTGGGTCTTTTGTCAGGCCGACGATCTGCTTCTCGTGTGGGAAATATTCCTCCGCACGACGGCACTCCCAGGTTGCGTCGGTGATGACCCAGTCACTCTCGATCCAGAGCCCCGCGTGCGCGTTGCCGGTCCGCTGAAACGTAATGATGTCGCCCCAGTTGTGATGCCGCACCAGGATCTCGTTGTTCCCGGGGCGCAGGTACGGCCCGGCATTCACTTCAACCGCCGTGATCTGCTTTTCGTGATAACGCGGCACCTTGTGCAGCAGGCTGTGACCGTTCACCCAGAGAGCGGCGTTGCTGTCGGCCGCCAGGCGCAGACGCCCGTCGGACGGCAGAGTCTTCAGCTCCACGATTCGGCGGAACCAGGTCAACCGGTTCCTGGGCGCGGGAGGTTCATCGGGGCTCCAGATCCAGCGGGCGGCAGGCTGGGTTGCCGGCGCGGCCCGGGCGACTGGAAGGAGAAGAACAAGAACAGTCGAGGCGCGGATGATGTCGCGGGCACGCACGGGCGGCATCCTCTCAGGAAGTGAATCACCAGGCGGCGCTCACCGCCGACGGCACTACGTTAGCGGTTTGCGGGCGGGGTTCAAGCGGGAGGTACGCAGGTCCGGCCTGCCGGCTGGATCGCTCTCCGCGCACAGGCGATCTGCCGTTACACGACCGAAAATGCGCGCGGACAACGACCAGCGGGGCAGATCAATGCCGGTTGTGGTGGCCCGGAGTGTCTGAGGGATTCTCAGTGAGCCAGGTGCGTCAGCCAGCGAACCATGCGCTGCGCTGGCCCGTCGTGCCAGGCACGGCGCTGGGTGAGACGTTGCTCCCTGACGGGGGACAGCCCCGTCGGCAAGTCGGTGGTGGACTGGTCGCGCCAGTTACGGACACAGCTCTTCGGGCACTCGGCCCGGAAGCAGACGCCGTCGCCAGAATGGTAAGTGCAGATCGGTGATGCAGATTCCATAGGCCGCCTCCTTCGCGGCAGGGGAAAGCTCGTGAACAATTTCACAGTACTACGTTTGGATCGTCCTGTCCAGCGGAATTGTGAAATTCGTCACAAAATTTGTGAAAAACATCACATGGAGCGGGTGAAAACGGGGCTTTGAGACGAGAAACGCGCCCCAAATCAGAGACAGCGGCCCGAACGATCTTGGAAGAAGCCTTACGTCCGGGTAGAGTGCCGGCACCGCCTGACCGGGGAGATGCCATGCACACGATGCTCAGACGAGAGTTGCTGCGATCCGCGGCGGTCCTCGCCAGTGGTGCAGGGGTGTCGCTTGCCCAGGTGACCTCCTCGCCCGCAGCACCTGCCGGCGAGCGCCCGGTTCGTTTGGGAGGACCCGTTTTCGCCAAAACCGCCGACCCCGGCGAACTGGCGGCCGCCCATCGCAAGCTTCGGTATGCCGCGGCATACTGCCCGCCCGTCGAACTGAAAGACACCGCGCGGATCCGCGCAATCGAGGCGGCCTATCAGAAGGCGGACGTGGTCATCGCCGAGGTCGGGCGGTGGTGCAATCTGATGGATGCCGACCCGGCCAGGCGCGCGGCGAACCTCCAGACCGTCACGGAGGGGCTCGCGCTGGCGGACGAGATCGGTGCACGGTGCTGTGTCGATATCGCCGGTTCGTTCAATCCCGAGATGTGGTTCGGGCCGCACCCGGAGAACCTGTCGCCGCGCTTCTTCGAGGCGGCGGTGGAGAACGCACGCAAGATCATCGACGCAGTGAAGCCCAGACGGGCGAAGTTCTGCTACGAGATGATGGGCTGGGCCCTGCCGGACAGCCCGGATTCGTACGCGGCAATGGTGCGTGCGGTGGACCGGCCCGCGTTTGGCGTTCACCTCGACATCTGCAACCTCGTAAACTCGCCGCGACGGTTCTACGAGAATGCCAACCTGATCCGCGAGTGTTTCGCGAAGCTGGGAGGCTGGATCGCAAGCTGCCACGCCAAGGATCTCGTGTGGGATGTCGAGATGAATGTCCATTTCCGTGAGGTGCCGGCGGGAGCGGGCAAGATCGACCTCGCGGAGTATCTGCGCGGCGTCAGCCGACTCGGGCGCGACGTGCCGCTGATGATCGAACACTGCGCGAATGAGCAGGAGTTCGATCTCGCGCGGCGAAACCTGCTCGAGATCGGCGAGAAGGCTGGGATCCGCTTCGCGTGAGCCGTCAAACGCCTGCCGGCAGGACCGGGCCTGCCTGCACTTCGCCGCTGTCCAGCAGCCGCCTTCGGAACTTCACATGTCGCCGGCGCGACCACTCCACGAGTGGTCGCCAGACGCGCCCCGTCAGCTGATGTCGGATCATTGTCGGCCAGAGCCAGTTCGATCGCTTGTACAGGTACGACATGACCAGGTACGGCAGCCAGGCCCTCACGCCCTCGGGCCGGCGTCGCCAGATCGATGCGTGCGAGAAGAGGCGGCGATAGCACCAGGCGTAGCCTTCCTCGAGTTGCTCCGGCGTCATGTGGCGCGGGCGAAAGACAGCGTGCGACGTGTCGTAGAGAGCCCAGTCCTGGTGCAGGAGCCGCCCTTCTGTCTGCATCTGCCGGAACAGCGGTGTCGCGGGATAGGGCGTCAGGATGTGGAACGTCGCGCACTCCAGCCGGGCATCCTCGATCCACGCCACCGTTCGTGCGAAGACGTCCGGGCGGTCGTGGTCAAATCCCAAAACGAAACTGCCGTTCACCTGGATTCCGTGATCGTGAAGCAGCCTGACACGACGGGCATAGTCGTCGGGAGTCGGTGAACGCTTTCGGGCGTCGTGCAGGTTCTTCTCCTGGAGCGACTCGAACCCGATGAACACCCCCGTGCAGCCGGCCAGCGCCATCTCGCGAATGACGGACGGATCATCGGTCACGTCGATCGAGACGGCGGCGCTCCAGATGATGTCGAGTGGCCGCAGGCCGCGGCAGAGATCCCGGAGATGCCCCGGGCGCGAGCCCAGGTTGTTATCAGTGAAGACGGCGTAAGCGGCACCACTGTCCCGAATCTCCGCGACTGTCTGCGACACGTCCCGTGTCTGATACGGTACATGAAGGCCGTCGGTCGCCAGATAGCAGAATCCGCAGCGGTTATGGCAGCCGCGGGTGGCGATCACGCTCATTGTCGTGAGAAACGCGGCATCCGGCAGGAGGTCGCGACGCGGCGGTGGGTCCTCCCGGTACGGGCGGGTGAAGCCGCTCTCGTATCGGCTCTGGAGGCGTCCCGCGCGCATGTCGTCGAGCACACGCGGCCAGATCTGCACGCCATCGCCGATGGCCAGCGCATCAGCGTGCGGAGCTGCCTCATCCGGGCACGACATCACGTGGAGCCCGCCGAAGACGACCACGGCGCCGTGACGGCGATACCAGGCCGCGAGTTCGTACGCCCGCGCCGCGAACGTCAGATGGACGCTGATGCCGACGACCTCGGGTACGGGGTCGATCGGCGGCGGACCCTGTAGAAGGTTCTCGTCCCAGTAGCGCACCTCCCACCCGGGTGGTGTCGCGCCGGCGACGCTCGTCAGGGCGAGGGTCGGCGTCAGCACATGTTTTCCGAAGCTGGCGAAGGGATCCTTCCGGTAGAACGGATTGATCAGGAGGGCATATCCCTTCCGCACCGAGCCGCGGGCCTGCGAATCAAGAGCGGGAGGCTCGGCCATGCAACGCGGCACCCATGGAGTTCTCATGTCCTGGCCTCTCTTCGGAACCCTGCAGGCGATCAATCCCTTGAGCAGACGCTCCTGCGCGGATACCGGGTCCCGGGCCGATCGCCGGGGCAGGAGTTCCTACGATGAGATTTGCCAGAAGTTCAGTGGTTCTTACCCGCTGAAAGAGAGCAGAACACGGGGAGCGACGCGGCCCATCGGGGAGCGCCCGCTGCCGGACGCAGCATGTCGACTGCTCTTTCGAGATCGGAGCTCCGTGATGCTCCGTTATGTGACGCGCAGAACGGGGGCCGCC